>NZ_JABZED010000056.1:0-111663 GCF_013416675.1 Salinispora sp. H7-4
GCCGTCCTCGTTCCCGCGGGACCCGAGGTCACCTCACGAACGGCGACTGCCGTACTAGGAGCTATCCACCGCGAGCGAGACACCCGACTCACCTCCGAGAGCCACCGCGGACCAGCACCCGGCCAGCAAGACGCGTTGACACAAACCCCTCCCGACGCCACAGTGGTCATCAGACATTCGCCAGGGGCGGAGTGTGCCCGAGCCCGGCTCGCCGGGCTTTCGCGTACCCCAGAAACGGACGCAGGAAGGGGGTGTGGGCAGGTCGCAGGCTGGAACTGCCTGCCCACACCGCCGCCCCCCGCTTACCCCTCCTTCGTGCAGGTCAAGACGATGGTTCGATCCGTGCGGAGCTTCGCGCCCGCCTCTGTGCTCTGCTTTGTCACCGTCCAGTTAGGTGGGTATAGCACTATTTGATCATCGGCATCCTGGGACCCGAACTTCACTTTCGTGAAACCCAGCTCGGTAAGCTTCTCGTAGGCGATCTGCGCGTTCTCACCAACGAGGTCCGGTACCGCCACCTCGATGGCCGTTGGCGACGGCTGCGACTCGGCCGCAGTGGTTGCCGGCGCAGCCGGGGTGGTTGGTGCGTCCGTGGCGGACGCAGCCGCAGTGGGATCCGCCTGCGCGCCTGGCTCGCCCTCGTCACCAGCGATGGCCCCGATGACGCCACTAACGCAGCAGAGCACGATCAGGCCACCGGCGACGATGCCGACGATCGCAGCCCGCGAAAATCGTGGCTTCGACGGTGGCGGCGTCAGTGGTTGGGTGGCATCAGGTTGTGATGGAGGAGGTGCATTAGTCATTCGGCTAGCCTTGGCATTCGATCACCAGCGGTGAATCCACCAATCGGTCAAGATCAGTGTCAAGCGCGCGACTCTTGGTCCTGCGAGGTGAACCTGACCAACGAGTCCCGCCGACCAGTCACACAGGCCGGCTACGACCGCGTCCGCGAACCGCACACCCAGGGCCTGTCTCGCAACGAGACCGGCCGCCGCCTCGGCCGCTCCGGCAGGACCATCTCCCCGCATGACCGAGGAGCTACACCCTACCCAGATGCCCACGTCCGGCCGCAGCCAAGTGGGGCCCGGGTCTGCGCGTCCTCCCGGGACAACTCCACCGCATCATCCGGGGCCAGGTCTAGACACCTCGTACGGATCGACCGTGTCCGCCGACAATCACAGCTCCCCGCGGGCCTTACGCGCGATCAACTCCAGTACCGCGATCACCGTGCCGGCACCGACGATCTCACCCCGGAACACCAGCTCGCACGCCTCGTCGAGCGGAATCCACGCGACCTGCTCCGCCTCGTTCACGTCCACGGGCGCACCGATGCACTCGGCCCGCCGGGCCAGGAACAGCAGGTTCTCGGCGTCCGCAGTACCGACCCACGGTTGAAAGGACAACAACGGCTCCACCGCCTGGGGCCGCCAGCCGGTCTCCTCCTCAACCTCCCGCACCGCACACCGCGCCGGGTGCTCGTCGTCGTCAACATAGCCGCCGGGCAGCTCCCACACCCACCGGTCGAACACGAACCGATGCCGCCGTATCAACAACAGGCGCTCCCGATCATCGAGCACGGCGACCATCGCCGACCGGGGAGCCCGAATCACGTACTGCTCGAAGCGAGCTCCATCCGGCAACTCCACCTCGGCGACACTCAACCGCGCCCGCCGGGTGTCATCCACCACCCGCTCGCCGTGGATCGTCCACCGGGTCAACTCCGTCGCCTGCTTCTCCACCACCCCGCCAGTATCCGCGCCGAACCCCACACCCTGCGCGGCAGGCGGCACCTACTGGCCGCACCATCCCGCTGCTGCCAAGCCGCCCGACCCTCGCTGGTAAGTCCTGGGCGCTCCGTCCATGCGCGTCCGCGCACGTCTCTGCCGCCGGATACTGATCCACCACTTTCTATCTTTGGCACTCCCCGGCTGGCCGTGTTGCTGTCATCGTTGCTGTCTACAGCTGCAGGGCTACCGGCGCTCCTGGAACTGACGCCAACCGACTACCGTCTACCTGTGCTCGATCCCGCAACTGTCTTTGACGGATCCGGCCCGCTGGAGAACCAGCTCACCGACGAGATTCTGCGGGCGGTCGAAGCCCAGCTGGGGTACGAGTTGCCCACCGCGTACGTCGACCTAGCCCGTCGGCACAATGGCGGCTCGTTCGCCCGGGACGCCCACCCTGCACCGAGCCGAACCTCCTGGGCTGAGGACCACGTCGGCGTGTACATGCTGGCGGCGATCGGCCGAACTGCTCGGTTCAGCCTTTGCGGCGATTTCGGCAGCACGTTCTGGGTAGCGGAATGGGGCTACCCCGACATCGGCATCTACATCGCCGACTGCCCGTCGGCGGGTCACGACATGGTCGCCCTTGACTACCGCTCGCCTGATGAGCCCGCCGTCGTACACGTCGACCAAGAGTGGAACTACCAGATCACGGTCCTCGCCCCCGACTTCGAGACCTTCGTGACGGGCCTGGTCGACGAATCCGAGTACGACGTCAACGACTGATCGCCAGTCCGCGACGGAACAGCGAGTCGGTCAGGCGTTGAAGCGAAACTAAGAGGGGCCTTCCCATAACCGCAAGGACGTGCCCGCCCTGCCGGGCCACCACCCACCCCGAGTTCAGAACCCGTGCGGGTCGAACGCCGCGTCAGCTGCCGAGGCACCCTCGTCATCGCCGGGCAACGCATCCAGGTCGGCATCGCCCACGCCGGAGCAGCCCTCACCGTCGAGGAATGCGACACCACCTTCCGCGTCCATGACGGCGACCAGTTCCTCACCGAGGTCCCCCGCACCACCACCAAGGCGATCGCCCGGTTCAAACCCGCAAACCCGAACCTCCACGGCCGACTCGCCGCAACATCACCCCTGAGACGTCCATGAAGTGAACCACCACGGCTCGCCAACCGTGTCGGCCGTTGCCACACCGGACACGGTCACACTGGAACCATCCGCGAAGCACACCTCCAGCTCACCTGCCTCGCTGACCTGAGCCCGCTCCACCGTCAAGTTGCTCAGGTCGAGTAGCCGGCACACCTCTGCCGAAGCCAGCAATGCCCCGCTCGATTCGGAAGGCGGCCGAACCTGCCACAAGCTGTCGAGATAAAGCCGAGCTTCACGCGGTCGCGCGCTTCCACCGTCGGCGAAGGTGATAAACGGCCACGCCTGCCGCTCCCCGACCTCCACAACAAAGCAACCTGCAAGCTCATCCGGATCCACGTCCCTGCCCACCCCAGAAGCATCCCAGAGCAGGCACCCGACGAAGCCGAAGCGTAGGGTCAACATCCACAGCCCCAGAGGAATCACAAAATCGTCTAGTCGGACGTGTCACCCACGTCCCGAGACTGACCTGTCACGTAGGTCCTGAGACCCGACATCGCCGGCAGCCGGCTGTCCGACTCCGGTTGATGCGTTACAGGCTGGCTTCACTTGATGGGGAGGCGGTAGTAGCCGAGCGGCGAGCAATGGCACCCCGGTCCCCCGTAGCTGTTCTGGACCGGCTCTTGACCGGGGGAGACTGCGCCGGCCGTGAAGATCGTCTCCCAGATTTCTCCCAAGCTCGGGTGGAAGAAGTGAAAGAGGCCAGTCCCTTGATTCGGGAACTGGCCTCTTACCTGCCTATATTCAACGTGGGCGATACTGGGATCGAACCAGTGACCTCTTCGGTGTGAACGAATTCCAGCCAGTTCCCTGACCTGGCACGGAGGGGCGATCATGCGTCTGACCTGCACCTAGAGTTAAGCCAAGTTAGGCGGTTTCAACATGACATATCAAGATCATGACTCATGGGCGACTCATCAAGATCCACCACGCGCCCGGCGCAAGGCCTGACGAGCCCGGTCGAACCTTTCCTCCCGCGAATGCAAATACCGCTGCGCTGACCGCACATCCTCATGCCCCATCAGCGCCATGATGTCGTGCAACGGCACCCCCTCGTCCGCGAGCCGGGTGCCGAACGTGTGCCGCAGGTCGTGCGGAGTCGGCTGCGGGTCGTCCAAGTCTGCGCCCGTGACCGCTGGCCGGAACTTATGCCCTTTTACCATCTGCCGCTCTGGCATGCCTTGCAGCGCCGGTTTCCACACCCGACGATGCCAGTTTGAATAACGCAGTTCCTTACCATTCTCTGAGGTAAAAATCAGTCTGCCCGGGTCGTCACCAGGAAACACGCCCTTCACTTCCCGAGCTGCAACCTTCACCTCCTTCATCCGCACGGAAAGGTGGTCCCCGTAGGTCACCGAGCGATTACCAGCAGCAGATTTTGCATACGGCCGCGCCGTACCGTCCCTCTCCATCACCCATGCGATGTGAATACGCTGCCGCCGCGTATCGACAAGCGATGGCGGAATTGCCGATGCCTCTTCCCACCGCATTCCCGTGTCGGCTGCCAACTCGACAAACAGGCGCGCGTCGACACGATCGGGGAACATGCGATCGAGCGCGTCCAGCAGTGTCGTTTCCTCATCGGGGTCCAGGACCCGGTCAACGTGAGCGTCGCGTTTCGGCTTTCGGACACCTCGAGCTGGATTGTCCCGGATAAGTTTGGCCTCGACGGCTAGGTCGAGAACCGCACGGAGCACACCGACCGCACCCTCGATTGTGGCCGCGCCGACTGGGGCCTTACACCCGGGACAGGTTCTTGAGCTGCGGCAGCTCGCTGTGTGTACGCCCTCCATCTCGACCACCCATGCCGTCACATCCGGCTTGAGGATCGATCCGACGCGCACGTCCGCCCACCGTGGTGCTACATGGCACCGGTAGTGGGATTCGTCCCGCCGTCGGCTGGCCTGTTCAAGCCGGCGGGACGTGGTGCCCCACTGCTCCCAGCACTCCCCCACGGTCTTCTTGCCGGCGCGCGGGTCAATCCAGTCGCCCCGCCGCAGGCTGGCCTCCTGGTCAGCGGCCCACCTGGTGATGACCACCTTGGACCTGTCGGTTTCCGTGAGTCGATCGTTTGGTCCGGATCCGTATCGGATCGTCGCCGCCCACTTACCCGAGTCGAGTTGGCGGATCCACGCCATTACCCCTCCTTGGCGTGATCAATCCACCACTGAACCTCTTCAACCTCCGCAGCCTGACGCTGGCGGCGCAACTCGTATAGACGCTCCCGCATCCGGGCCTTGACCCGAGGCGGATGACCGCTCTCCTCGATCACCTTCAGTGCGGCGTCCTCCGCGATCTCAAGCGGGTTCGGCGGAGGCTTGACGGTGAGATCGGCTTCACGGTAGTACCCGACCCTCGTGAGCAGGCCCATCGGATCACGTCCGGTGGTCCGTGCGACGAGGCGCACGTACTCCTCAGAGACGGCCACCTCCTCACTCAGCCAACGCTGGAGCGTCTTCGAGTTGATACCGAGCAGCCGGGCCAGCGGCTCTTTTTTGCCACCGGTCTCCGTCTCCAGCACCTCTCGGACCACCGCAGCCCACTCGGCCCGATCGATCCGGTGCTCACTGTCCATCGGGACATGGTAGGCGACATGCGTGTCTGAGGACGCGGGCAGGCGCGGCAATGGTGGCAGTAGTGGCGGCGGGCGCATGGGCCGGTTGGTCATCGCCGACCTCCGCGCCCTGCGTAGCACTCGCTGAGACATGCAAGTAACGGTACCCAGACACGCATGTCCGGGTCTAGTCATACGTCCGGGTGAACTTAGACATGCGTGACCTACAGCGCTTGCTAGCCCATGCATGTCCGAGTAATCTCCGACACGTGAACACGGACACGCAAGTCAGGACACGGCCAGACGTTGACGGGGTGAAGCGCCCCCACGTCCGGCTACGTCTCGACCGATTCGACCTCTACACGCGCATTGTCGGAGCCACATCCGACCAAGCGCGCGCACGACTACTCGGCATCGCATCACGCACCATCACCCGACTCCGTCGCGACCAGCACGCCGGAGAGGCCGTAATCGCGGCGACCCTCGCGGCACTCCAGCACCACAGCGAGGCGCTTGGCCAACTCGGGCTATCAGTCAGCTTCGAAGACCTCTTCGAGGTAGCCGAGTGATGGACACCTACCTGACCGTCAAGGAAGCCGCCGCAGTCATGCGAACCCACAAGCAGACGGTCTACCGGCTCGTGTGGGCCGGCCTACTCCCCCGCATCGACATCGGTCAGGGCAAGTCCCGACCCCGGTTTCGCGTCCGCCGGTCTGCGGTTGACGCACTGATGCAGCAGCGGGAGAAGGGCAGGATCGCATGACACACCCTCCCGCCGGGCCGAGCAATCCGACTCCGCCTGCCGGCCCCGGCCGCATTTACGCGATTAGCCCACTTCGGATCCGCGCCTTCATCGCTCAGGTAGACACCTCCAACGGCCCCGACGCCTGCTGGATGTGGCGTGGCCACGCCAACTCCGACGGCTACGGGATCTTCGGCAAGGGCAGCGAGGGTGCCCACAGGGTCGCCTACGAACTGATGGTCCGCCCCGTCCCAGACGGCCTGAACGTCGACCACCAGTGCCACAACACAGACATCACCTGTCCAGGCGGGACCGGATGCTGGCACCGACGGTGCGTGAATCCGACCCATTTGGAGGCGGTAACGCAGCGGCAGAACCTGCTCCGCTCCCGCCACACCATGCCCCATTACAACGCGGCGAAGACCCACTGCCGGCAGGGCCACGAGTACACGCCACAGAACACCTACTCGCGGCGCACTCCGAAGGGCTACGCCCGGCGCGAGTGCAAGACGTGCCGCCGTGAGCGGCTGAGCAGCAAGGCCGCCGAATGACCCTCATCGACGCGAAGCGGTCGATGAAGTGAGCCCCCCGCCGATGACGCGGCGAAGGGCTCGACACCCGGACAACCCGATTCACGAAGGAGTCCAGATGCACACCGATCGTACCGACACCACCGAGCGGCAGATGTGCGCCGCTGCCGCGGCTGGCGTCTACTGCTCGCCGCGCTGCTACAGCAGCCGCGGCTGGGACTGTGAGCACCCGCTGCCCACGCCGGCAGCAGAGCCGCAGACCACCCCGAGGTCGGACTACTGGCTGTCCCTCGCCGCTGACCTACGTGCGGTGGCTGACCGGATCGGCTCTCTCGCCGGCACGCCGGCCCCCGACGTGAGCGCGAGCCTTGCACTGTTTGTCGGGCCCTTCCTGGAAGGGGATCACGACCGGCGGCTACCGGTGGTGGAGGCGATCGCTGCCGCACTCGGTGCGCCGGCCGCTGATGTGAAGTTGGGGTCTTTCTGGGAGCGCCAGGCGGAGGCCAAGGTCGGCGGCCTGCGCGTCACCGCCTCGACCCGGATTCCGGCACCGGAGGACGCGGAGACGGCGGCACTGCGCGCCGAGGTGAAAGCGCTGCGCGCCCAGCTCACCGAGGGCCCCCGATGAGCGCCCTCGACCCGACCGACCCGGTCGACGCGGTGGTGCTGCGGCACGCCGAGTGGGATGCCGGCCAGTCGGCCAAGACCGCGTGGCCACTCATGGCCGCCGCCGCCCCGATCACCGTCCCGGACCTTGGTTGCGGGCACCTGCCCGGGGAGGTCTGCGACCAGGCGTGCACCTACTGGCGCGGGGTCGCGGCCGGCGAGTACCCGCCGCCGCGGGAGTTCGAGCCGGTGATGCTGCCGCCGCACTGCCCCGGCCTGACACCGCTGCCGGACCCGGCGCTGCGGGAGGTGGCCTGATGGCCTTGCTGCCCGTAGCTCTCACGGCCGCCCTGCTCGCCGTGACTCTCACCGCCGTGATCCTCGCCCTGGTCTGCCGCACCATGGACCGGGAGTTGATGGCGCGGCAACGCCGTATCCGACACCAGGCGGAGCGGATTCGCGACTACCGCGCCGAGCTAGCCGACCAGGAGGCCGAGCTACTCCTGCTGCGCGAGACGTCCGCACGGTTTCGCGCCGCCGCCGCACTGACCCCGGATAGCCTGCCGGACCCGATGCTGCCCGGGTGGGCGCGGCGGACCGCGCTCGAGATCGCCCGCTCCGAGGCGACGGACTTTGAGGAGCCCCGGTGAGCGCCCACTCGGGTCCCGGGGTGTGCCCCGGCTGCCTAACCGTCCCCGGCCGTGACCACGGCGTGGCCTGCCCGGCGGTGGAGGGCCCCCGCCACGCTGCCGCGCCGCACGCGGACACCGTCCGCATCGTGACTGCCCTACTGGTCGGCGTGCCGATCGGTGCCGCTATCTATCTCCTGGCCGCCCTGCTGATCTGGAGTCTCACATGACTGACGACATGGTGCGGGAGTTGGCCCGCCTGCAGGACGCGCTGGACACCACTACGGCCGCCTACCAGCGGCGTACCCGGCAGCTCGGCCAGTGGCGGGACCTGGCCCGCGGGCTGTCCGACGACCTGCGGCAGGCCCACACCGACCGGGACCAGGCGATCAGCACCTCCCAGCAGCTACGGGTGGGCCTGGTGGCCGCGCGGGAACGGCTCGGCGTCGGCCGTGAGGAGGCGGGCCGGTGAACGACCTGCGCCACGAAATCGTGGACATCCTCGGCCAGCCCGAAATTGATACGGCGGCTCGCGCCGACCTCATCCTGTCCGCGATGGCGGACTGGCTGGGCAGCCCTGTCGGGTACGGGCTGCGACTCAGCCTCGCCCTGGACGCCGCCGCCCCCGGGGTGTTTGGCCACGGCGTCTGGGCGGACGCCGGACTCACGGACGCCGCGCTCGCGGTCGCCCGTGAGCTGGCCGCAGCGATCCGGCCGCCGGCCCCTCGGGGCCAGCGGCCGTTGGCCGACCGGTACGCCGAGCTCCCGTCCGAGGGCCCGTCGTGACCCGCAGATGGGCGGACATCGCCGCCGCCACCCAGGCCGCGATTACTGGCGGTGCGCCGTGTGCTGGCGGGTGCCGGTGGCCGGTGCATCCCGCCGCCACCGTCGGCGCCGGCGGCCAGCCCGGCGTCTACGACCGGCATCCCGGGTGTGAGCCCGGCGATCGCCGACTGCGACTGATCAAGGGAGCGAGTAAGTGAAGATTCAGCGGGTCAACCGCGGACGGCACCACTGGTATGTGGACACCGACACCGACACCAAGGTCCCCGGCGTCACCACCATCAACGGAAACGGGCTACCCAAGCCCGCGCTGCTCAACTGGGCCGGCGACGCCACCGCCGAGTACGCCGTCGACCACTGGGACGACCTGGCGAAGCTGCCCACGTCCGAGCGCCTAAAGAAGATCAAGGGCGGCCGGTACGAAAAGCGCGACGCCGCCGCCAACAAGGGGTCCGAGATCCACCAGTTGGCCGAACGGCTCTCCACCGGCGAGCGGGTCACCGTCCCCGACGCGCTTACCGGGTACGTCCAGTCTTGTGTGCAGTTCCTCGATGACTTCGACCTACGTCCCCTGCACATCGAGGCGGTCGTCTACTCCGAGAGCCGCCGCCACGTCGGCACCCTTGACCTGATCGGAGACGTGCTGCTGCCCGAGGGGCCGCAGTACGACCACATTCCGCGGCGCGACGACGGCTACTCCCGGGGCCTGTTCGATTGGAAGACGGGCCGATCCGGAATCTTCGGCGACGTAGCCCTCCAGTTGTCGCCGTATCGGTTCTCCGAGTTGCTGATCCTGCCCGACGGTGAGGTCATCGACATGCCGGAGGTCGATTTCTGTGCCGGTATTCATCTGCGTGCCGACGGCTACAGCTTCGTGCCGCTGGAGTGCGGCTCGGAGCAGTACCGGGACTTCCTCTATGTCAAGGAGGTAGCTCGGATCGTCGGCGGGCTGCGGGACCTGGTGGGGGAGCCGATCGTCGCGCCGACCGCTTCGGCGTACGTGCTCGCCAAAACCAGCGAGGACGACTCCGAGGAGGTGCCGTTCTGATGACCGGCATCATCTCGGCGCTGGCCGAGTTCCAGGCCAAGCCGCCGACACTGACCAAGAACAAGGCTGGCCACCAGTCCAAGTACGCCGACCTCGCACAGGTCAACGAGCAGGTGCTAGCCCGCCTCAACGAGTTGGGGATCGTCTACACCTGCGCGCCGACTCTGGCCGACGAGAACAAGTTCGTCCTCGCCTACGAGCTGGTGCACGTCACGTCCGGCGAGAAGCTGGCCGGCAGGTACCCGCTGAAACTGTCGGAGAACCCGCAGCAGATGGGTTCGGCGATCACCTACGCCCGCCGGTACGTGCTGCTGTCACTGACCGGCGTTGCCGCCGAGGATGAGGACGACGACGGGCAGGCCGCGAGCGGTCGCCGTACCGCGCAGCGTGCCATGCCATCGCGTCAGTCCGCCGCCCCGGCGCGAGAGCGACCCACCGCACAGCGGGCCCAGCGGCCCGCGCCGCCGCCGTTGCCTGACGGCGATGCCGGCGGCATCACGCCGAAGCAGCAGAACCTGCTGCATCTGCTGCTGGGCAAGGTCGGCAAGGCCAACCGCGAAGCCGGGCTCGGCCACATCAGCGACGTCTTGGAACGCGAAATCACCAGCACCAAGGAACTCAGCAGGGACGACGCCCGCCGGGTAATCGATCACCTCCAAGCCGTCGCCGACCAGCAGGGGCGGCAGTGAACGACCGCGACGCCGCCTGCGGCGGACTGGTGCGGGAGCCGGGCTGGTGCGTGTGCGGGCACCTGGAGCCGCTGCACACACTGCGGGCGGACCGCCGCCGGGGTGGCTGTTCCACCTCGACGTGCGGATGCGGCGGCTACGAGCCCGGGGCCGGTGTCACGCCGGCCCCGGGCCCCCGGCCGACACCCGCCGACCTGTACGCCATGACCAGCCGGTACATCGCGTACGCCGACGCCCGCGACAGCGGCCGGCAGCCAGACGTCGCACTGCTCGCTGCCGCCGTTGCCGACGACGTACCTGGGTGGGTCGCCGAGGTGCACCGCCTGGAGGCACTACGGCGGGAGCTGGCTGCCGAGCTGGACCGGCTCCAGTGCGGCGCGTGATGGACAGCAGCACCTACGTAGACCAGCTCGCCGCCGTCGCCGCCGAACTGGTCGTGCGGGTCCGCGACGACGACCCGCAGGCCAACGCGCGGTGGCTCGCCGCGACGCTGCCCAACCCGGGCGACCGGGAACGGCTGCTGTACGTCCTCGCCGCTGCCGTCCCGGACGACCGGCCGTGGCTGCACCTGACCGCTTGGACAGTCACACCACGGCCGGCCCGCGGTCCACAGCCGTGTGGGACGCCGGCCGCCGCGAAGCGGCACCGAGAACGCGACGAAAAGCCGTGCGAACCGTGCGAGACCGCCGAGCGGGAGGACTGGAGGCTCCGCAAACGCGACCAGCGCGCCCGCCACAAGACCACCCCCTGACCGGTTGGGCCGGCCCCGGAAGGGGCGGGGCCGGCCCAACTACCCCCGCACAGACCAGCACCACCCGTAAAGGAAGGCACGACGTGGCCCGGATCCGCTCCATCAAGCCCGAGTTCTTTACGTCGCTGACCGTGGCGAGCCTGCTCGTCGAGACACGGCTGACGTTCATTGGCTTGTGGACCCACGTGGACGACGAGGGCCGCTGTGTCGACGACGCCCGGCTCATCAAAGCCGCCGTCTGGCCACTGGACGACCGGCTCTCCACCGACGTCGAACTCGACCTAAAACGACTCAGTGAGTCCTCACTGATCCTTCGTTACAAGGTGGGCGAGCGCTCATACCTTGCCGTCCGAGGATGGGGTGAGCACCAACGGATCAACCGTCCGACAAAGAGCAAGATCCCCCCACCACCGGAAGCCCCCGAACCCCCACCGACCAGTGAAACGACACCCCTTCCACCTGTGGAAATCCCTGGTCGGAGCACTCCCGAACCGTCACACAGTGAGCCCTCACCGCAACCTCACACACAACTCACTGAGGACTCACTGGCGGAAAGGAACAGGGAACAGGGAACAGGGAACAGGGAAGTTCCGCCTTCGGCGGAGCGCTCAACCGCGCTCGCGATCGTCCCAGCCGAACCCGACACCGCACAGGCCCTCATCGGCGAATGGATCGACCACTGCCGTCGACGCCCACCCGGACAGGTCATCGGCCAAATCGGCAAACAGCTCAAGCAAATGCTCGCCGAAAACATCGCCCCCGCCGACATCCGCCGCGGCCTCGCCGCCTGGCACTCCAAGGGACTGCATCCCTCGGCGCTACCCAGCGTCGTCAACGAACTGATGAACGCCGCCCCGGCACAGGCCCGACCATCCACTACCGACCAGCGGGTCAACGCCGCCCTCGAACTCGCCGCCCGCTACGCCGCCGAGGAGGCGTCATGACCAAAACCGAAACGGCGCTCATCCTCGCCGCCGCCGCAGCCCGCGACCTACGCACCGTCGGAGACGCCGACGTCCTCGCCTGGCACGAAGACCTTCACGACATCACCTACCCGGAAGCCTGCGAAGCACTCCGACGCCACTACCGCGACAGCACCGACCGGATCATGCCGGCGCACATCCGCCACCACACCCGCACCATCCGCGACGAATGGCGCCGCCAGGTCACCCACCAGGTCCGCGCCCTGCCATCGCGATACGAAGACGACGCCACCCGCGACGCACGCACCGCCCGCGGCGCCGAACTGTGCCGACAAGCCATCGCCGCCGCCCTCGGTGAGACGGCCGACGAAGAGCGGCCCCCACCGCTGACGCCATCCGACGAAATCCGCCAACGGGCACTCGACCGGGCACGCGCCGAACGGAAAACCGCCCGGGTGCCGGGGATGTCGTCCGTCGGCGACGTCCTGAACCAAATCGTCCGTCGCAAGTCCGCCTGAGGAAGCCCGCCGCCATGCCTGAGATCCGCACCATCCGCACCGCCCGCACCGCCCACGACTGCCAGGCAGAGCCCTGCGCGAACACCATCCGCCCCGGCGAGCAATACCTCGCCGCCGCACTGCCCCCCGGTGACGAGCATGTCGGCAACGAGCACTGGGGACGGCTGCGCATCTGCGAGCCCTGCGCCACCCGCTGGGGTCAAACCCTCGACGAGCAGGTCACCCCACGCCGACCGCGCCGCCCCACGCCCAGCACACCTGAGGAGACGCCATGACCCAGCACGCCCGCCGCCTGCCAGTCCACGGCGACCACAACGTCGCCACCATCACCGCCGAGCGCGACGACGCCCTCACGCAGCTCACCGACGTATGGGCCGCACTCAACCGCGCCCGCATCACCGGCCCCACCGGAGCCGCCGAACTGATCAACCAACTCGCCGCGCAGCGCGACCATGCCCGCTCCGTCCTCGGCGAAGCCCAAGAGCTGATCGACCAGCTCGCCGCGCAGCGGCACCGCGCACGCGCCACCCTCGACGACGTGGTCGAACAGCTCGACGAGGTACAGGCGCGATACGCCACCCGCCCCGGTTCCCCGGCCCGCGGCACGCAGGACGCCGCCAAGCCCGCTGAGAGCCACGCACAGGCCCGTATAGGCCCCGAGCGGGACCGCGGCACCACATACCCCCCAGCCGAGATGCAGGCGTTCCTCGACTACTCCACAGCGGAGTGGCGGGCCGCGCGCACCGCCGACGAACGCTGGGCAGCCATCCGTGACCTCCTGGAGGGCTGGTACGACCGCTGGGACGCCCACTACCCCGGGGCTGTCGTTGACGAGCACGACGGCCTCGCCCGCCACCTCGTCGCCCTCATCGCCGCCGCTGAATCCCGCGCGGCCGACAGGGAGGGCTGACCCGTGTCCTGCGACGACTGCCGCCTACACGACCTCAACCAGGGCCGAGATGACCCGATTTGGTCCGTGTGCGACTGCGAGCTAAACGAGGACCGCGGCTGGGGTGACCTCGACTGGGTCACCGACCCGGCCGAGCGCGAACCAGACGACGACTGGACCAGCCGATGACTGCCCACGCCTCGGAGGGCCACCCGTGACACCGCACCACCTGCACGCCACCGCCGCCGCATGGTCCCTGAAGACAGCGCTCGAGCACCTCGCCCAACTCGCCGACGACGAGGCCGCTCACATCGCCGCCGAAGCACTGGAGGCCCCCGCCCTGCTGCACTCCCCGGCCTGGGGCCGCCGCCACACCCTCGGCGGTCACGGCGATCCCACTCCCGGCCTGGCCGCCGTCACCACCGCACCTCGGGCACCCCGCCGGAACCGGTGGGCGGACATGCACACCCGCAGCCTGCGCAAACTCGACTGGCTCGCCTTGCAACTCCCCACCGCACCCGCCGGCCCGAACCCGTGGTGGCGGATCTACGACACGATCCCCCGCGTGACCAACGCCGCCACCGCCGCCGCCATCACCCGGCACCTGGCCGACGAAGACACGTGTGTCCGCGCTGCCGTTGGCTGCGGACCGCAGCGGGAACTGCTCGACGACATCGCCTGCCCCAACCCCCGGTGCGCCCAACGGCGCATCCACATCCAAACCGCAGGACCACCCGAGGTCTGGACCGTCATATGCGCCGCCGGCTGCCGCTGCGTCGGGCAGGGCTGCGGCTGCGGCATGCCTGGCGCAGTGAAAGGCGTCGCTCATATCTGGCCGCGCGCTGCCGTGCTGCATGCCGCATGACCCGTTGCCCCCGCTGCGCACTGACCTGCACCGCCGCCGGCTGCCCTGCCACCGCTCCGCTGTCCTGGTACGCCGGCCGGGAGTGGGGCACCGCCCAGCAGCTTGTGCACCGTCTCGGCGACGACGTCACCGTCGCGATGGTCCGCCGCTGGCGTGACCGCGACGGACTCACCACCCACGCCGGCTACAGCCCACTGGACGAGGCCGCGCGCATCGAGGCCGCCAAGCGCCTCTCACCACGCGGACGACCACGCCCGACTTGACCTTGCCGGACGCGCTACGGCATGATTTGTTCACCAACTCCGCTAGGCGGAGTGTGCCCAAAGCCCCGATACCATGCACTTGTGTGGAACTTTCGTCGGCCGCCGACCGGTTTGAGTAGACGTGCTCGCTCGTTCGTCGGCGTTCACGGAGTGTGGCTCGATGCGCCGCCGGTAAGCCAGTTTCGAGGCGCATGGCAGAAGGCGCAGGTTCCTGACGAGGTCATCGACCGCGCCGAGGCGTATCGAGCCCGGTGGGGTGGTCTTGTCCTGCCGTCCGCGCCGGGCATCCCCGAAGATGCGGCGGGCCCACGGATGCTCAGCGTGGACACGCCGGAGTGGGAAGACACCTTTGCTCCCAAGGGGTGGTTTTTCGAGGCCGGTCCACAACGCACCGCTGTGCCGTATTCATTCCTGATCGGACCGGACGGCACGTTCGGAATCGCCGGTGGCGGCGATGGGCAGTGGATCCCGTTGTATTACAGCATCGACGGGTGGGTTGAGGCCCTGGCTCTGGCATGGGCGGCCATGGACATCGCGGACACGGTCACCAGGCTGACCGGTTCGGCCGCCGACCAGCTCGACCTGAACACCATGCAACCGGTCGCAGAGGTTGGTGGCATCACCAACGGCTGGTGGTATCGGCCGGGTCTACTCGCTGCCGTGTACTCGGGCGAGTCAGCGCTGTTCGCGAGGCCGGACTACCGCACCGCCTACCTGTACGCCGGCAACATCGACGAGCAGTGGTTGTAACGCCGCTACGACATCGGCACGTGGGTGCGGGCAGGTCGCAGGCTGGGACGGCCTGCCCGCACACCACACACCAGCACAGGGGGCGGTCGTGACGTATCCGGCTAGTCTCAGCACCCGCACCATCACCGGTGTCATCCTCACCGCCGACGGCAACCCGGCCGCCGGCACCATCCGGCTAACCCGGGCCATCCCCCTACAAGGCCCCGCCGACGACATCACCCTCCAGCCTGGCGCGCACACGGCCACACTCGACAACGCCGGCGCATACAGCCTGACCGTGCCCGTCTCGGACGACGTCGACTGGTCGCCGTCCGGGTGGGCGTACACGCTCGATGTGGACACGACCGCGTGGCGGTATCGGGCGGACATCGCTATCCCCGGCGGGCCGCCCGCGAGCCTTGCCGACCTGGTGCCGGTGACCGCCACGGCGCCGGACCCGGCGAGTACCTACGTCACCAGAGCGTCGGTCGGCACCGCCTCCGGCCCGGCGGGGCCCCTCGACGGCAGTGCGCTGCTGCCCGCCGGGCAGGTGCCTGATCTGTCCGGCACCTACACGCCGCGGTCCTACGTGGGCCCATCCACCGCGCTGACGGCCCCGTTGCTGTCGGTGCGTTTCAGCGACGTTCCGGCCGGCGTCAATCTCGCCGAGGCGCACATCACCATCGGCGGGCAGCTCAGACTTGCCGCGTGGCTCAATGAGGCCCTGCGTTACCGGGCCGAGCAGCAGCCGGGCGGGTTCGGCTACGACCACCTCATCACCCTCATCGCGAGCCACGCGACGGCCACCGGGGTCCTGATTCGGTTCGAGCGCCGCGACGGGACCAACCAGCGTGTCACCACCGGCGGTATCGACCAGGACGGCCGGCTTCAAACCAGCCTGTACGCCTGGCAGGCCATCATCGCCGTCGACCCCGACGCGACCGGCCGGTACAGCGAGGACACCAGCACCGGCGTCGCGCCCCTGGCCGTGCGCCAGGAAAGCGACGACCGGACCTGGCTGCGGGGCAGGATCGCTGTCGCCTCCAGTGGCACCAGCTCGGGGCATGTGGTGGTCACCCTGCCCGCCGGCCACGCACCCACCTACAGCCAGTTGCTGTCGGTGCCCACCACCGGTGGTATCGCCGCCCCCTGCGAGATCATGACTACCGGTGACATCGTGGTACGCCGCACCCAGGCCGGTGCGTACAGCCTCAGCTTTGACGGCCTCAGCTTCCTGCGATGAGCCGGCACAGCGAGGACAGCTACGCCTACCGCAAGGCGAGGCGGGCGTTCCTCGCCGAGCACCCGGTGTGTTGGATCTGCGGGCACGGTGGCGCCAACCAGATCGATCATCGGATTCCCCGATCCCGCAGACCCGTCGGCCGTCTGGAGATGTGGAATTGGGAGCCGTCGCACGGGCCGCGTCCTGATGGATCACCGGGGTGTGCGGTCTGCGCGACGAACTGCAACCAGAAACGCGGCACCGGTGGAGCGCCGGCACCTGCTTTGTGGGTGACGTCGCCGCACTGGTGACCTGTGTTCGCGCAGGTCAGGGCTGTTGTTTTTTAATTTTGGGTGGGTCGACAACCCGCCGCCAAGTTGATTTTTTTCTCTCTCCCGGGACTGGGGGGACATCTGGTGGTTCAGGAAGAGCCCTCGGTGAGTGAGCCGATCAGTGCGGTGGTCACCGCTGAGATCGGTGTGGCGCGGCGGGTTCGAGGCGCTACCCGAGATGAGGTGGCTGTCGCGGCGCGGGCCGCTGGTGCGCCGGCCTCGTTTACCGCGGCGGCGTTGCGGAACCTGGAGACGGGTAAGCGGGCGCCGAGTGTGGATGAGCTGGTGTGGCTGGCTGCGGCGCTTGAGCTGCCCGTGCCGCAGCTACTCGGCGCGCACCGTGTCCTGTTCGGTGCCGATGCGGCGCCGTCGGGGTGCGGGGCGGTTGAGTCGGCGACCCGCGAGTCGATGCGTGAGTTGGGTGACCTGGAGGGGCGGGAGCATCCGTTGGCGCAGGCGGCGTACGCGTTGGCGCGCAAGTTGGACACCGACGCCGGTATGGCCACGGCTGCGGTATCGAAAGAGTTGCGGGCGGCGCTGGCGGACATCTGGGAGGGCCGGGGTGCCGAGGACGAAGACGAAGACGATCTCGGGCCGTCCTGACCGGTACACGCCGTATGAGGTGCGGTTGCGGCCGGGGATGTCGAAGGATGAGATCTGGTCGGCGTATGGGCTGACGTGCCCACCGCGGGTGGGTACCGTCCGTGACCCGTCTCGTCGAACGTACGGCGCGGCGGTGGCGCGGATCTCGGCCCAGCTTGGTATGCCGATGATGCCGTGGCAGCGGTACTGCGTGGATGTCGCGTTGGAGGTCGACCCGGACACGCAGGAGCTTGTGTATCGGGATGTGACCCTGTTGGTGCCGCGGCAGAGCGGTAAAACGTCGATCGTGCTCGGGGTGAAGACGCATCGAGCGCTGGCGTTCCCACGGGCTGCTCGGCGGCACGCGCCGCAGCAGGTTGGCCGGCAGCGCATCCTGTATGCGGCGCAGAAACGGCAGGACGCGCGGGACAAACTGATAGATGATCATCTGCCGGTGTTGTTGGCGTCGCCGCTGGCGAACCGGTTCCGGCCCCGCCTGCGGGGTGGGTCTGAGGCGCTGATCTGGGATACCGGCGCGATCGACGGGATCACCGCGAACACCGAAGACGCGGGGCACGGCAAAACCCTCGATTTGGGGGTGGAGGACGAGTTCTTCCACGCCGAGGATGCCCGCCTGGAGCAGGCGTTCTCACCGGCGATGCTGACGCGGTGGTCACCGCAGCATTGGCGGGTGTCCACCGAGGGCACCGAGCGGTCGGCGTATCTGGCGGCGAAGGTGGAGCTGGGTCGTACGGTCGCCGCCGCCGGTGAGCGGTCCCCGATCTGTTACCTGGAGTGGTCGGAGCTGACCGGCTCGTATGACGACCCGGGTACGTGGCTGCGGTGTATGCCGGCGCTGTGCCCGCGTCAGAGCGGCCCGTGCGTGTGCGGGGTGGATGAGCAGGGCCGCCAGTGGTGGCGGCACACGGTGCGGTTGGACACGATCCGCGCCGAGATGGCCAAGTCCACCACCGTGGCCGACTTCGAGCGGGCGTATCTGAACCGGCGTCGTGGCGCGACGCCGCCTGCGGACCCGAACGTGCCGCCGGTGGCCCGCTGGAACGAACTGATCGACGTGCGGCAGACGCCGGGGGATGTGGTGGCGTTCGGGGTGGCGTGTGACTGGCAGGGCACCCAGGCCGCGATCGTCGCGGCGTGGCCGGGCGTGGGCGGGGTGAAGCATCACCTGCGGGTGATCGAGTACAAGCCGGGAATTGACTGGCTACCAGGCCGGGCGCAGGCCCTCCGCCAGCGGTGGGCGCCGGTCGCGTGGGGTGTGGACCTCGCCGGAGGACCGACCAAGCAGTTGAAGCAGCCGCTGGCCGACGAGGACATTCGGTTGCCGAGCGGTGTGCAGCCGCGGCGGGGGGATGTCGCGTCGCCGTTGGTCAGCGACACCGCCGCGTACACGGGGACGCTGCTGGCTGAGGTCCGTGACGCGACGCTGCGGCATGAGGGTCAGGCGGCGTTGACCGACGCGTACACGGTGGCCCGCACGAAACCCTCCGGTGATGTGTGGCTGCTCGACCGTAAAGCCAGCGGGAACGTGGTGTGCCTACAGGCGGCGATCACCGCCCTGTTCGCGCTGGAGATCCGTAAGCACCTGGCCGACGACGACTACGACGTTTCCGAATCGTTCGGATAGGGAAGGTGTGCCGTGCTGCGTGATGGGGTGACGCTCGGCCTGGACGTGCTCGGCCTGCTGCTGGTCGCCGCTGGTGTCGGTGTCGCCGTCGCGGCGCTGGCCGGCACCGGCGCGGGCATGATTGTTGCTGGTGTGGTGGTGCTGGCCGGACGGTGGTGGGCCGACCGCCGCAACCCGAGGGTTGAGCCGTGAGTTTGTTCGGCCGCCACCAGCGGGCGGCGACCATCACCACCCCCGAAGAGTTGTTGGGTGAGCGCACCAGCCGGCGCAGCAGCGGCCCGCTGGTCACGAACGCGACCGCGTTGCGGCACTCGGCGGTGTGGGCGTGCCTGACGCTACGGGCCGACCTCATCTCCACGATGCCGGTGGACGTGTTCCGCCGCGTCGGCGGGGTGCAGGTGCAGGTGCCGACGCCGCCGGTGCTGATGCTCCCCGGTGGTGATCGGGTCGACATTCAGGAGTGGCTGTGGTCATCCCAGTTCGACCTGGACCGGGCCGGCAACGTGTTCGGCGTCATCACCCGCAGGTCCGCGCTGGGGTTGCCGGCGCGCATTGAGCTGGTGGCCCTGTCGGATGTGTCGGTGCGGGCGTCCGGCGCCCAGATCACCGAGATACGCATCGGCGGTGAGCAGTTTACCGGCGCGCGGTTGGCCGATGTGTGGCATGAGCGGCAGTACGTGGTGGCGGGTTTGCCGCTGGGATTGTCCCCGGTCGCCTACGCCGCCTGGTCGCTGGAGGAGTCGCTGTCGGCGCAGCGGTTCGCCCTGGACTGGTTCGGCGGATCCGCCATCCCGATGGCCGAGCTCACCAACACCGCCAAGAAGATCAACAAGGATGAGGCGCGGGTCGCCAAAGACGCCTACCGGGCCGCGGTGGACAACGGTGACCTGTTCGTGCACGGCAACGACTGGGAGTACAAGCCCATCCAAACCGTCGCGGCATCCTCGGAGTTCCTACGGACCCGCGAGTTCGGGCTGACCGACATCGCCCGGTTCTTCGGTGCCCCGGCCGACCTGATCGACGCCGCGGTGTCCACCGGGTCGATCACCTACGCCAGCATCACGCAACGCAACCTCCAATTTCTGATCATGAAGTTGGGTCCGGCTGTCACCCGGCGGGAAACCGCACTGTCCCGGCTGACCGCGCGTCCCCGGTTCGTCAAACTCAACCGGTCCGCGCTGCTGGCCATGGACCCAGCAGCCCGGGCCGCCACGATCAAGACGAGGCTGGACGCGCGGACGCTGACCCCGAGCGAAGCACGGCAGTTGGATGACCTGCCGCCCCTGACTGACGCCGATCTGGCCGAGTTCGACCGGGTGTACGGCGCCCCCCGCACACAGCCGACGGAGACTAAGACATGACCATCCCCGACACCGCCGCGGCTGCCGCAGCGCGGGCGCAGCACGTGCGGCAACGCGCCGACCGGCCCGCCCAGCGCCGCTGCGCGCCGCAGGCCGGATCCCGGCCAGTCGCACGCGCGCGACTGGCCGACATGCACCTCCGCGACGCCGACGGCGCCGCGCAGGTGGAGTTCGTCGGTCACGCCTCAGTCACCGAGCGGGCCTACGAGATGTGGGACTCCTACGGCCCGTACACCGAGGTCATCGCTGCTACCGCGTTCGATGCCACTCTCACCCGCCCGGACCTGGACGTGCCGCTGGTGCTCGGCCACGACCAGTTGCGCCGTATCGCCCGCACCACCACCGGCACGCTCGACCTGTCGATCGACGACGGTGGGCTGCTGGTGACCGCCCGCCTGGACCCCGCCGACGCCGACGTGGCCTACATCGCCCCGAAGCTACGCGCCCGCCTCGTCGACGAGATGTCGTTCGCGTTCCGCATCGAGTCGGGCACCTGGTCGCCGGACTGGACCCAGTACCGCATCGACCAGGTCGACATCCACCGCGGGGACGTGGCGATCGTCGGCTACGGGGCGAATCCCGCCACCGACGCCGCCCTGCGCCAGCGCGACGGCCGGGCGCGGGCGCTGCTGGAACTGGCCATCGCCGGCGGCTAACCAGCCCTGACCACCCAGACCACCTGTCGCCCGCGCGGGCGTCGGGTTACCTCGCCCTGCTCTGCCTCGCACGAGCCCACCCGGCGCTACCGCCTCGGGTGGCCGTCTGACCTGGACCGGGCGCCACCGATCACTCACCACCACGAGGGAGTCGAGCATGACGCTCACCGAGATGATCGCCCGGGCGCGGGACACGCTGCGCACGGCGATCACCACCCGCCAGGCAGCCCAGGACCAGCTGATGGCGCTGCGGCAGGACCCGAACCTGACCGAAGACGCTGTCACCGCCCGCCGGCAGACCCGAGACGACGCCGACGCCGCAGTCACCCGCGCCGAGGCAGACCTCGCCGAGCTGCTCGCCGAGCAGCGCCGCGAAGACGAAATCGCCGAACTCGCCGCCCGCACCGAGACCACCGGCGCCCGGCCCCCGGCCTACGACCAGGTGGCCCGCGTCGG
The DNA here is from genome assembly GCF_013416675.1 of Salinispora sp. H7-4. Taxonomy (NCBI): domain Bacteria; kingdom Bacillati; phylum Actinomycetota; class Actinomycetes; order Micromonosporales; family Micromonosporaceae; genus Salinispora; species Salinispora sp. H7-4. The sequence continues at coordinate 21,656 of NZ_JABZED010000056.1, forward strand.
CGCCGAGGAGCGCACCTACCGGCGAGACCACGACCCGCGCGGCGCCGCGTTCGAGCGTGACGTGTCCGCGATGTTCGTGGGTGACTTCGCCGCCCGGGACCGCCTGTCCCGGCACATGGCCGAAGAGCAGGTCGAGCGCGGCCAGCACATCCGCGCCATCGGCACCGGAGCGTTCGCCGGCCTGACCGTGCCGCAGTACCTGACCGACATGTACGCCCCGGCCGCCGCCGCCGGCCGCCCGTTCGCCGACGCGATCCGCCGCCACGACCTACCGGCGCAGGGCATGACGGTGAACATCTCCCGGATCACCACCTCCACCGACACCGACCCGCAGCCGTCCGAGAACGCCGCGGTGACCGAGCAGGATGCCGACGACACCCTGCTGACGATCACCGTGCAGACCAACGCCGGGCAGCAGACCATGTCGCGCCAGTCGATCGAACGCGGCGCGGGTACCGAACCGGTCATCCTCGACGACCTGTTCCGCCGCTACGCCACCCGGCTGGACTCCGCCCTGCTCAACCAGGCCGCCACCGGCCTGTCAGCCACCGCCACCGCCGTCACCTACACCTCCGGCGCCCCGGCCACCGCCGAGCTCTACCCGCGGGTGATCGAGGCCCTGTCCGGGGTAGAGGCCGCGCTGCTCGACCAGGCATCCGGCGAGAACATCGCGGTGATGCACTCCCGCCGCTGGTACTGGATGCAAAACGCCATGGGCACCTCGTACCCGCTGATCACCCAGCCCGGCGTCGTCGCGCAGACCCTCGGCGCGAACTACGCCACCGCCTACGGGCGCGGCGTCCGCGGCATCCTGCCCAACGGCACCCCGGTGATCGTCGACAACAACATCGCCACGAACCTCGGCACTGGCACCGATGAGGACGAGATCTACCTTCTCGACCGCAACGAGTGCCACCTGTGGGAAGACCCGAACGCGCCGATGTACATCCGCGCCGAGCAGGCCAAAGCCGCATCCCTGGGTGTCCTTCTCGTCGTGTACGGCTACTTCGCCTACACCCACGCCCGCTACACCCACGCCCACAAGGTCGCCGGCACCGGCCTGGTCACCCCAACCTTCACCGGCGCCTAGCCCCGCGCTCGGCTGGGCGCACCAGCGGTATGCCCAGCCGAGCGCCACACACCAACCGACGGGAGCAGCGATGAGCGACAAGACCACGAAGCCGTACGGCAACGACCCGAACCCAACCAGCACCATCGCCGGCCTAGCCGCCGAACGCGCCGCACTGACCCGCGCAGCCGCTGCGGCCGCCGAGCCGAGCAAACGGCGCTACACCGACCGGATCGCCCTGATCGACGAGCAACTGAACCTTCGCGGCCATGGGTCCAAGACCCCGCCGGCTGGCCGGCAGAGCCCACCGCGGCAGAAGACCTGAGGCGACCCATGAACTACGTGGATCTCGCCATGCTGAAGACCTACCTCGGCGTCACCACCACCTCCGCCGACGATCTACTCAACCAGGCAATCCACACCGCGTCCCGATGGATCGACCGGCACTGCGGCCGACGCTTCCACACCGACGCCGGCACCACCGCAACCCGCGTCGTGCCCCTACAACACCGCATCATCGGCGACCCCCACCCCGGGCAGTCACAACTGCTCGTTGACGACATCGCCACCACCACCGGGCTGACCGTCGAACTCGGTAGAGCCCCGTCCACCTGGTCCAGCTACACCAGCTGGTACGCCGACGAACCCAAACCGGGCTGGCCCGTGACCGTCCTGCGGGGCACCTGGTCAGGCACCCACACCCGGATCACCGCCGTGTGGGGATGGCCTGCAGTCCCCGACGAGGTCACCCAAGCCGCGCTCCTGCAGGCGGCGCGGCTGCACCAGCGCAGATCCAGCCCTGAAGGCATCGCCGGATCCGCCGACTGGGGCGCGCTGCGGGTGACCCGCATCGACCCTGATGTTCACGCCCTGCTCTCCCCGTTCGTCCTTCCCGCATTCGCATAGGAGCAGCCGTGAACCTCACGTCCGTGATGCAGGAAATCGCGGCCAGACTCGCCACCATCGACGACTCATGGTCGGTCTACCCGTACCCGCCGGGCACCGTATCGGCGCCGGCCGCGGTGGTCTCCTACCCCGACACCTACACCTACGACGCCACCTACGGCCGCGGCAGCGACGAATTGACCCTCACCGTCGCCCTGGTCGCCGGCCGCGTCCACGACGAATCCACCCGCGACCAGCTATCCACCTGGCTCGCCGGCACCGGCGACACCTCAGTCAAGGCCGGCCTCGAAGCAGACGAGGGCAGCTACACCGCGTTCGACTCCATCCACGTCACAGCCGTGGAGTTCGACACCACCACCATCGGCAGTAACACACACATGGTCGCGCTGGTCGAAGTTCGAATCGCAGGCCAAGGCGGACAGTGAAAGGAACGGGATATGGCCCGCGTACACAGCAAACACACATACGTGTCACTCGGCGGCAGCGACCTGTCGCAGTACCTGAATGATTCGGACTGGACAAGATCCACCGACATTCGGAAGCTCACCACCTACGGCAACGACAACGAGGTGTATGCCGGCGGATTGGGCGACGGGTCAACCGACCTGTCGGGCATCTACGACAACACTGCCGTCACTGGCCCCCGGGCGGTGATCGAGCCACTGATCGGCACTAATGCCGTTTTCGTGTATCGCCCCGAGGGGACTGGCGCCGGCCTACCGGAGCGCAGCGTGGAAGTCGTTGTCGGCGAGTACGCGGAAACGCATCCGGTCGCCGACAACGTGATGTGGACCTGCAAGCTGCAGCATTCCGGCGACGTCACGTATTCGACCCAGGCGTAAGGAGGCATCAATGGGCGCTGAACAGATGGTAGATAAAGAGGTCCTACTGACGCCGCGTTTGAACGAGGTGGCGGACGTGCCGATTCCCGGCGTGGGGACTGTGCGGGTGCGGACGTTGAGCCGCGCGGAGATTTACCTGGTGCGCAAGGCCACCGACACCGAACAGCTGGATGGTCCCCGCGTGCTGACCCTGGAACGAAAGATGCTGGCAGCCGCGATGGTGGACCCGCCGTTGACCGAGGCTGAGGTAGGCCGCTGGCAGAAGGGAGCTCCGGCTGGAGAGATGGACCCGATCGTCCATAAAGTGCAGGAGCTATCCGGGATGCTCGACACATCGCAAAAAGAGGCGATGTCCAACTTTCGAGGCGAGTCCGGAGACTGAGTTTGAGTTCTTTCTCGCGCAGAAGTTGGGCCGCACGGTCGCCGAGCTGCGCGCGGGGATGAGCAACTACGAGTTTATGCAGTGGGGCGTTTACTACGCGCGGAAAGCGCAGCGGGAAGAGCTGGAACGGCTGAAAGCGGAAGGGAGCAGGTAATGATTGACCCGATCAAGATCGACGGCTTGGCCTCGTTTACCCGCAGCCTTCGCCGCCTGGACGCCGACCTGCCGAAGACGCTGCGGGTGGGCCTGAACGACGCCGCCGCCGTGGTCGTGGACTGGGCGCGTCCACGCGTGCCGCGCCGGTCCGGACGGGCAGCTCGGTCGCTGCGGGTTGCCTCAACCGGCCGGGCGGTACGGGTGCGTGCCGGAGGCGCGAGGGTGCCCTACTACCCGTGGCTGGATTTCGGCGGGCGGGTCGGGCGTGGCCGAACTGTGCGCCGCCCATTTCGGCGGGAAGGCCGCTACCTGTGGGCCGGATACGCCGCGAAAAGTGACGAGGTTCGCCGGGTGACCGAACGGGCGCTGCTGGACGCCGCGAAATCGGCTGGAGTGGAGGTCGACTAATGGCCGGCAACACAGTGACCATGACCTTCGCGGGCGACTCGTCGCAGCTCGAATCCGCTTTCGATCGCGTCGGGTCCGCCGCCCGGTCAATGGACCGTGATGTCCGCGCATCGGCTGACGGTTTCGACCGTGTCGGCCAGGCCGCCGATGACGTAGACACCCGTGCAATGGGTTTCCGCGACACTCTGACCGGCGTGCAGGACGGCATGGAGGGCGTGAAAGTCGCCCAGGACGGAATCGGGTTCGAGGCGCTGCTTTTGATGGGTTTCGCCATCGGCGACTTGGCGTCTGGTCTATACAATTTCTTGCTGCCTTCATTAAAGGCGGGCGTGCGCTGGCTACGGGCAACGCGGGTCGGAACCCTCGCCGCAGCAGCAGCACAAAAGGTCGCCGCAGTCGGCTCGAAAATTTGGGCCGGCGCACAGTGGCTACTCAACGCCGCTTTGACCGCTAACCCGATTGGATTAGTGGTTGTCGCTATCGGCGCGCTGGTCGCTGCCGTGGTGTTGATCGCCAGCAAAACGACATGGTTCCAGGATCTTTGGCGGGCGGTGTGGGGCCGGATTGGTGATCCGGTTAAGGCCGGGTGGGCGGCCGTAAAACGGTTCTCCAGCAGCGCAGTCGGCTGGATTACCGGCCTTCCCAGGAAGATCGGCAATGCGTTTTCACGCGTCGGCGGCCTGATTTCTGCCCCGTTCCGTGCCGGGTTCAACGCCGTTTCGCGGGCCTGGAATAACACGGTTGGTCGGCTGTCATGGTCGGTGCCCGGGTGGGTGCCGGGTATCGGCGGCCGGGGTGTTTCGGCGCCGCGGCTGCCGACGTTCCACACCGGCGGCACTGTGCCGGGTAGTCCCGGACAACAGGTGCCGATCATGGCCCTTGCTGGTGAGCGGGTACTGCCGCCGGGCCGGTCCGGCGGGGGCGGGGTCACCCTCACGATCAACTCCGGGGGGTCACGGCTGGATGACCTGCTGGTGGAGGTGCTGCGTGGCGCAATCCGCAAGCGCGGCGGCAACGTCCAAACGGTGCTGGGCCGGGGGTGAGCCATGGGCCTGCTACCGCTGACCGTCGCCCTCTACCTGGGCGATGATCACGGCTGGGTGGATGTGACGGATGATGTGCGGGTTGCTGCCGCCGATTCCGGCGGTGGGGTGACCATTGTCCGCGGCCGCGCGGCTGAGGCCACCGATGCGGATCCCACAATCTGCACCGTAACGTTGAAGAACGTCGATGGTAGTTACAGTCCCCGCAACCCGACCGGCAAGTATTACGGCCTCATCGGACGTAACACACCGATGCGGGTAAGCATGGGTCCATCCACGCGGGCGGTCGTTGAGGTCTCGAGTTGGCCACCTCGCTGGGATCGCTCCGGCGCCGATGTGTGGGTGCCGGTGCAGGGAGCCGGGGTACTGCGCCGCCTGTCGCAGGGCGCGGCCTCGCTGCGGTCGCCTCTGCGCCGCACGTTCATCAGCTACAACCCGGCGGCGTACCTGCCGCTGGAGGATGGCGTTGCCGCCGCGCGGCCCGCCAGCGCGGCCGATGGCATCGCCCACGGCACCAGCCGGGACGTGGAGTTCGGCGTTGACGTGGGCGCTGCGTTCGGTGGTACCGCCGCCGCCGCGCGGATGACCACCACCAAGGCGATGATCGCAACGCCTGTACGTGCCGGGACCGACGCCAATGGGCACTGGTCTGTCGGGTTCTACATGCGCCTAGCGACACAACCTCATTCCCCCTCCGGTCAATTGGTGATGCGGGTCCGCGTGACCGGCGGCTCGGTTGCCCGATACGAGCTGTCGGTCACTGACGGCTCGTACTGGTGGCGGGCCTACGATGCAGACGACAATGTGGTAGCCAACCGCAACGTGTTGTATGGCGCCGGTGCCGATCCCACCGGATGGGTGGCGCTGGCGCTGCAGGTCCAGACCGACCCAGTCGGAACCCGCTGGGCGGGGGTGTGGCATGGCGTCGGCGATAGCAATTTCTGGGCGACGGTGGCCGGCGGCGAAACCTTGGCCGGTCCTATCGGCCGCGTGACCTCAGTGGAGTTACACGGCTCGGAATACGCCCTCGATGCGCTGTTCGCCCACCTAATTGTCACCCCAACAGAGTTGCCGTTCGTGCGTAACGCTTTCCGGATCGTGTCGACCGGATTCGCGTCCGAGCGTGCTGGGGACCGGATTCTCCGCTTGACCGCCGAGGCGGGCGTAGCGGTCGAGATGGTTGGGGACCCCAGTCTCACCGAGTTGTGCGGGCCGCAGCGGGCGGCGCCGCTGGTCGAGCTGCTACAAAGCACAGCCCGCGTCGACGGCGGGATCCTGCAGGAGTCCCGGTCCGTGCTCGGCCTGGTATACCGAACCCGTCACAGCCTCTACAACCAAACACCCCTACCGATCAGCTACGCCGGACACATCAGTGAGCCGTTCGAGCCCGTCGACGATGACGACGCGGTCGTGAACGACGTGACGGTGTCTCGGGTCGGCGGTAGCTCGGCACGAGCAACCGCCACCAGCGGCCCCCTGTCCACCGCGGCACCGCCCCGTGGGGTCGGCATCTACGACACGTCGGTCCAGCTCGACGTCCACGACGACGGGCAGCTTCCCGACCAGGCTGGTTGGCGGCTGCATCTGGGCACCGTCGATGAGGCCCGATACCCCCAAATGCGGCTGGATCTGACCGCGCCCGGCTACGACGGCGACCTCGCTGCGGCGGTAGCCGCCGTGGATGCCGGCGATGTCCTGGCGCTCACTGACCTGCCGCCGTGGCTGCCGCCCGGCCCCACGGCCGCGATGGTGCAGGGATACACCGAGGTGCTTGACGCCGACCAGTGGGCAATCACCGTCAACGCCACCCCCGCCGCGCCGTGGGACGTGGCGGTCGCTGACGGCCCGCAGCGGGTCGGCGCGGACGGCTCCGCCATCGTGGCCGTGTCCGATTCCGCGCTGACCATGACGATGACCTCTACCGCCGTGAACGGCGCCTGGACCGTCGACCCGGCGGATTTCCCGATGGATCTCCGGGTCGGCGGGGAGCGTGTGACCGCCACCGGGATCACCGGCACCGGACTCACACAGACCGTGACCCTGTCCGCCCGCGCCGTTAACGGGGTCAGCCGCTCTTGGCCGGACGGCACGGAGGTGCAGGTGTGGGCACCGGCCGTTACACCGCTCTGATAGGAGGGAAGAAATGCCTGAGCTCATTACGTCCGGTCAACGGCTGACGCCGGCCCGTTTAAACGGGCGGCATTATGAAGAGACAACAACTGGATTTACAGTCGGCAGCGGTTTAACCCTACTGAATTTTCAGCTCCGCCGCACGGCCGGAGTCTGTGTACTCATCCTGCATTTAGCATTCGATACCGCGAGCAATCTAAGCTCGAATGGGAATTTGCCGGACCGCGCGTTGGGAACCCTGCCGCCCGGGTGGGGGCCGACCGGCCAGTCGGTTATGTGGTCCGGCGATACCGGCTACTACACCGTCACGGGCATCATTCACGCGTCCAACGGGGTCGTGGAAGCACGCGCCGCCGTCGGCGATATCGCGGCGGACACAAATCTGCGTCTGACCGCAACCTACATTAACTAGGAGGAATAGATGGCCGTGACCATTCCGCACCCAATCCCGGATGAGAATCCGGAGCAGCACATCGGGGTCCAGCTCCCGGATCCCTGGTCCGACCCCGAGCAAACCGACTGGCCAGTTGTGGAGGTGAACACCGATGGCATGGACCGTGGTGCCTAACCTGGATGAAGCCCGTGATCAGCTCAACCGGCGGTTCCCCGATCGGGACACCCGGTCGGACGGTTCGATCGGCGACACCTCACACCAGCGCTACCCGTCGAGCCACAACCCGGACCGCACCGGCCGTCCGGAGTATCGCGACGGCGACCAGCTCGACGAGGTACGGGCCCGAGACTTCGACGCCGACCTGCACGACCCGGGCGGGGTCACGATGGAGCAGGTCGTGCAGCTGTGGGTGACACTCGCCCGCTCCGGCGCCCTGTGGTGGGTGCGGTACATCATCTACCAGGGCCGGATCTGGCACCGCCGCCACAACTTCGCCACCCGCGCCTACACCGGCTCTAACCGGCACACGACCCACTGCCACGTGAACTCTGACTTCACCCAGGCCGCCGACACGGTGCGGCGTACGGACTGGCAGCTGGACCAGCTCGCCGGGACGGCACCGGTGCGGCCGGCGCCCGGGCCACCGGTGGCGTTCCCCCTGCCAAGCGGCTACTACTTCGGCCCGCGCTCAGGCGGTGACAGGTCGGTGTCGGGCTACTACCGCCGGAAGTTTGGCGACCGTACCGACCGTCACTGGCTAGGGGTGTGGACCACGCAGCTGGTCCGCCGCGGCTGGCCCGCCGGCAAGGGCAAGCGCTACCTGCGCACGGCCGGCGCCGATGGCCTGTATGGGCCGGAGTACCGGGAGCTGATCAAAGCATTCCAGGCCGATCAGGGCCTCACCCGCGATGGGCTACTGGGCCGCAAAACCTGGGACGCCGCCTACCGCAACCCGGTGACGTGAGCAATCAAATCTGGCCGCTGCTCGTCGCTCTGGCGAGCGCCGGCACTGTCGTTCACGTACTCGACCGGTGGCGCTACCGGCACCGGCCGGCGCTTGACGTCGCGCAGCTCGCGCAGCAGGTCAGCGCGGAGGCCGTTGCGCAGTCCCGCGCCGAGCTGGGTGAGGCGTACGCAGACGCAGCCGCAGCCAGGAAAGAGGCTCGCTCCGCCTGGGCGGAAGCCACTAGTCTTCGGCTCGAACTGGCCGAGGCCCGAGAAGAGCTCGGCGCCGCACGTGTCGAGATTGCACGGCTAACTGCCGCCCTGTCTACGGTTCGCTCTAGCTCGGCGGGATGAGCAACTCCCGACATGATGATCGCCGACGTCCTCCCGGCGGTCTGACCCGAAAAGCAACGGGCCGGGGTCTTGTTGACCAACCGGCACCGGCTCAACCGCGGCGGTAACCGAGACGCCAACCGCGCCCTTTACATCCTGGCGGGCCTCTCGGCCAGTGATGGTCTTATCGAACGGGCTCGCGGACACCGCGACCGCAGTCAGGGCACTCCCGGCCTGAAAGCCCCATCATCACCTCGCGATATCCGCCACGCGAACTGCCCGCCTACGGCGCCAGAGCATGACGTCAGCGACCACAACCGGGACCATGGCCGCACCTCCCACCAGAACCTTGACGCCGGTGGGGGCGTCCCAAACAAGCCCGACGACCACGAGAGTCAGAAGACTCAACAGGTAAACGATGTTCCAAGGGCGCGCCATGTCGCCCAACGTAGCAACTGGAAGCATCGACGAACGCCCGGATTGCCACTGCCCTCGGCCGAACTCCTGCACTGAGCACTTGACCCATAGGAGCATCGCCGAGCCGGGCCGAGACCGGCGTGCCAAGCCGGACAGCTCGGCCAGGATCAGCCGCTGTCGCTGCGGCAGTGACGGCACGTTCACCATCCCCGACCCCACCCAGGAGGAACCCCGATGACCCACGACTACCTGATCAGCGTGATTCGTACCGCTGTCCCTGCCGCCGTCGGCGCCGCCCTCGCGTGGCTCGCTGCGGAGGCGGGGATCGTGCTCGACGCCGACTCGTCCACCGCCCTCACAGCCGGTGTGGTCGCGTTGACGATGGGCGCCTACTACGCCGCCGTCAGGGCCGCAGAGGCGCGCTGGCCGCGGCTGGGTGTCCTGCTGGGCACGCCGGCAGCGCCGAAGTACGAGGCGCCGGTGCGGTAGGGTCGTCTATGCGGTGCCGCCGGCGCCGACCAAGCCGCGCGACCCCGTCTGACGAAAGAGCCCCCGGGCTCTGGCCATGCATGGCCTAGTTGGGCGGGGGTTCGTGCTGTAGACAACGCCCCGCCTGACCGTAAGGCCAAGCGGGGGCGTCTCGTCGTGTCCTATGCCGAGCAAATGAGCGTTCCGCCTGCTGCCAGGGTGGCCAAGGCTGTTACGGATTACCATTCCAAGTAAGTTACCATTCCAAGTAAGTTACCTGGATGACTACACGCTTTTGACAGGCAACCCCTACTTTGCTAATTTGAAGTAATGACAGACTCTCTTTCGGATTTACCAATTGAATATCTAGAAATCAAATCTGAACCAACCATCGGGGGCTACCCCGCCTCGAAGTGGGATGCACTATTCCTCGAAATTGGCCAAAGAAGCAAGGAACAGATGGACCGAGCAGGATTAGCGGCCGCTAAGCCGGTCATGGTAAACCTCGGAAACGAACGCGTAGACTACATGAGGCGAGCCGTTCGCCGCGCAAGCTCCCACCTTAAAATGCGCAGCCGAGGGTGGCGCGTCGGTACAGTAGTCAAGGAAGGCAATCTGTACATTTATGTGCGCCCACGTTAAACCTCACCCTTAGTAACACCTTAGAAACGCTCGACTATCAAGCACAACTCATGGTTGCACGTGTCGACTGGCGACACAAACGCCCCGCCTGGCCTCACGGCCGGGCGGGGCGTTTGTTGCGTCCAGGTGCGCACGGTCATTGCCACCCGCTATCCGATACGACGACGGTGCGGGACACCAGCCGCCCCTGGATGCCCCGCCCCGACAGCAACTCCTCGAGGTAACGCTCGGCGCGCTCGCGGTCCGGGGGCGGGCGCCAAGTAGGGGCCGTAGATCCCCTCGAATTCGATACCCCAGGCCGTGTACGTCCCTGCGGGCAACTGCCGGATCACGGCGAGGATGTCCTGGGAGGTGAGCTGGTAGTCGGACATTGCAGGCTCCTTGTGGTGGGGGTTTGTGGTGGCGGACCCGCGCGTCGGTGGTTCAGGACCAGTCGACGTCCGCGCCGTGCTCGACCGCCCAGGACGCCAGACGGCGAAGGTCGGTGAGCCGCTCGGCCAGGTAGCCGGGCCTACGCCCCTCGCTGGTCCAGCGCCCCTCGGCCACTTCGGGCCGTCCGACGGCATCCGTGGTGGTGCCGATCAGGGCGAGGGCGAGCAGCACGCGGCCGAGGAAGTCCGGGCCGGTGGTGGTCCCCCAGTCGCCGTCGAACGTGAGGCCGAGCAGGTCGAGAACCTGCTTGGCGTTGCCGGTGGCCATGTTGACCTTCGGCGATCCGGTGGCGCTGGCGGTGATGGTGATGGACATGGGGGCCTCCCTGGGTTGGGTTGGGTGTTCGCGCTGCCCTTCGCGCCCGTGGCGCTGGGGTGGCCCCCGATGTCCCGCTCGCGCGGGTCCGCTGTGGAGTTGTGGTGGTACATCCCCTTTTAAGGGGCGACGAGTGGGCCAGATGGGCCTAGTGGCCTGCCCTACCCACAAAGTTAGCGGGTACCCGCTAAACCTGTCAAGCGGATACCCGCTAGAATCTTTGGCATGTCAGACCCGCTCGCCCCACTCGACGAGCTGCGCGCGCAGCTCGCCCAGGCCGATACACCCGCCCGGCGGGCGCAAGTGCTGACTGAGATCCTCGCCGCCTGGCCGGACCTGCACCGTGCCGTGGCGGCGGAACGCCGCCGTCAGATCGGCAAGGCCCGGAGCAAGGGTCTGACATGGAGGGAAATCGGCGACGAGATGGGCATCCATCCGTCCTCGGCATCGAGGGTGTACCACGAGTCCGACCGGCAGGGACGTGACCAGACCTAACGACCTGTATACGACAGCGCCCCGCCTGGCCTCACGGCCGGGCGGGGCGCTTCGTCGCATCCGGGGCTACCCCGTGCGGTCTTCAAGGTCGGCGCACAGCTCGGCGTACGCCTCGGCCAGCGCCGCGTCGACTGTCCCCGGCGCCCACGGCTGGCCGCACCCGAGGTAGGCGCGGGTTTGCGCGTCCTCCCGGGACAGCGTCGGCTCGCCAGACGGGGCCAGGTCTAGGTACACCTCGTACGGGTCGACCGTGTCCGCGGCCGGCTCTGCGGAGGCCGCGGGTGCCTGTGATGGTGACGAGGTCGGCGTGTCCTCGCTGTTGAGGTAGAGGGCCGTGCCGGCGATACCGGCACCCAGTGCAGCTACTGCCACAGCAGTGATCACGATCGGTGTGCGGGTCACTATCGCACCGTACGCTCGGCCGTCACACCAGGCCCGCGGTGACACGCGCTGACCAGGGGTGCAGCAGTGCTCACGGCAGCCGCCATGTTCGTCGGAGGGGTCAAGCTGGTCATGGGATGAGGCTCCATCGCTGCGTGCTGGACGGGCTATCCACCCACAGCGTGTGATGACCCTCGTCGCTTACGGTGAGGCCGAGTTGCTCAACCTCGGGACGGCCGGCTCGGACCCAACGGCGGTACGCGTTGTGCACATCTCCCCAAACGGGCCCTACCTCGGTTAACCGACCACGCCCGGCGCGCGCCCAGGAACCCGTGCGGTTGGCGTAGATGTGCTCGGCCTGGTCCCCGTTGCCATCCGGTCCGGAGATGGTGATCTGCACGATGCTGGGACAGTTCAGGTGCAGCCAGGCCACGAAGCTGTCGACCCTCAGGTCGGCTGGGACGTCTGCTTGGCTCCCGTTGTGGAGGGCAGCAGCAGAATCGAACGCAGCTTCCGGGACCATCGCCGCGGCGGGGTCGGCTCGAGAGATCATGAAGGCCGCCCGGGAGGGCAGGAAGCGACCTGAGGCTGTCGCGCCACGCTGGTCGAGCCGGAGCGCGACGAGTCCGAGGCCGAGGTTAGCGACGATGACGCCCCCTGGTACGCATTGGCGCAGCCACGCGGCTGGGACTCGTTCGATGCCGTAGGTGGCGATGATCCGGTCGTACGGTCCCTGCTCGTGCCAGCCTGCCGCGCCGTCACCGACCCGCAACGCGGGGTGGTAGCCGGCTCGCGCGAGTGCGGCGGCGGAGGCGGCCGACAGGGCCTGGTCGTACTCGACCGTACGCACCCGGTTGTCGCCGAGCCGATGGCACAGCAGGGCCGCGTTGTAGCCGGTGCCGGTGCCGACCTCCAGCACGGTGTGACCCGGGCTGACGTCAAGCGCCTCAAGCATGATCGCCATGACAGACGGCTGACTGGATGCGCTGGTCGCGGTCCCGGACGAGTCGACCTGAGTCACCAGGGAGGAATCGGAATAGCAGACAGCCAACCAGTGGCCACGCTGCCCGGGGTCCGTGCTGTCGAGCCGTTCTAGGCCGGCGTTGGTGCGGTGCCAACAGGTGGGGACGAACAGGTGCCGCGGCACCTGCTCGAACGCTGAGATCCATGCCGGCGACCGGAGGGCACCGGCGGTGGTGAGTTTGGCAGCCAGCTCGTGTCGGGGCCCTGCCGTCGGGTCGATCATGTGCGCTCCCTACTCAGTTCGGCGGCTATCGCTGCGGCGATCGGTAGGCCGGTTTCCTGTTCGATCCATCCCCATTGCCCGTTCGGGTTGATCTCCAGGAACACCCAATCCGCATCAGGTGTAACGATGAAGTCGATCGCCCCGAAGCGCAGGTCAAGCGCGGCCATGAACCGGCGGACCGCCGCATCCACCCGTGGTGGGACAGCGATGGGCTGGTAGGTCAGGGCGTCGTAGTCCGAACGCCAGTCCAGAGCGGCGGCGTCTGAGTGCGTGTCAATCCGCGCGGCGAACAGGGCCTCGCCGGCAACGGTTAGACGCACCTCGTACGCCTTGGCCACCTGCTCTTGGAGTAGGTGGGCGGTGTGGGCTATCCCTGGGTCGCCCGCCTGCTCGACCGTAACCGTGCTGGTGGTGTGCAGCAGCCCGGCGTCTTTCGGGCTACCAGTGAGCGTCTTGTAGATCAGCCCGCCGGGGCAGGACTCGGCGAACGTCCGGGCGGCGGAGGGAACGTTGGTGATGATCGTTCGGGGCGTCGTCATCCCCGCCTGATGGGCCAACGAGAGTTGCCGTGGCTTGAAGTCGGCGGCGGCGACCCGATCGGGACGGTTAACCCACACTGCCGGCAGCGAGGTGAGGACACCCCCGAAACCGTGGAGCGCTTCGTCGGACGCCCATGCCCGCTCCTCATCGGACATGCCATCCGGCAGCGCAAATTGGGTGGGTCGCCGGTAGTAAACGGCGCTGATATCGGACAGCCGCACCGTCCGGTGCTTGCCGCACAGGGCTCCGATCCAGGCGCCATCCCATGTCGCAGACAAGTGCAGACGCTGCGGGAAGTCGGCGGTGTCAAAGCGGACCACCTCTGCGCCCGTGTCGTGGAGATGTTTGATCACCGGGTCCACGGTGATGTCGAGAGGGTGGGTGAGGATGAGGACTGCCATGTCCGTCCTTCCGAGAGTGCGGCGGGGTGGCGGGCGGCGGCCCGCCACGTGATGACCGTGGCGGGCCGCCCACTGCTGGTCAGTCCTTGTCGTCCCAGAGCTGGCCATCCTCGCGGGTCTGCCGCACGGTCGCCGCGAGTGGGCCGCCAAGCTCGGCGTACGGCACGCCGTTGACGGTCGCGACCTGGCGCTCGTCGTCGTAGGCGACGCCGGTCAGGTCCAGGACGTTGCCGGCCGGCATCGGCCGAGCCTGACCGAAACCGAACGACACCGGTGCTGCCGGGGCGACGGTCGGAGACTCAGTACGCGGACCTCGGTGCAGCCGCAGCGGGGTGGAGCTCAACATGATGATTCCTTTCGTTCGCCGGCCGCCGTGTGCGGCCGGTCGTCTACTGGTTGTGCGGCACGACCCCGTCGCATCTGACGTACAACTGGCGACGGCGCACCGCAGTGCCCGCACCGTTCAGCTCGTAGCCCTCCAGCCATAGCCAGCCCTCGTAGGTCGGCCGATCAAGGACCCGAATCACCCGAACCGTGATCGGGCGAACGAACTGCGGAGAGGCACGCCGGTCGAGACGGATTGCGTCCCCCGCCCGCAACCTGTAGCCGGGCGCCGCCGGCCTAGCTGCGACCTGAGCCATAGCCGTCAACGCCTACTCCCGGCCCGCTGCGGGGGCGCCCAGTTGCCCTGACCTACCGAGGTCAGGTAGCCGTAGGCGGTCTCGGTGGGCGGGCACGGCCACGCGGAACCGCAGATCGGGCACCGGTCCACCCGCGGCCAGTGCTCGGTGATGATCCGCCGAGCGGACACGATCATCCGGTTGCGTAGCTGGACCGTCGACAGGCTGGCCGGGCTGGGCCGGGCACCGGTGGCCATCACCGCTGGTTGGCCCGTTGCCGGGCAAGCGGGGTCAGCAGTGGCCGGTTGTCGAAGATGACCGTCGGCTGGTTGTGCAGCGGGGAGTAGGCGCCGGCCCGCGCGGCGTACCGGGTGGCGGGGCCGACCGCGTCCAGCTGTGCGGGCCGGCGCCGGCGGAGTCGGCGGAGTAGCCGGATCATGCGCGTGCTCCCTCGATCGGGTCGAGGCGGCGTTTCACCACCCAGGATGATCCTGTGGTGACACCGAGCTACTTGTCAGGATGGGCGCTGTCCGTTACCGGGTAGCGGACAGGCGGCGGACAGCCTCGGTAACCTGCCCAGCCAGCGCCCGTGACGCGGTGGCATCGGCGATAGCGCGAGCCTCATCGAGCACCTGCCGGGCGGTGCTCGCATCCCCGGCCTGCCCGTGCGCCACCGCGAGGTGCACCAGATGCCGGCCGTGCCAGTCCGATCCGCGGGCGTCCTCACTCGCCTCGGCGACCCCGGCGGTCAGCAACCGCAGGGCCCGATCGTTGGCCCGGTCGTCCCGGGCGCCCAGGTACCGCCACACAATCCCCTGCTGCACAGCGAAAAACGCGGGCGTGTACCAGTAGCCCCACGGCGACAGGGGCTGGCCGATGGCCTGCTTAGCAAGATCGGCAGCCTCACTTAGGAGGCCGACTACCTCGCGTGGGTGGGCGTTGGCCATGGCTAGGCCGCGGGCGCCCTGCCCGGTGGAGTATGCGCGTAGCGCGGTGTGGACCGCATCGTCTCGGCGGGCCGCCCCGGACAGGCCGATCATGGTTGGCAGGTCCCCGCGCCCCTCGGCCTGGTGGCCCTGAAACGAGAGCACAGCAGCGATCAAATCTTGATTTCCGGCCTCGGTGGACCATTGCAGCGCGCGCCCGAGCCACATTGTGGCGGCGCGGTCATCACCGGTGGCAATCCCTAGCCACCCGGCGAATTGGGCCCATTGCGCGGCCATATCCACAACCGCCGGCCGGACCTGGTGGCCGGCATCTCGCAGCAGGGACACAACGGTGTCGAGCTGCACTCGGACCGGGTCGACAACCAGAGTCGACCCGATGCTGTCCTCCAGGCGCCGGTAGCTGGCGAGCAGATCGGCCAGGGCATCCACGGCGCCGTGATCGACCCGGCGGGGATGCCGGGCCGCGTATAGGACGCGGTCCTCAGGGCTGGGCATGTCGGCGACGAGAGCGGCCAGGGCCCCGCCGGCGGCCAGGGCGTCGTCCAGGCGCACGGCGACGTCCACTGTTGGCCGGGTCCGGCCGGTCTCCAGCTGGTGCAGCAAGCTTTTGCCGTAGCTGACCGCCACACCTAACTGCCGCAGTGTCAGGCCGCGATCTTCGCGCCGCTGGCGCAGCTCGGCGCCGAATCTCGGATCCACGATGGTGCGTGTCGGCGCCGGCATCGGTTCTCCCAGGTAGCGGTCTGGGTGGCGGGCGCCGACCGCTACAACCGGCGCCCTGCCGCCATCGACGGTACTCCCCGCCCGCACGTCATGCAGTCAGTGAACGAGATAGAGAGGGCGCACCTCGACCCGGAGTTGCCCACCGACGACAGCGGGATCCGCAGTGGCAATCCTGGTAGCCTCCGGGACCGGGCGGTCATAGATGACAACCCCGAGCAGCATCTCCTTCAACAGCCCCGCCCCGTTGTGCATCGGGCCAGCCACGATAGCGGCACCCGAGGCGACCTGCTCACGCATGTGGCGGATGTGTCCTGGCGCGTTTTCCTGCTGATAGATTGGCAGATCACGGTCCCATTTGGGCCCTGCATATACGAGGACGGCACTAGTCAATGGATCACTCATGCGGCACATGATGACATTTGCCGGACGGGTATAGCCAGAGTCAAGTGGTTGCCCTTCTGGTGCACACTGGGACAGACCTGGTCGGCTGAAAGGTCCGTCAGTTCGGGAGGCTGGTACCCGTCCGGGTACTCAAACACGACGATGCGGCGGCCGTCCTCTGGGCCCATGGGTGAAAGGATCACCATGTCGAGGGGCACTCCAGGGTCGCTGAGCCCCTTGCCTGGCTCGCGGAAGAAGCGGCGGACAGTGGGTGGGTCGATGTTGATTAGCGGGTCAGCGGTCCAGCGCACCTCGAAATCGGGATAGCCGCGCATACCGGAAAGAAACGCATCGAAAGCGGCGACGCCTTTTAGGGCAGCGGACAGAGCCCTTACCCGGGCTACGAATTCTTCCGCGAAACGATTCCAGTGAACGAAGACGTGCCGGGCGTGGGGGTGCCCGAAAATCCATTTACCGATGTTGCGATCAGCCGGCGGCATGGCTCCGAAATCGACAAACCATTGCGCTACCGCGCGGTTGGCGGCCAGGACGCGCCAGGCGGCGTCGGTGACGTATGCGGGATAGGGCAACGCATAGACCATTCGCGCCAAGCCGGAATCGTGGCCGGCTGCGAAGGATGTGGCAGGTCGCGCGGTGCCCACGGCGGCCCGCCACAGTGTGTGGCGCTCATCGGCGCTGAGGTGGAGCAGGTCGCCGAGGCTGTCGAGCTGCGCGCCGCTGGGCCGGACGCTCCCTGCCTCGATGCCGGCGTAGGTGCGTAGGGAGCAGCCGGCTGCCGCGGCGATGTCCGCCTGTGTCACCCCGCCACGTCGGACGCGGGGCGGTAGTCCGAGCGAGGCGGGGGGTACTCGGTTGCGCCAGTGGCGGAGCAGTGCACCGACCAGAGTTTCACCCATCCTGCGACCCCTATTTCGCGAATCATGTTGCTTGCAAATTCATTGCAAGCAACATGATTCATCTTTTTGTGGTTGCCGCCAACGGGTTAGATGGGAAACCCCGCCGGGCGAGTCCATCGAATCGACACGCCGTGAGAAGTCTTCCAATTTGTTCGTACGCATGTTCGACTGACTCGCTCCCGACCGGCACTCACCCTGGAGGCATCGACAACGCCATGAACTACCCCTCCCACCCCCACCGTCGCCCCGCCATGCCACTGGTCGCTCGCGCGGCACATGCCGCCACCGCCGCCTACCAGCGCGCCATGACCAGTAAGCGCGAACGCCTGTACCAGCAGGAAAACCAGCGCCTCCGGCAGGAGAACGCGTGGCTCCGGAACGAGGTCCGACACTGCTGGGACGCCATCGACGTGATGGACCGTCTCGCTGGAATGGCCTCGGAATTTCCCGATCGATCCGTGGGGCGCACAGTGGTCGTCGATCAGCGGCGCCTGCTGGAGGTGCACCTTCGCGAACAGCTTGCCGCCGAACTGGAGGATGCGTTGCTCCAGGGCTTCGAGACCGGCTACAAGGCTGGACTCACAGACGGTCGGCCGCCAGGGGCTCAGCGGCGTCGACTCACAGGCGACTCATGATCTCTACCACCGGATAGCAAGAGGGCCGGTTGGAGCTCTCCAACCGGCCCTCTTACCTGCCTATATTCAACGTGGGCGATACTGGGATCGAACCAGTGACCTCTTCGGTGTGAACGAAGCGCTCTCCCGCTGAGCTAATCGCCCGTTGGCTCGGATGACTCTACCTGATCGCCGATGCCGACCCCAAACCGAGGCTCAGTTCGCCTTGAGGCGGTCCAGCACCCAGGCCACCACGTCGATGCCGACGCTGTACTTGAGCGACAGCCACACGACGGTCGACACGAAGACGATACCGACCGCACCGATAACGAACCGCACTGAGAGTGACTGCCGCGTAACCCAGCTGGTCCAGCCGTAGACGTGCCGGCGGGTATAGGTGAGCAACCGCCGCGCCCAGTGAAACTCCACCGCCCAGATCCCGAGGCCGGCGATCACCAGCAACCAGCCGGGACCCGGCAGTGGGATCAGCGCGATTCCGACGGTGACGACGATGGCACCAGTGACCGCGACAAAGATCTTCAGGGCAAGTCGGCCGGTGGGGTTGGCCCGAATCAACGCGAGGGTGGTCGAGACTCGCTGGCGCCACCGCGGCCGTTCTCCCCGGGTGTCGACCAGCGCCGCCCCCGCTGCCGGTGCACCCATGTCCGAGCCGGATCGGCCCGGCCTACTCCGCTGTTCGTTCGACACCCCGTACCCCCGCCGTTCCGCCGTCTGGGTCGCGATGATCGGTCGATCCGACGGCGTGACACGATCCACTGAGGATCACTGTGTCACATTTCCTCCCCCCAGTGTGACGCGCGCCCGTCACTGCGACCGTGGACTGGACGTTACCGGAGTAAGTCGACGACTGAAGCACCTGATGCCGAGCGGCACCGCGGACGGGCGGAAGCGGAAATCCTACAGGAACTTTCACATTCTGGGGGACACTCCGAAGACCTTCCCACCACTGGGTGAAGTCAGCGTATGGCGGAGCGTAGCTAGGGGCAGCACCTGAGTATGGGAAAAGCGGGACACGCGCGTTCCGCAGCGGTGCCGGGGGGAGAACGTCCATGAGTGTCATCCGACCGACGACCGTAGAGGTCGAGACGTCGCTAAGGCTCGTCGCACCTGACGCCACGGCGTTGCCGGTGCGCGCCAGTCTGCGCTACGACCCTGCTGATCCGTATGCGGTCCACGTCCTGTTCCATGCGGAATCGGCCGGTGGCGAGGCGGTCAGCTGGTCGTTCGCACGGGAACTGCTGGTGACCGGCCTCGATGAGCCGGCCGGCATCGGCGATGTGCGGGTCTGGCCCTGGGCCACCCCGCGCGGGGACTTCGTCGCCCTGGCGTTGTCGTCCCCGGACGGCAACGCCCTGTTTGAGGTGCCGCGGAGCGTCCTGGTGCGCTTCCTGCGGCGGACCTACGTCGTCGTCGCGCGCGGCCGCGAGGCCGAGCACCTGGACGTCGACACGGCGGTGAACCGGCTACTCGCCGGACGCTGAGATCGAAAGGCCGGAATCTGGATCGAAGGACCGGAATCTGGTGACCGGTCAGCCGGGGCCGCGCGGAGCTGCCGAGTCCGCGCGACCCCGGCCAAACCCGGTCGGTACGCGAGACGCCAACTGCCGGCCACGCAAAATGCCAACCGCCGGCCACCTCGGTCGGTACGCGAAACGCCTACCACCGGCCACGACGGCTCAGCCGTGGGTGGTGATGCCGCCGTCGACCGGGATGACCGCGCCGGTCAGGTATGCGCCGGCCCGCGACGACAGGTAGATCGCGGTGCCCGCCATGTCCTCCGGTCGGCCGATCCGGCCCAGCGGCACCTGCTTCTCGATGGCCGCCCGAGAACCGGGATCGTCCAGGGCGAACGCCATCATTTTGCTCTCGAACGGGCCCGGGGCGATCGCGTTGACGGTGACGTGTTCCGCAGCGAGCTGGTGGGCGAGGCTGCGGGTCAGCATGTGCACGGCCGCCTTCGTGGCGGAGTACGCGTACACCTCCATCCACGGAACCCTGATCCCGTCCACCGAGCCGATGTTGATGACGCGGGCGGGATCGTCTGCGGTGCCGGCGGCACGCAGTACGGGCAGCAGCGCGGTGGTGAGCCGGAAGACGGCCTTGACGTTGACCGCCCAGAGCTTGTCGAATGCGCTCTCCGGATATGCCTCCAGTGGTGCACCCCAGGTGACGCCCGCGTTGTTGACCAGTACGTCGAGTCGGTCGTGCCGCTCTCCCACGGTGGCGGCGAGCGCCTCGGCGCCGGTGGCGCTGCTGAGGTCGACCGGGACCGCCGTGCACTCGCCCAGCGTTGACAGTTCGGCGGCGACCGCCGTGCAGACGTCCGCCTTCCGGGCGGCGATGATCACTTTGGCGCCGGCCCGTACGAAACCTTCGGCGATCATCCGGCCGATCCCGCGCGAGCCGCCGGTGACCAGGACGGTCTTGCCGGTCACCGAGAAAAGATCCGTCATGCCCGTCCCTTCGCCACCCACCCCTACCGCTCGGTAACGTAATCGCCTCGCGCAGTCCCCACAACCCTGCCGCCGGCACGACGGAGTCGGGGCAGCCCCCTATCGGGAGCCCGTTGGTGCTGGTCCGCCGCGTGCACGGGACCGCGCGGCGAGGACGGTGGTGCGGGAATCGGCTTACGGGGCTACCGTCGCGGGTGATGTTCTCTGCTGTTCGTCGCACCCCGGACGCCGCCGTGAGCGCGGCGCTCGGCTTCGGTGGTGTGGTGACCGATCCGGCGTGGCGGCGTCCGATCCTGCTGACGGAGGACCTGCTCATCCTGATCGTCGCGGGGCACGGCAGCGCTGAAGTGGACTTTCACCCCTTCCCCTGCCACCCGGGCACACTGCTGCGGGTCCGGTCGGGCCAGGTGCTGCGGTGTGGGCCACCGGACCTGGATGCGATCGTGGTGCATTGGGCCTCGGCGGCGCTGCACGGCTTCGACATTGACCCCGAGGCGACCCCGACCCGGCTTGAGCTGACCGGTGCGGATGGGGCGGCCATCAGTACCGGGGTCCATCAGCTCGCCGTGGACTGCGAACGACATCGCGGGGAGTCCGCCGCTCTGCTCCGCCACCAGCTGGCGGCGCTGCTGCTTCGGCTGGCGCTGCTGTCAGACTCCAGTGGGGGACCGCAGCCCGCGTCGCAGTCGGCCTCGCAGTCGGCCTCGCAGTCGGCGTCTCCGTCGGCCTCGCGCACCGAGACCGGCACTTTCCGACTGCTCTGCCGCGAGTTGGAGCAGGGCTACCACCGCAGCCGCCGGGTAGAGGACTACGCCGACCGGGTGGGTTGCTCGGTTCGTACCCTGACCCGCGCCTGCCTGGCGGTCACCGGGCGCAGCGCGAAGCAGATGGTGGACGAGCGGGTGGCGTTGCAGGCCCGCCGCCTACTCGCGGCGACCGACGAACCGGTGGCGCGAATCGGCCAGCGGCTCGGCTTCGCCGAGCCGACCAACTTCGGCCGGTTCTTCACCCGGGAGGTCGGGGTCAGCCCGGGGGCGTTCCGCGCCGCCCGGGAGGTTCCGCCCCTGGTACCCCCGCGCCCGCCCGCCGAGGCTGACGGCGGTCGGCTACGGATGCCGGGCCACAGCGATGACCACGTCACCGCCGAGCCGGCCGTGCTCGGGGTCGCGCACGGCGGCGCCGCACCGCAGCAGCCCGGTGAGCGCCCGCTGCACGTCGACTGACCGGTACGCGGTCGCGGTCAGCGCGTGTCGACGCAGCTGGGTGACGGTACGGGGGCCGGAGCGGGCCAGCTCGGCGAGGAGTTCCCGGCCCAGCGACTCGGGGTCGGGTGCGATGTCGAGCAGTTGTCCGCTCGGGTCGGCGGGATCCCGATAGCGAACCGCGGTGTCGGCGTCCACCGCCCACAGGTTTTCCTTGAACGCCTCCAGGCTCCGGTCGTGGCCGGTGCCGAAAGCGAGCCGCCGCGCGAGTGACCCGTCCGCCGCGACCAGGTCGACCTGGGTGGTGAGGGGGAAACCGGTACCGGCGAGACCGGCCCACACCGAGCCGGCCGGGCCAGCAGATGCCGCGGAGCCCGCCGGGCCAGCGGATGCCGCCGCGGAGCCGGCAGGGCCAGCAGCCGCGGGCTCCGCCTCGGTGACCAGCAGGAGCTCGGCGGGGCGGCCGGCGGCGCTGGCGGCCAGCACGCCGGGGTCGATGGCGCCCGCCCCGTCCAGGTACGACAGCAGCGGCGCCCCCGTGGAGCCGGCTGCCTTCACCGCGACCGGCAGCCGGGCGGGCCCGCCGGGCACCAGGTGTACGGCTATCTCGGCCGGCAGGGTCGCCTCGATCGCGCCCAGCCGGGCGGGGAGTTCCTCACCTCCGTCGGCGAGCACCAGCACGGTGAGCTGCCGTCCGCGAAGCTGGCCGGCGTGCTCGGCGAGCACGCCGAGTACCGCTTCGGCGGAGTCGGTGGCCGCGAGCAGGGCCCCGGGCCCGTAGGCGAGCGCCACGACGCTGGGCCGCCCCCGCGCGACTGCTCGGGGCAACCACGCTTCGAGCTGCCGGCCGAGCAGTTCCCGTACCACCCCGTCCATCACGCCATCGGTTCTACCGTACGGAGATGGGCCGGAGGCGGCGGGGCCGGCAAAAGCAGCGCGGCGGGAATCCCAACCGGCGCGGGGCTTGTACATACCGTCGCTGGTTAAGCACGATGGGGCGTGCCTTCTGGCTTCGGTGATCTGACTGACCACGCGCTTCATCTGGTGGCTACCGGCGACCTCGCCGGCGCCCGGCGGCTCCTCTCCGACGCGTTGGCCGACGCCGACCCACGGCCGACCAACGCCAGCGCCGAGTTGGCCGAGTTGGCGAGCCTGCAGGCGCGGGTGCTGGTGGGGCTCGGCGACCCGCGGGCCGCGCGGAGTTGGGCCGCCTACGCGTACGCGGCCAGCAATCACCTGCACGGCCGTTCGGACGAACAGACGGTCGCGGCTGCCGCCACCCTGGCCGCGGTGCTGCACCGGGTCGGCAGTTGGTCCCGCGCGGCCCGGACCTACCAAGAGGTGATCATCGAGCTGACCGCCCTGGATGGACCGGAGTCGCTTCGCGTTCTCGCCGCGCACGCCGATCTGGCCACGCTGGAGTACGCTCGCGGCCAGTGCCAGGTGGCCCGCGACCGGCTCGCCGACGCGTGGGAGCTGCACCGCGAGGTGTACGGCGATGGGCATCCCAGCGGCATCAAGATGCTCGCCCGGCTCGGTGCGATGCAGCGCGACTGCGGGTTGGCCGGTTCAGCACAGGAGAGTCTGGTGCTGGCCGAGGAGTTGTGCCGCCAGTATCTGGCCGTCGAGGACCCGCTGGCGGTGCAGGTGGCCGCGCTGGGCCGGGCGGACGCCGATCCGGAGCACCGCTGCCCGTCCCACGGGCGGGCGGCCTCGATCGTGCCGGCCGCTCGGACGCCCCCGGCGGGAGACGGGCCGCTCCCCGAGGACCGGCCGCAGCATCCCGCGCAGCCCGGGTATCGCCCGACCGACCTGTATTTTCCGCCCGAGCCCGAGCCCGAGCCCGAGCCGGACCGGTCGGTGGCCGAGAAGCATCCGGCAGCTGGGTATTCGCCGCCACCGGCGGTCCCGACGCCCCGGCTACCGCCCGAGGGTGCCGCGTTCCCCGAGCCACCCGAGCTCTTCCCGCCGGACTTTCCGCCCGACGAGCACGAACCGTGGTGGCGCGAGTCGTCAACCGCACAGTGGGGTGGCGCCGTACCCCCCGCGGTGTTGCCCCTGACCCACCTGGCGGAGGCCGACGGGGTCCGCCGGGTCGAGCCCCACGGGGTGTCCGATCCGCCGACGGACCAGCCGTCGCGGCTGTTGCCAGTGCCGGTACCGCGCGCCACACCGCCGCCCCGGCACCGGCTACCGCTCGTGGTGGGCGCGGTGGTGGTGCTGCTGGGCACGGCCGCGGTGATCGCCGGGGTTTCCCGGTTCGACGGGACCGCACCGCCGTCGGCGACGGACCCGGCAACCGAGGCTCCGGCTGCCCCGGAGGCTTCGCCCAGCGCTCCGCCCGGTGCGGTGACCCTGACCGACAACCAGGACAACGTCGCCCTGCGCTGGACCTACCCGGAGGGCGGAGCGGGCCCGGTGGTGGTCTCGGGGGGCCAGCCCGGCGAGTCGCAGACCATCTTCGCCAACCTGCCCGCCGGCAGCACCGAATTCGTGGTGCACGGGCTCAACGGTGGCGTGGACTACTGCTTCGCG
The DNA here is from genome assembly GCF_013416675.1 of Salinispora sp. H7-4. NCBI lineage: Bacteria > Bacillati > Actinomycetota > Actinomycetes > Micromonosporales > Micromonosporaceae > Salinispora > Salinispora sp. H7-4. The sequence goes on from NZ_JABZED010000056.1 coordinate 46,014, forward strand.
GTGGCGGTGGTGTGGTCAACGGAGACGATCGCCCGGTCCGAGGAAGTCTGCACCAATCGCGATTGACACGTCCGCTACTCGGGGGGCAGCGCGGGCAGCGTCACCCGGACGCATAGGCCCGGCGGCGGGTCGGCGTCGGTGAGCTCGACCCGACCGCCGGCCCGCCGCACCAGTTCGCGCACGATGGCGAGTCCCAGGCCGGCGCCGCCGGCGTCCCGGTCGCGGGCGGCGTCCAGCCGGGTGAACCGGCCGAAGACCCGTTCCCGGTCGGCCACCGGGATGCCGGGCCCGTCGTCGGTCACCGTCACCCGGTGGTACGCGGGCCCGTCCGGCTCGGCGCCGAGCAGCACCCGACCGCGGGCGTGCCGTACCGCGTTGTCGACCAGGTTGACCAGCACCCGACGCAGTTCCTCCGGGTCGCCGAGCGCCCAGAGCGGCGACGCCAACGGTGCCAGGTGGACGCTCTCGGCCGGGTAGCGAGCGGCCACCTCGGCCAGCAGGGCACCCAGGTCGACGGGCCCGGTGCCGCGGGCCGGCGGGGCCTCGTCGAGGCGGGCGAGGAGCAGCAGGTCATCGACGAGCCGGCCGAGCCGTTCGGTGTCGGCCAGCAGGTCCACCGAGACGGCCGGCCAGTCGGTCCGCTCCCCCAGCCGCTGCGCGACCTCGAGTTCGGTCCGCAGGTTGGTCAGCGGGCTACGCAGTTCGTGCGCGGCGTCGGCGACGAACGCCCGTTCCCGGTCCCGGCTGGCGCGCAGCCGGTCCAGCATGTCGTTGAGGGTCACCGCGAGCCGGTGGATCTCGTCCCGCGACGCCGGTACGGGTAGCCGGCCGCGCCCGTCCCGACCGGTGATCTCCTCGGCGCCCCGACGCAGCGCCTCCACCGGGCGCAGCGTCGCGCCGACGGCCCGCCAGGCCACGAGGGCGAGCAGACCCACCAACGGCGGGAAGCTGACCAGCAGAATGGTCTGGACGACGTGGATACTCTGCCGCACGTCCACCAGCGAGCGGGCGACCAGCACGGTGAGGGGGTCGCCGTCGGTGCCGGCCGGGACGGCCACCACCCGCATCGGCCCGGTCAGCCCCATGCGTTGCCCCGGCACGGTGCTGCCGGCTCGGGCGCTACGGTCGACCTGGTCCGGCCGGACCATCGGCACCAGCCGGTCGGCGTCGATGGAGGCGGCGCGGACCCGTCCCTGGGCGTCGATCACCTGTACCCGTACCTGACTGCCGGCGACGGGCAGGGGGTCGGGCAGCGCGTCTTCGGCGGCCAGCAGGGCGATGGCGTCGGCGGTGCGCAGCGCCTCCGTGTCGACGTTGCGGTGCAGAGTCCAGTTGAGCACGGCCAGCAGCACCAGGCCGCCGACGACGAGCCCCGCCGACACGCCGAGTAGGCCGATCGCCATCAGCCGTCCGCGGAGGCCGAGGGGGGCCCAGGGCCGCCCGCGCGCGGTGCCGGGTGGGGGGCGGCCGCTGCCGGGTGGGGGGTTGGTGCCGGGGCGGGGACGATCGGTGGGGCTGGCGGGTTCGGTCATGCGGTGACGAGGCGGTAGCCGGCCCCGCGGACGGTCTCCAGACGGTCTCGGCCGAGCTTGCGGCGCAGGTAGCCCACGTACACCTCCACCGCGTTCGGGGCGGTCTCGATGCTGGCGTCCCAGACGTGGTCCAGGAGTTCGACTTTGGAGACCACCGTGCCGGGTCGGCGCATCAGGTACTCGAGCAGGGCGTACTCCCGGCCGGTCAGGGCCACCTCGACGCCGTCGCGGGTCACCCGCCGCCGGGCCGGGTCCAGCCGGAGGTCGCCCACGGCCAGCACGGCGGGCCGCTCCGGTGCGCCGCGGCGCAGCAGGGCGCGGAGCCGGGCCAACAGCACCACGTACGAGAAGGGCTTGGTGAGGTAGTCGTCGGCCCCGCAGTCCAGCCCGTCGGCCTGGTCGTACTCGCCGTCCTTGGCGGAGAGCATCAGCACCGGCAGCCAGCGCCGCTCGGCCCGCAGCCGGCGGACCACCTCGTAGCCGGAGAGGCCGGGCAGCATCACGTCGAGGACCATCGCGTCGTACTCGCCGTGCCGGGCCGCCTCCAGTCCGGCCGGCCCGGTCGAGGCCACGTCCACCGCGAACCCTTCGGCCTGCAGTCCCCGGTGTAGCGCGGCCGCCAGCCGCGCCTCGTCCTCCACCACCAACAGTCGCACGGGTCAAGGGTGCCATCGGGCTACCCGCGCCCGAAACGCCGTCCTCAGCGTCCGCACAGGGTACGTTCGGCAGGATGGTCGGCAGGAGGTGCCCGATGTCCGTTCTGACAAGCCGTCCCGCCCTACGGTGGCTGGTCCCGGTGGCCGCCGTCGTGACCGTCATCGGCGGCGGCGCCGCGCTGGGCCGCTTCGCCGCCGAAGCCGAGCCGAGCCTGCCGCCCCGATCCGCCGCCCAGCTTCTGGTCGATCTCCAGACCGCCCGCTTCGAGGGTCTGTCCGGCACCGTCGTGCAGCGGGCCGACCTCGGTCTACCGCCGATCGCCGGGTTGCTCGCCGAGGAGGGTCCGGCCAGCCTGCTGACCGGCTCCCACACGTTGCGGGTCTGGCACTCCGGGCCGGACCAGCAGCGGATCGCCTTCGTGGACACGCTCGGGCAGCGGGACTTCATCCGCAACGGGCGGGACGTGTGGCTGTGGAACAGCCGCACGAACACGGCCACCCACCGGGTGCTACCCGAGGGCGAGGAGGTGGCGAAGCCTCCGGAGGTGCCGACGACGCCGCAGGAGGCCGCCGCGCAGGCCCTCGCCGCGGTTGATCCGACGACCGAGGTGAGCGTCGGGCGATCGGCGACGGTCGCCGGGCGGGACGCCTACGAGCTGGTGCTCGAGCCCCGGGACACGGCCTCCCTGGTGCACCAGGTCCGGATCGCCATCGACGCGACCGAGCACCTGCCGCTGCGGTTCGAGGTCTTCGCCGAGGGTGGGGATCCACCGGCGTTCGAGCTGGCGTTCACCCAGATCGACTACGGGCGGCCGGATGCCGACCAGTTCACCTTCAACCCGCCGCCGGGGGTGCAGGTCACCGAGCAGCAGGACGGCTGGGAGCACCCCGAACAGCCGAAGCACCCCGAGCAGCCGAAGTTGCCGGGGCCGACCGACGACGGTGGGCAGCCCGGCCTGCGTGCCGTCGGCACGGGCTGGGCCACGGTTTTCGTCGCGGAGGTCGACGAGGTGGAGGGTCCCACCGCTGCCGTCGAGGAGGCGCCCGACCTGGACCTGCTCGCCGGTCAGTTGCCGGCGGTCCAGGGTGACTGGGGCAGCGGTCGACTGTTCCGCAGCAAGCTGGTGACGGCGCTACTCACCGACGACGGCCGGCTGATCGTGGGGGCGGTCGCTCCGGAGCGACTGTACGAGGTGGCTCGGGGCTGACATTTCGTCGCCGACAAGCCGGGGCCCGCACGGCGCGGGCCCCGGCTTGCCGTTGCCCACGCCCTGGAGTTGTGGTGGGCCACGCCCGGGCCTGCCGCCGAATCACCATGGGGCACCCCGGCGGTCGCGCCGCCCGGTATCCTGACCAGTTCAGGGAACAAAAAAAGAACGGCATGCAGCCGTTCCTTCGGGCAAGGGTAGCGAATTGCGAGATGGCTTGTCAAGCAACTCCGGCGTTTCACCGCACTCCGGCGGTCCCGACGATTCGCCGATGAACGACGACGAGCTCGGCCGGGAGCAGGAGTACGTCTCGATGCTCTACGGCCGGCTGGACGCGCTGCGGGAGCAGGCCACCCACCGGCTGGCCGATCAGCTCCGGGCAACCGGTGGCACCCTCCAGGCCCGCTCCCAACGCGACAGCGCGGTACGGATGTACGGCGAGCAGGTGGAGCAGTACTCGGCGGTCGAGCAGGGCCTGTGCTTCGGCCGACTGGACACCGACGACGGCGGCCGGCACTACATCGGCCGGATCGGCATCTTCGACACCGACGGCGACTACGACCCGCTACTGATCGACTGGCGCGCCCCGGCGGCGCGCGCCTTCTACCTCGCCACCGCGGCCAACCCGCAGGGCGTCCACCGACGGCGGCACCTCCGGACCCGGCAACGCAAGGTCACCGGCCTCAACGACGAGGTGCTCGACCTGGCTGCCGCCTCCCCCACCGGCCACGAGGAGCTGACCGGCGAGGCGGCGCTGCTCGCGGCCCTCACCGCCGGCCGTACCGGCCGGATGCGGGACATCGTCGAGACCATCCAGGCCGAGCAGGACACGGTCATCCGGGCCGAGCTGCCGGGCACGCTGGTGGTGCAGGGCGGTCCGGGCACCGGCAAGACCGCGGTGGCGCTGCACCGGGCGGCCTACCTGCTCTACACGCACCGGCGGGAACTCGCCACCCGGGGCGTGCTGCTGGTCGGGCCGAACGCGACCTTCCTGCGCTACATCTCCCAGGTGCTGCCCGCCCTGGCCGAAACAGGCGTGCTGCTGCGTACCCAGGCTGACCTCTTCCCCGGGGTCACCGCGCGCCGCACCGAGGCGGCCGAAACCGCCGCGCTGAAGGGCCGCGCGGTGCTGGTGGATGTCATCGCCGCCGCGGTCCGGGACCGGCAGTGGGTGCCGGACGAACCGCTGGAGATCGCGCAGCCGCAGCGGGAGATCCTGCAGCTGCACCCGGAGACCGTCCGGGCCGCCCGGGACCGGGCCCGCCGGTCCGGCCGGCCCCACAACCTCGCCCGGGCGGTCTTCGATGTCGAGGTCGTGCACGCGCTCGCCGCGCAGGTGGCCGAGCGCATCGGCGCCGACCCGCTGGGCGGGGAGAACCTGCTCGAGGAGGCCGACCGCGCCGAGATCCGCCGGGAACTGCGGGACGACCCGGAGGTACGGGCGGCGCTGGACCAGTTGTGGCCGCTACTCACCCCGCAGCAGTTACTCGCCGACCTGTACGCCGACCCGGTGCGGATCGCCACCGCCGCGCCGATGCTGACCGGAGCCGAGCAGACTCTGCTGCACCGCCAGCCGGGTGGTTGGACGCCGGCCGACGTGCCGCTGCTGGACGAGGCGGCCGAGCTGCTCGGCGAGGACGACCGCGCCGCCGCGGCCCGCCGGGAGCGACTGCGGACCCTGCAGCGGGAGTACGCCGAGGGCGTGTTGGAGATCGCCCGGGGCTCCCGGTCGATCGACGTGGAGGACGAGGCGGACGGGGGCGAGATCCTCGGCGTCACCGACCTGCTCGACGCCGACCGGCTGGTGGAGCGGCAGGAGGAGGGGGACCGGCTGACCACCGCGCAGCGGGCCGCCGCCGACCGGAGCTGGGCGTTCGGCCACATCATCGTGGATGAGGCGCAGGAGCTGTCGCCAATGGCGTGGCGGCTGCTGATGCGCCGCTGCCCCAGCCGGTCGATGACCATCGTCGGTGATGTGGCGCAGACCGGCGCGTTGGCGGGCACTGCGTCCTGGGCTGACGCCCTCGAACCGTACGTGGCGCAGCGTTGGCGGCTGGCGGAGCTGGCGGTCAGCTACCGCACCCCCGCCGAGATCATGGCGGTCGCCGCGGAGGTGCTCGCCCAGATCGACCCGACGCTGCGCCCACCCCGGTCGGTCCGGTCGACCGGTGTGCCGCCGACCGAGCGGGCGGTGGCGCCGCAGCGGCTGGCGGCGGAGCTGGTCGACGCGGCGACCGCTATGGCGGCGGCACACACCGACGGCCGGCTCGGGGTGATCGTGCCGGCCGCCCGCGTCGCCGACCTGGGTCCCGCCCTGGCGGATGCCATCCCGGAGGCCACCATCGGTGAACAGCCCGACCTGAAGGGTCGTACCGTCCTGCTCACCGTCGCCCAGGCCAAGGGGTTGGAGTTCGACGCCGTCCTGGTGGTCGACCCCGACGGGATAGTCGCGGAGTCCCCTCGCGGTCGTAACGACCTGTATGTGGCGCTGACCCGCGCCACCCAACGGCTGACGATTCTGCGCCCCGCCTCCTGACCGCCCCGCACCCGGCCTTGAACCGGATGCCTCGGCCCTGACCGGGTATCCCGCCCGGCGACCGACGGCCTGGCCCGAACCGGGCCAGGCCGTCGGAGCGGGCTGTCAGTCGTCGGAAAGGTTCGCGGCGTGCACGCCGGGGCCGGCCGCGTCGCTCGTGGAGCCGGCGGTCGGGGTGCTCAAGCCGCCGGTGGTGGCGTCCCCCGTCGTGGTCGGTGCGACCCGGCCCCGGTGCCGTTCCGGTTGCCGGGCCACCCGGCGAACACTGGCCGGGCCGGCGGTCCCGCCGGTCGTCGTGATCGCGCCCTGGCCCCGGGTCGGGCCACCGTCGCGCAGCACCTGCGGGTCGATCCGGTGGTGCGCCGGGTCGCCCGGGTCCTCGTCCTGGATGACCCGCTGTACGTCGGTCTGCGGCACGGTCACCTCATCCAGGACGCCCGCGCCGTACTGGTCGCCGGCGATCCGCTCCTCGGCCCGCCGGGCGGCCTCGTTCCGTGTGTCGTCGGTGCGCATGTCGCATCACCTCGCAGACTCGTCGGAAGTCTCCTTGGGTTCCCGCCCCGGGGCCCGCCAAACACGCCGGTGTGGCTGGGGCGGGGTTACTGCCCCCGGCCGGTCGGGTAGACCCAGGGTGCCCCCGCCACGAACGGTGCCGTGGCCGAGACGCGGTAGCGGGGCGAGGGGCCGCAGGTACTCATCAAATCCGAGGAGGACCAGATGAGCACGCAGGCTGCATCCACCAGGCCGCAGAACCGGCCCTCGGCGGACGCCCAGGACCGGGAGCGCATGCGGGAGGCCCAGAACCGGGACCGCCTGCAGGACGCACCGACCCGTCCGATGCGGGCGATGGACAACGGGCGCCGGGAGCAGATGTCCGCTCCGGACACGGAGACGAAGAACTCGTTCCTGACCACCGAGTTCTGGGTCTACGCCGGCGCGGTCGTCCTTGTGTTGATCTCCGCCTTCTGGCGTGGGTCGGGCACCAACGGCTTGAACATCAACGATCCAACGTTGGCGTGGTGGTTCCTCTCCGCCCTGACCGCCGCGTACCTGATCAGTAGGGGGTTGGCGAAGGCCGGCTCGGATCGGCGTCTCACCAATGAGCGGGGCATGGCCCAGCGTTAGCCGATAGCGACGAGAGGGTGCCCGCCGGGATCTACGTCCCGGCGGGCACCCTCTGCCTGGATGACTGTTCGAGGTCTGGGTTACTCCTCGAAGCCGAAGTCCTCGGCGAAGTCCCCTTCCATCGCGTCCTCGATCATCTCACCGGCGATCATGCCGCCGGCCACCCCGAGCGCGGCACCGGCGATCATGCCGCCCATGCCCATGCCCATCCCCCGCTGGCCGTGCTGCTGCGGGACGCCGAAGCCCTGCGCCCGCAGGCTGCCGTAGCGGGAGGTCGTCTCGCGCAGCCACCCGTCCACCACCTGCATCCAGTCCACCCGGTCGGCGTCCTGGTGGGCGACCTGGTAGCGGCCGAAAACGTCCTGCCCGGAGGTGAAGAAGCCGCCGCGCTTGTCGCACTCCAGGATCACGTCGACACCGTGCGGGTTGGTGACGAACGTGAGCTCCACCTCGGTGATCGTCTGCGCGTACTGCGGGGAGGCGAAGAACTCGATCTCCTGGTAGAACGGCAGCGTCTGCTGCACCCCATAGAGGGAACCGCGCTCCAGGTCGGCGTTCTTGAACCGGAAACCGAGCCGGGTGAACGCCTCCAGGATGCGCTCGTGCACCGGCAGCGGGTGCACGTTGACCTGGTCCAGGTCGCTCTTGTCCACGGCCCGGGCGATCGCCAGCTCGGTCCGCAGCCCCATCGTCATGCCGTGCAGGCGCTGGCCGTACACGTCGGTGATCGGGGTCTCCCATGGCACCGGCAGCTGGAACGGGATCGACAGCTGCTGCTTGGGAGCCAGTTGCAGCGGCCCGGAGACCGGCATCCGCTGGAACTCCATGAGCCCCGCGTACTCGGTGTCGTGGCCCTCGATCTCGACCCGGGTGACCAGGCCGACGACAATCTGCTCGATGGCCGCCGGCGAGTCCCCGCCGATCAGGTTGACCTGGCCGTCGAGGGCCAGGCCGGGCCGGGTGTTGGGGTTCGTGAGGACGGTGTCCACGCTGGGTCCGCCTACGCCTAACGCGCTCAACATTTTCTTGAAGACCATCGGAACTCCCGCTGGGTCTGGTGTCGCACTCTCCTGGAGCCGACGGTGACGGTGTGCACCGTACCGGATGCTGTCGAGAGGCCGTCGTAAGTCTCCCACCAGCGCCGGGTCGGCCACCACCTCCGCCGGACACTCCCGTTGCTGTGGACGCTACCCGGCGCCGGCCACCACACCACCGGTCCGGCTCGCCGGCAAGCTAGGCGAAATCGAACTCACCGTCGCGCACGCCGCCGACGAACGCCGCCCACTCCTCAGCCGTATAGATAATCGTGGCCGCCTCGGGGGCCTTGCTGTGCCGCACCGCCACCCGCCCCGACCCGTCCAGCAACGGCCCCGCCTCGACGCAGTTGCCGCCGTGGTCCGGGCTCCTGGTGCTGATATGCCAAGCAACGTCGGGCATGGTGTCGCTCATGACAACTCCTCCGCAAGGGCAGAAATCAGCCTCGCCGACTCGCGCACAGTGAGTGCGGCCTCCCGGAGGCGATCGTACGCGCGGACATATCGCAACGCCTTGTCCGACTCCATGAAGAGCCGTCCACCAAGCGTCTCGGCATGCGCGACGTCGGTGTAGGGCGGAGGCATCTTGAAGAGCCAGAACGTGCCGTCCAAGCCCGCGTGCAGACCGAGGCCTGTGGACAGAACCCGGATCTCGACCGTCGGCTTCCGCAGCGCCTGCACCAGGTGGTCGAGCTGTGCCGCCATGACCTGCCGGCTCATCACCGGACGCCGTAGGGCCGACTCCTCGACGATCACGGCGATTCGCGTGCCGGTGGGCTGTTCCAACAGGCGCTGCCGGTCCATCCGGAGCTGAACCCACTTCCGGATCTGCACCTCGCTGGTGGAGCTGGCCTCCGCGTTCCGGATCACCGCCTCGGCGTAGTCCCGGGTTTGCAGAAGGCCGGGTATGAGCAAGGAGGCGTACGTGCACACCTGCTCCGCTTTCGACTCCAGCCAGGGAAAATCAATGAATGACGTGTCATAGATCGTCTGGTCGAAGTCGTTGTCCCAGCGATCAACCCGCCAGGCATCCTGCGCAAGCTGGATGATCCGCGTTCGTTCCCGCTCATCGTAGACCCCGTAGAGATCCAAGAGTTCCATGACGAGATCTCGACGGAAAGGCCACTCGGCTCGCTCGTACCGTGCCAGCGACGAGAAGTCCCGCTCCAGAAACTGGGCCACGTACTTGAGCGTCAGGCCACGTCGCGCAGCTCCCGCATCTGTTGGCCGAGCCACTGCGCCCGAAGCGTCCGTACGAAGGCTTCTCTCTTGACGGCCATGCTCACCTCTCCACGCATCCTGCCGAAAATGGATCCGTTGGTGTCGTTGCACCAATGCCGAGGCCACTGGAAATGTGGCCTTCGGGTGAGGGTGATCACCGGCCCCCGGGGACGCCCGGTGCAAGCACGGCAACCGCGGCTGTGCCAACAGCCGAGAAGGTGACGAGAGACGGCCTGGCGTGTGGCAGACGCATACCGGCTCTCGTCGGGTCTCAACATGGAGCCGCGATTAGCGCGCATTCCGGCTCCGACCGACTTGACGAATACCTATCACGGAAAGGCGGGTCTCCGCGACCCTGCCTCGCCGCGAACTGACACCACCCACCGGCAGCCCGGTGGCCGTACCGCCAAGGAGGGCTGCGGTCGTCGGGCGGGGCGGCCCTGCGCCGGAAATGTCCCCTCCGACCGGGGCCGCCCCTTCCAACACCAACGAAGGGAACCGATCAATGCGTCACGGCACCGTCTACGGCGGCACCGAGCAACTCCATCCCCGCCTCGTCCGCGAACGGAACTTCGCCACGGTGGGCCTCGGCCGACGCGGCCTTGACCCCCAGGAGGTACGACACTTTCTGCACCGGGTCGCGCACGAGCTGGCCACGCTGCGACAGGAGGTGGTTCGGCTCCACGACGAGAACACCCGGATCAAACGGGCGCTGCGCGACTGGCAGAGCGCCCAGGCCCGACGACGCACGCCCTGACCGGTCCAGTCGGGCCCCCAATCCACGCTCGACAGACCGTACCTCTAGATCATCTTCATGCATCGCGGTTCTTAACGCCCGCGACCAGGGCCGCGCCGGTGAGGGTAAGCAGGAATCCGACCGCGAGCATGGTGGGAAGGCTGGCGCCGGTCACTGGGAGGATGGGCTTTCGGACTGTGGCTGTCGCTGGGTCGGATGTGGAGACTGGACAATTGCCGTCACCGTTGTAGCGCGCCTGGATGCTGCGTTTGCCAGGTGTCAGACGGTTGACCGTGAGATTTGCGGTGGCGGTGGGACTGCCGGACAGTGGTTCAGTACCCATGATCTTCGTGCCCTCCAGGAAGGTCACGGTCCCCGTGGGGGCGCTGGCGGTGCAGGTCACGGTAGCGGTAAGAGTGACGGGTTGATCCGGTTCCGGATTCGGCGGGGACACCTGCAGGGTCGTGGTTGAGTTCGACGGGACGATGGCCAGACTGTGAAAGCCGCCGCCCGCGACGGCGACGACCGTGACACCGGTCGGCACGTCCACCGCAACAGGGATGCTACTGCTGGTGGTGGTCCCATCACCCAACTGGCCCGAGACGTTGAGGCCCCAGGCCAGCACGGTGCCGGCGGGGGCCAACGCCAGACTATGGCGGTTGCCGGCGGCAACGGCGGTGATCGTGATGCCGGTCGGCACATCCACCGCAACAGGAGTGCTGCTACTGACGGTCGTCCCATCACCCAACTGGCCTGAGTCGTTAAGGCCCCAGGCCAACACGGTGCCGGCGGAAGCCAACGCCAGACTATGGAAGCGGCCGCCGGCAACGGCGGTGATCGTGATGCCGGTCGGCACATCCACCGCAACAGGGGTACTGCTACTGACGGTCGTCCCATCACCCAACTGACCGGAACCGTTGGCACCCCAGGCCAACACGGCACCGGCGGAGGTCAACGCCAAACTGTGGAAGCCGCCGCCGGCAACGGCAGTAATCATGGTGCCGCCGGGCACATCCACCGCAACAGGAGTGCTACTACTGACGGTCGTCCCATCACCCAACTGGCCCAAGTCGTTGAAGCCCCAGGCCAGCACAGTGCCGGCGGAGGTCAACGCCAGACTGTGGAAGTTGCCGGCGGCAACGGCAGTGATCGTGATGCCGGTCGGCACCTCCACCGCAACAGGGGTACTACTACTGACGGTCGTCCCATCACCCAACTGACCGGAACCGTTGGCACCCCAGGCCAACACGGCACCGGCGGAGGTCAACGCCAAACTGTGGCCGCCACCGCCGGCAAGCGCGGTGATCGTGGTGCCGCCGGGTAAGTCCACCCCAACGGGAGTGCTGCTGCTGATGGTGGTCCCATCGCCCAACTGGCCGGAACCGTTGTCGCCCCAGGCCAGGCCGGTGCCAGGAGAGCCCGCTGCCGCCGACGGCGCGTCCTGCGCAAGGACGCGCGCCGTACCGACCGAGGTTGTGCCCAGCACGATCGCCACCATCAGCAGTACCGCGAACAGCTTCCGCAGACTCGCGGGCCGGGCCCAGCTTCTTTTCACGTCCGCGACCGTGCCGGTCCAAAAACTCGCCACTTAGCCCTACCCCAGCAACTTGTCGAAAGCTCACCCGCCGCAAGGTATAAGCGAACGAAGTAGGCATTGGTGACGAAAGACCCGAGCCGACGAAGACCCAGAACGGCGACCAGCAGCCGGAGAAGAAGCTCGGGACAGCGCGGTTCATCTCTGGCTGAGATCGTGGGACCGCTCAACCTGCATCTGCACTTACCAGAGAGGCGACGGCATGGCGTTCAAGCTGGCCCTGGGTCTGGCATTGATCATTTTTGGGTTGGTGCTCAGACTGTTCTTTCCAGACACCGAGCTGCTCTGGTTCCGGGGTGAACCGCTCGGGCTGGTGCTCATCCTGGTGGGTGTGATCGACGTGTTCCAAGCTCTCCGCCCTCGCCGCAGGTCGAAGCCCAAGGGGATTCTTGGCGAGCTCGCCGACGATCTGGGCATCAGCTCCCGGGATCGTCGGCGCGAGGACCGACCGCACTGACGGGTCCAGCCTCAGCGCTGGCAGAAAGCACCGCCGGCGCGACATCCGACGGGACCGCGAACGGCAGGACCCGGGACGTCCACCGACGCACCTGTCGACGGCCGCGCAATCGCACCACCATGACCGCCGGGCCCCGCTGCTGGAGCAGCTGGGCTACGCGCTCACCCGGGCCTTTCTGCGTTCGCCACGCCCATCGGATCACGTGATCGGGGTCGGTCAGGACGGTCCGCAGCGGGGGCTCGACGTTGCCGTTCCACAGCACCTCACGCCGCCAACTGCGAGCCATCGTGCGGGCGATCACCTGCCGCATCACCAACTGCCGGGGATGGTCCAGCCACACCACCAGATCGGCTTTGCCGGAGAGAATGTCGCCGAGCTTGGCGGTGTACTGCCACTCGGTCACCCAGCGCGGCCCAGCGGCAAATCGACTCACCTCGGCAACGAAGCTCGGGCGCGGTACCCAGTGCTCACCGTGGTGCAATGCGTCGAGCTCCACCCGAGGGAGCTGCCATGCCGCGGCGAGCGACGTCGCCAGGCTCGTCTTGCCCGCCCCAGAGGTTCCCGCGACCAGGACCCGGCTCGGCCGCCAAAGTAGCGGATCACGCCAGCTCAGTAACGGCATGGCGGCATCCTACGGGTCCCGGCCAGGCCGCCCTCCGCCATTGTCGGGCCGGGCCGGGCCGGACTCCGCCCGGCCCCAGCGGGTCACGACCGCCGGCTCATGGGCGCTGGTGGGGCGGCCGACGTCGGTGGGTGAGGTGGATGAGGGTGACTCCGGTGAGGATGAGCAGGCTGGCGGCACCCACGGCGCTAGACACGTTGGGGCCGGTGATGGGCAGATCCGGGTCGGTGGGGGTGTCGGGGTCGGTGGGGGTGTCGATGGTGATGGTGGTGGCCTCGGACCGGCTGTTGGGGCAGGTGTTGGTGCTGGCGTAGTGGGCGGTGAGGGTGTGGGTGCCGGGCGGGAGCCCGGTGGTGTGGGTGGCGGTGTTGGTGCCGCCCAGCGGCACGGTGGCGAGGTCGGTGGCATTGCTGCGGAAGGTGACGCTGCCGGTGGGGGTGTCGGTGGTGCAGGTGACGGTGGCGGTGAGGGTGACGTCCTGATCGGCCGTCGGGTTCCGGGGCGAGACCCGCAGGGCTGTGGTGGACGCTGATCGCGCTTCGACCAGGGCCAGGCTGTGGACGCTGCCGGTGGCGATGGCGATGGCGGTGACCGTGGTTGCCGTGGGCAGGCTGGCCGCGACGGGCGTCCGGCGAACGGTGGTGGTCCCGTCACCCAACTGGCCGAGGATATTGCTGCCCCAGGCGAGGACGGCACCGGCCGAGGTGATCGCCAGGCCGAAGAGATTGCCGGCGGCGACCGCGGTGATCGTGCTGTCGGCGGGCAGGCTCACCGAGCCGGGCGTGTTCCTTTCTCTGGTGGTCCCATCACCCAACTGGCCCCAGGAGTTGCTGCCCCAGGCGAGAACGGTGCCGACCGAGGTCACCGCCAGACTGTGGTTGAGCCCGCCGGCGATGGCGGTGACTGTGGTCCCCGGCGGCAGGCGGACGGGAACGGAAGCGTTGCGGTTCAGATTGCTCCCGTCGCCCAACTGGCCAACGAAATTGTTGCCCCAGGCACGGGCGGCGCCGGCCGATGTCACCGCCAGGCTGTGCGAGCCACCGCCGGCGACAGCGGCAACCACCGTGCCGGGCGGCAACCCCACCGCCACCGGCGTACTGCGGTTCGTTGTGCTCCCGTCACCCAACTGACCGGAAGAATTGTCACCCCAGGCGAAGACGGTGCCGGCCGACGTCAATGCCAGGCTGTGCACGCCACCGCCGGCGACAGCGGTAATCACCGTGCCCGCCGGGAAACTCACCGCCACCGGCGTACTGCGGTTCGTCCTGGTCCCGTCACCCAACTGACCGACAGAATTGTCACCCCAGGCAAGGACGGTGCCGGCGGAGGTCAACGCCAGACTGTGGTTGAAGCCGGCGGCGACGGCAGTGACCGTGATGCCCGGCGGCAGGCGGACGTCGACGGGAGTGCTGCGATTGATGGTGCTCCCGTCCCCCAACTGGCCAACGCGGTTTCTGCCCCACGCGAGAACGGTGCCGGCCGACGTCAACGCCAGACTGTGCGCGTCACCGGCGGCGACAGCGGCCAGCTCAGCGCCCGTTGGCAGGCCCACGGGGTTGGGTGTGGTGCGGTTGTTGTTGGTGGTCCCGTCGCCCAACTGGCCGTAGTAGTTGTCACCCCAGGCGAGGACGGCATCCGAGGTGACGGTGGTCGGCGACGACGCCTGCTGCGCGATCGCCGGCGACCCGCCCGCCGCCGGGGTGACTGTCACTGCCACCACGAGGGCGAAGCAAGCCCCGGCCATTCCTTTTCGCCAGCGCGTTCGGGCAGCACAGCCTGCCTGCTGGCGGAATCTGCGCACCGCCCAACACCTCCGAGCGCACCACATCCGCAAATAGGACGAAAGCCATGTTTACCGCCCTACTGCGGGAAAGGCGAGGAGAAACGCCCTCGAAGGCTCAGACGCGAACCAGGATCCGGTCGTCAACCACATCGAAGGCGGTGTCGATCCCCGCCTCGGCCGTGATCTCCGCCAGATAGTCGCGGACCGCGCGCCCCTCCGGCGTGTCCGCCCGGTACGGCACCGGCTCGTGCCCCTCGTTGATGAACACGGGCACGATGCTGACCCGGTCGATTTGACCGCCGGTGATATGTAGCCGGACGATCACCGAGTTCCGGCCCTCCTCGCTCAGATCTCGGCCGGGGGCGAGTTTCTGGTGGATCCGGTTCGCCTTCTCAAACCACTCCTTGCTGTACGACTGCCACCAGCGCTCGTTGATCTCAAAGGCGAAGTTGCCCAGGCTGTAGAAGATGACCTTGCCTCGGTAGACCTCGACCGGCTTCAGGATGTGCGGGTGGTGCCCGATCACCACGTCGGCACCGGCGTCGATCGCCGCATGAGCCACCGTCGGCTGGTAGTCCGCGAGCCGTGAGCGCTGGAAGTGCAGGCCCCAGTGGAGTGACACGACCAGCACGTCCACCTCGTCGCGCAGCTTGTTGATGTCCGCGACGAACGCCGCCAGGTCGGACTCGTCCGGCTGGGTTTTGATCAGGGGTGGGCCGCCGGGCTGGTCATACTCGAACGGCTCGTAGTGGGTCATCGCCCGCATCGGCGACACGCCGTGCTTGTCCGGCCCGGCGTAGTAGCCCTCCGGCGCGACCGAACAGTAGGCCAGGAACCCGACCCGCGTACCGTCGCGTTCGATGATCCCGGGCCGGCGCGCCTCGTCGATATCCGCCCCCGCACCCACCACGGTGACGCCGTTGCGGCGACACCGCTCGATGCAGTCGAGCAGCGCGTCAGCTCCCCAGTCGCCGGTGTGGTTGCTCGCCATCGAGATGACGTTGTAGCCCGCGTGCGGTATCGCCGCGAGGTTCTCCACGTCGTGCGGGACGCCGCCGCGTGGGCCGGACGAACCCAACGACCCCTGGTCGGAGTAGGCGGTCTCCAGTTGGCCGAAGGTGATATCGGCCCCGACCAGATGGTCCCGCACGTGCCGGAACATGTCGTGCGGACGGTCCCGGAGGATGAGCAGGTCGCCGGTGGCGGCGACGACAATCTCCTGAATCTCCTGGTTCGTGCCCACGTTTGGACGCTAACACTGTCGGTAACCGTCCGGCCGGTCGATCGCGGTGTCCGGACGGCGGGGAACCCCGGCCGGCCTCCGGTTCCACCGCCCACCCCGGTGCCGGCGATCCCGGTCGCGTGGGCTGCACGATCCCGCCCCAGCGCCGCGCTGCCCGGACTAGCCTCAGGACGGAGGCCGGGGGCGACTCCCGCGGAGGTGATGCCGACATGGCCGCAGCCAGTGACGCGCCAGCGCTCGTCGGGGTCGGCTCGGAACGGGACCTGCCGCTGGTCGAGCTCGCCGCGCAGGAAGCGGCCGCGTTCGGGCACCCCCTCCAGCTGATCCACACCTTCGACTGGGGGGCAGCCTTCGCGGCGGAGTCGGTCGCCGGCACGCACGACGCGGCCGCGGAACTCCTCGATCGTGCCGTCAAGGTCGCCCGGGAGGTCGAGGAGACGCTGACGGTAGGCCACGAGATCGCCGAAGGCTCGCGGGTGCAGCCGCTGATCCGCAGGTCGGAGACGGCCTTCCTGGTCGCCGTCGGCGACAGCGGCATGAGTACCCGACAGCCCGGCTGCGCCCTCCCCGCCGACACGCCGGCGGTGCAGCTCGTCACCCAGGCCGGCTGCCCAGTGCTGGTGGCCCGCCGCGAACCGCCGACGAAGGGGCCGGTGCTGGTCGGAGTGGATGGCTCGGCCGACTCCCGGCAGGCCCTGAAGTGGGCGTTCGACTGCGCCGTCCGTCGGACCGGCCGCCTGGTCGCCGTCCGGGTGGTGGAGCGCGGCTACGACGACACACCGGCGATCCTCGCCGACACGGTGGCGGAGATCGGCGGCCCGGAGCCGGGAGTGCCGGTGGAGTGCCACACCATCCGCGGTGCTCCCGGCGATGTCCTGGTGGAGCAGTCCCGGTCCGCACAGCTGGTGGTGGTGGCCGCGCGCGGCCAACAGCCCGGCCGGGGAATGATCGGCGCAACCTGTCAGACCCTGCTCTACCACTCGCCCACGCCCACGGTTGTGGTGCGGGGAGTCCCTCCGGCAGAGAGTCCGTGAGACCCGGGACCAACGCCTCTTAACCCGGCGGTAGCCGTCGGCGAGGCTGACCACAACGCCCCGGATGCGCCACACCCGACCGAGAGGCTTAGGTAAGCATGAACATCGCCACCACCCAGCACAGCCCGCTGACCGAAGACGAACTACGCCGACTGGACGCGTATTGGCGGGCGGCGAACTATCTCACGGTCGGGCAGATCTACCTCCGGAGCAACCCGCTGCTGCGTGAGCCGCTCACCGTGGAACACATCAAGCCGCGGCTCCTCGGGCACTGGGGCACCAGCCCCGGCCTGAACCTGCTCTACGCCCACCTCAACCGGGTCATCGTCGCCCGTGACCTGAACGCCATCTACATCACCGGTCCCGGCCACGGCGGTCCCGCGCTGGTGGCGAACACCTGGCTGGAGGGCACCTGGAGCGAGCTCTACCACGGCACCTGCCAGGACGAGGCCGGCATGGCGCAGCTCTTCTGCCAGTTCTCCTTCCCCGGCGGCATCCCCAGCCACGTGGCCGCGGAGGTGCCGGGATCGATCCACGAGGGAGGTGAGCTCGGGTACGCGCTCAGCCACGCCTACGGTGCCGCGTTCGACAACCCGGACCTGCTGGTCGCGTGCGTGATCGGCGACGGCGAGGCGGAGACCGGGCCACTGGCCGGTAGCTGGCTGTCGAACGTGTTCCTGAACCCGGCCCGCGACGGCGCGGTGCTGCCCATCCTGCACCTCAACGGCTACAAGATCGCCAACCCGACGGTGTTGGACCGGCTCCCCGAGTCCGACCTGCTGGATCTGATGCGCGGGTACGGTCACGAGCCGTACCTGGTGGCCGGGGACGATCCGGCCACCGTGCACCAGGCGCTCGCCGCGACCATGGACCGGGCGCTGGACGAGATCGCCGCGATCCAACAGCGGGCCCGCTCCGGTGGCCAGGTCGAGCGCCCCCGCTGGCCGATGATCGTGCTCCGTACGCCGAAGGGCTGGACCGGCCCGCGCGAGGTCGACGACAACCGGGTGGAGGGCACCCACCGCGCACACCAGGTGCCGCTGCCGCAGGTGCGCGAGAACCCGCAGCACCTGGCCGAGTTGGAGCGTTGGCTTCGCAGCTACCGCCCGGAGGAGCTCTTCGACGCGACCGGGACACCGGTGGCCGAGCTGTTGGACCTGCCGCCGAAGGGCGATCGCCGGATGAGCGCCAACCCGGTCGCCAACGGCGGGCAGGTGCTGCGTGATCTGGTCCTGCCCGACTTCCGCGACTACGCGGTCGACGTGCCCCGCCCCGGTACGGCGGTCACCAGCGCCACCGGCACGCTCGGCAGCTGGATCCGCGACGTCATCTCCGCGAACCCGGAGACGTTCCGGCTCTTCGGCCCGGACGAGGTCGCCTCCAACCGGCTCGGTGCCGCCTTCGAGGTCACCGACCGGGCCTGGGTGGCGGCCACCGTCCCCGGCGACGAGAACCTCTCCCCCGATGGTCGGGTCATGGAGGTGCTCTCCGAGCACCTCTGCCAGGGCTGGCTGGAGGGGTACCTGCTGACCGGCCGGCACGGCCTCTTCACCAGCTACGAGGCGTTCATCCACATCGTTGACTCGATGGTCAACCAGCACGCCAAGTGGCTGAAGGTGACCCGGGGCATCCCCTGGCGGCAACCGGTGGCCTCGTTGAACTACCTACTCTCCAGCCACGTCTGGCGGCAGGACCACAACGGCTTCTCCCACCAGGACCCGGGCTTCATCGACCACGTGGTGAACAAGAAGGCCGAGGTGGTCCGGGTCTACCTGCCACCGGACGGGAACACCCTGCTCTCCACGATGAGCCACTGCCTGCGCAGCCGGCACTACATCAACGTGGTGGTCGCGGGGAAGCAACCCACCCCAAGCTGGCTGTCGATGGAGGAGGCGGTCCTGCACTGCCGCCGCGGGATCGGCATCTGGGACTGGGCCAGCAACGACGGCGGTACGGAACCGGACGTGGTACTCGCCTGCGCCGGGGACGTCCCGACGCTGGAAACCCTCGCGGCGGTCGACCTGCTGCACCAGCACCTGCCCGAGCTCAAGGTCCGGGTGGTCAACGTGGTTGACCTGATGCGCCTGCAACCGTCGAGCGAGCACCCGCACGGGCTGCCGGACTCGGAGTTCGACACCATCTTCACCACCGACAAGCCGATCATCTTCGCGTACCACGGCTACCCGTGGCTCATCCACCGCCTGACCTACCGGCGGAGCAACCACTCCAACCTGCATGTTCGCGGCTACAAGGAGGAGGGCACCACCACCACTCCGTTCGACATGGTGATGCTCAACGACCTGGACCGGTTCCACCTGGTCATCGACGTGATCGACCGGGTACCCGGGCTCGGCGCGCGGGCGGCGCACCTGCGGCAGGAGATGGTGGACGCCCGCCAGTCGTGCCGGGACTACACCCGCAAGCACGGCGCCGACGACCCGCGGGTGGCGCAGTGGCGGTGGGTCCGCGAGTCGAACGCCGGGCTGGGCGACTATCAGTGAACGGAACCGAGATCCTGGTGGGCTACGACGGCTCGCCGGACGCGGTCCGGGCCCAGGAATGGGCCCGGGCCGAGGCCGCCCGGAGTGGGCGATCGGTGCACCTCGCGTACGTCTTCGAATGGCTCACCATGGCCGGGTGGACCGGCCCGGGCGGGGGGCCCAGCATCTGGCCCGACGACACCGCTCGGCGGCAGGCGGAGGAGCTGGTCCGGCAGGCCGCCGCGGACGCGACCAGCCCGGAGCTGACCGTTACCGGTGCGCTGTACGAGGGGCCGCCCGCGCTGGTGCTCCAAGACCTCTCGGCGCGGGCTGGCCTGCTGGTACTCGGTACGCGCGGGCTGGGCGGCTTCGCCGGCCTGCTGGTCGGCTCGACGGCGGGATCGGTGGCCGCGCACGCCCACTGCCCGGTGGTGGTGGTCCGGGGCGACGTCGACCGCCGGGGGCGGACCGGGCACGTCGCGGCCGGGGTGGACGGCTCGGAGCAGTCGCTGCTCGCCCTGGGCTTCGCCGTCGAGCAGGCCGCCGCCCGGAAGGTACCGCTGCACGTGCTGCGCGCGTGGCGTCCGCCACCGGGCCAGCGTCCGCCGTCCGGCCCGGACTCCCGGGCGGTGACCCGGGCCGACCGCGCCGAGTTGGACGAGTCGCTGTCCCAGTGGCGACAGGCGTTCCCGGACGTCACCATCTCGGTGGAGGTGGCCGAGGGCAATCCGGCCGAGTTGCTCGTGACGGCCAGCCGCAACGCCCAACTGGTCGTGGTCGGCAGCCGGGGCCGCGGTGGCCTGGCCGGGATGCTGCTCGGCTCGGTCAGCCAGCAGCTGCTGCACCACGCGCGCTCCCCGGTCGCCGTGGTCCGCGAACGTTGAGGCTGGTCACCGCCGGCGGGGGCTGGTCACCGCCGTAGGGTGCCCGGGCCGAGCAGGGCGCGCAACGCGTTGAGGATCACCAGCACGTCGATACCCTCCTGAAGGAAGGCACCGGCCACCGGCGGCAGCCGTCCGAGGGCGGCGGCGAACATGGCCAGCACGGCGAGGCCCATGCCCACCGTGGCGCTCTGCACGGCGATGCGGCGCGCGTACCGGGCGACCTCCACCGCGTCGGCCAGGCGCTCCAGCCGGTCCACGGTGAGCACCGCGTCGGCGACATCCGCCGACGCGGTGGCCCCGGTGGCGCCCATCGCCACGCCGACATCCGCGGTGGCCAGGGCGGGAGCGTCGTTCACCCCGTCCCCCACCATCACCGTGACCGCCCGATCCACCTCGGCGCGAACCCGGTCCGCCTTCTCGGCCGGCGCGCAGCGGGCGAGGACGTCGTCCACCCCGACCTCTCGGGCCACCCGGCGGGCGGTGGCCGGCCGGTCACCGGTGACCATGACGATCCGGCGCAGCCCCGCCTTCCGCAGCCGGCCGACCGTACGCGACGCGTCGGACCGGACCGGGTCCGCCAGCAGGATCACGCCGAGCGGCCCCTCGCCCGCACCGACCCACACCAGCGAGTGCCCGGCCTCCTCGGCGCGGTCCCGGGCCGGGGAGGCCCACTGGGGCGGCGCGCTGTCGAGCTGCCCCACCCACAGGTCACGGCCCTCCACCCGCCCACGTACGCCCCGACCTGGCTCCTCGGTGACCCCTTCCGGCTCGGCGAGGCCGAGCTCCCGCTCCCGCGCCCCCTCCACCAGGGCGCGCGCCAGCACATGCGGGGAGAGCTGTTCCACGGAGGCGGCGAGGCGCAGCACCTCGTCGGCCGTGGTCCCCGGGGCCGGCACCGTCTCGGCCACCTGGGGCCGGCCGGCGGTCAGGGTTCCGGTCTTGTCCACCAGCAGGGTGCGGGCCCGGCCGAGCAGTTCGAGCGAGCCGCCGTCGCGGACCAGGACCCCGTGCCGGGCGGTGCGGGACAGCCCAGAGACGATGGCGATCGGGGTGGCCAGCAGCAGTGGGCAGGGCGTGGCCACCACCAGGACCGCCACCGCCCGGACCAGGTCGCCGGAGACCAGCCAGCCCAGCCCGGCGAGCAGCAGGGTGAACGGAACGAAGGCGACGGCGTACCGGTCGGCCAGCCGGACCGTCGGCGCCTTCTGCGCGGTGGCCTCCCGGGCCAGCCGCACGATCCCGGCGTACGTGCTGGAAGCCGCGTCCGCGGTCGCCCGCAGCCCGAAGGCGGCACCGGCGTTCACCACGCCGCTGCCCACCCGATCCCCCGGGGCACGCTGGGCCAGCCGCGACTCTCCCGTCACCACCGACTCGTCGAGCGTGGCCGCCGCCGTGAGCTGCCCGTCGACCGGCACCACGTCGCCGGGGCCGACCACCAGGTTGTCCCCGGCGACAACCTGGTCCGCCGGGACCACCTCGATCGTCCCGTCCGGGGCGCGTCGGCGCGCGGTACGTGGGGCGTGCGCGAGCAGCGCACGGAGGTCGCGGGTCGCCCGCCCCTGGGCGTACGCCTCCAGCGTGCGGCCGGTGGCCACCATCACCGCGATCACCGCCCCGGCCAGGTACTCCGCCACAACGAGCGCGCCCGCCAGCGCGAGGACGGCGATCACGTCGACGCCGTACCGCCGGTGCCAGAGCTCGCGCAGCATCGACCCGGCGGCCGGCACCAGCGCGGCCACCGTGGCGGCGGCCCAGAGCAGGTCAGCGAGGCCGGACCGGCCGGCGAGCCACGCCACCACGCCAGCGAGCACCAGCGCGGTCAGCCCGCCCAGCGGCACCCAGAGCAGCCGGCCGCCCGGCCCGGACCGCGCCGGTTGCTCGGGCACGCACTCCGGCTCCGCCGCCATCCCCGAAATCGTCCCAGCGGGTCGGCCGGGGTGGGCGGCGCATCACCGAACCCACCGGGCCAAAATCGTTCCGGCGGGTCACCGAGGTGGGCGGTGCGTCACCCGGGTCGAATGGTCCAGCGGCGACGGGACCTGCGCCCCGTGCGATCGGCGGGCGAATGTCGCAGGATGGATCGGCAACCGCACCCGGGTGCCCGCCGGGTGCGGCACGATGTGTTTCGAGGGAAGGGTCGAGAGCATGAGCCAGACGGACCACGCGCTGACCACCGCGCTCGCGCAGGCCGCCGCGACCGCCGGTCGCGCCCCCTCGGTGCACAACACCCAACCGTGGCGGTGGCGGGTCCTGCCCGACGCGCTGGAGCTGCGGGTGTTCCGGGACCGGCAGCTCACCGCCACCGATCCGGAGGGGCGGCTGCTCGTCCTGAGCTGCGGTGCGGCGCTGCACCACGCCCGGGTCGCGCTGGCCGCCGAGGGGTGGCAGGCGGTGGTGGAGCGAATCCCCGACCCGGATGGCCCGGACCTGCTGGCCCGGCTCACCGGCCTGACCCGGGTGGGGACGGATCCCGAGGCGATGCACCTGGTGCAGTGCATGCGAATCCGGCACACCGATCGCCGGCCGGTTGGTGACGAACCGATCACCGACTCGGCCCTCACCGAGATCACCGAAGCGGCCACCGTCGAAGGGGTCCGGCTCCAGCAACTCGACCGGGACCAGGTGTTGCAGCTGGCGACCGCCGCGTCCCAGGCCGACACCGTGGAGTCGGAGGATCCCCGGCTACGCGCGGAGCTGGCGTACTGGACCAGCCGGGCCGACGACGTCGGTCTGCCGGCGGCGGTGTTGCCGGAGTCGCCCCCACAGACCACCGTGCCCGGCCGGGACTTCGGCCGGGCTGGCACCCTGCCGGTGGGGCCCGGTCATGACCAGGCAGCCGCGTACGCGCTGCTCCACGGCGACGAGGACGAGCCCAACACCTGGTTGCGGGCCGGTGAGGCGCTGTCGGCGAGTTGGCTCGCCGCGACCCGGCTGGGCGTCTCGGTGGTGCCGTTGAGCGGGGTGATCGAAGTTCCGGGCACCCGCGCGGAGCTGCGCGGGGTACTGGCCGGCATGGGACACCCGTATCTCGTGCTGCGCCTGGGCCGCGCGGATCCGACGCACGCCGGCCCGCCGCACACGCCGCGGCTCGCGGTGGAGCAGGTGGTGGACACCACAGCGGTCCGCGGAGCCTGACGGGCGTGTCACGTCCCTGGTCGGCGGCGTTAGCATCGGCCGGTGACACCGAGTCCCGAACACGAACCGCACGCCACCCCTTCGCTCGGGTTGACCCCGCTGTCCCGGGTCGACCTGGACGAGCTGCTGCAGGAGATGCTGGAGCGGGTCAGCCAGGTGGTCACCAGTCGGGAACGGCTGCGGGCCCTACTCGACGCCGTGGTCGGCATCAGCACCGACCTGGACCTGCGCAGCACGCTGCAACGCATCGTCGAGGCAGCCGCCGAGCTGGCCGGGGCCCGTTACGGCGCGCTCGGCGTCCTCGGCCGGGACCGGACGCTGCACGACTTCGTCACCCACGGTGTGGACGACGAGCAGCGCGCCAAGATCGGTGAGCTGCCACACGGCCGAGGTGTCCTCGGCCTGCTGATCGACGATCCACGCCCGGTGCGGATGCCCGACATCACCCAGCACCCCGCCTCCTACGGTTTCCCGCCGCACCATCCGCCGATGCACAGCTTCCTCGGGGTCCCGGTGCGGATCCGGGACCAGGTCTTCGGCAACCTCTACCTGGCCGAGAAGCGGGACGCGGCCGAGTTCACCGAGGACGACGAGGAGATCGTGGTCGCGCTGGCCGCGGCGGCCGGGGTGGCGATCGAGAACGCCCGCCTCTACGAGCTGGAGCACCGGCGGGAGCGGTGGCTGGCCGCCGCCGCCGAGATCACCACGCTCCTGCTCGGCGAGGTCCGCCGTACTGACGCGCTGTCGCTGGTGGCGCGGCGTGCCCGGGAGGTCGCCGAGGCGGAGCTGGCGCTGGTGTTGCTCTATGACCCCGGCGCGGACACCTTCACCGTTGACGTGGTTGACGGCGCGGGTGAGCAGGCCGCTGCCCTGGTCGGCACCGTCCTACCCGCCGCCGACACCAGCTTCGGCGCCGCCGTCATCCACGGCCGGCACGACCGGGTGGCGGACCTCGCCCACGCCGCGCCCTGGCCGGCGCTGCTGGACACCGGGCCGGCGGTGCTCTCCCCACTGGCGACCGCGGACACCCTGCACGGCGTGCTGGTGGTGGCGTACGGCGCTGACCACGATGAGACCAGCGAGGACGATCTGGCGCTACTCGGCAGCTTCGCCGCGCAGGCCGCGCTGGCCATGGAGCGGGCTCGGGGCCAGGAGGAGCGGGAGCTGCTGGTGGTCCTGGAGGACCGCGAGCGGATCGCCCGGGACCTGCACGACGTGGTGATTCAGCGGTTGTTCGCCACCGGCCTGCAGTTGCAGAGCGCGGTGCCGATGAGCACCCGCCCCGAACTCGCCAACCGGATCAACGCGGCGGTGGACGACCTGGACGCCACGATCAAGGACATCCGTCGCACCATCTTCGAGCTGCGCACGCCGATGACCGCGCAGCTACGCTCGGAGATTCGGGAGGCGGTCGAGGACGCCGCCGGGTCGCTGGGTTTCCGGCCCGCGTTGGAGTTGGCCGGCCCGATCGACAGCGCCGTCTCGGACGAGCTGCGTCCCGATCTCACGGCCGTGCTGCGGGAGGCGCTGTCGAACACGGTGCGACACGCCCGGGCCCAGCGGGTCGCGGTCACCGTCCGGGTGGCGGCCGGTCAGGTTTCGGTGACCGTCACCGACGACGGGGTCGGCTGCGATCCGGCCGCCGCCCGGGGCGGGCTGGTCAATCTGCGCGAACGTGCCGAGCGCCACGGCGGGGTGTTCGAGGTGCGACCGGAGCACCCGCACGGCACCCGGCTGCACTGGTCCGTGCCGCTGGACAGCTGAGCCGCCCGCGGCACCGGATCACCCCCGCGGGGTCAGTGGGTCTTGCCGAGCAGGCGGGTGGCGAGTACGGCTGCCTGCGTCCGCCGTTCCAGGCCGAGCTTCGCCAGCATGCTGGAGACGTAGTTCTTCACCGTCTTCTCGGCGAGGAACATCCGGCCGGCGATCTCCCGGTTGGTGAGCCCCTCGGCCACGTACTCCAGGATCCGCCGTTCCTGCTCGGTCAGGGACTTCAGCTCCCGTGGCTGCTCAACGCCGCTGCGGATCCGCTCCAGTACCCGGGTGGTGATCGCGGGGTCGAGCAGCGACTGCCCGGCGGCCACCCGGCGGACCGCGTCCACCAGATCGGTGCCGCGGATCTGCTTGAGCACGTAGCCGGCCGCGCCGGCCATGATCGCCGCGAAGAGCGCCTCGTCGTCCTCGTACGAGGTGAGAATCAAGCCCTTGATCGACGAGTCCAGGGCCCGGATGTCCCGGCACACGTCGATGCCGTTGCCGTCGGGTAGCCGCGCGTCGAGAATCGCGACGTCGGGCCGGAGCGCCGGGATGCGGCGGGCCGCCTCCTGGGCCAGGCCGGACTCGCCGACGACCTCAATGTCACCGCTGGCCGTGAGCAGGTCGGCAAGGCCACGACGGACGACTTCGTGGTCGTCGAGTAGGTACACGCGGATCATCCCTTGTTTCTACCCTGCTGGCGGCTGTTCTGCAGGGGTCGAAGGTCCCGACCCGCCCCGGCCGGGCGCCCACTCGGCGATTCCCACTCCACTAGAACGGACAAGAGAGACAATACGGACAGCACAGGCTGATAGCACGAACGCCGGGAAGCGGTGAGTCCGGGGCAGGACAGTCGGTCCCGCAGGGAAGGGACATCCGGCCCTGGAATTTCGCGCCCCGCCTGGGAGACGGTGGACGAAGCAGCAACCGTGGCGCGCCAACGGAGGGGAGCGACACCATGGACGCTTACTACACCGTAGCGCAGCTACGTGCCGCCGCCGCCGACGCCATTCGGGCCCCGTCCCTGCACAACACGCAGCCGTGGCGGTTCCGCCTGCGCGACGGCGGGATCGAGGTGCTGGCCGACCCGTCCCGACGGCTGCCCGCCACCGACCCGAACGGCTGGGGTATCCGCATCGCCGCCGGGGCGGCGCTGTTCAACCTCCGGCTCGCCCTGGCCGTCGCGGAGACACCGGCGGCCGTACGGCTGCGCCCGTACCCGGCCGAGCCCGACGTGGTGGCCCGGCTGGTCCCGGACGCGCCACGCCGCCCCACCCCGATCGAGCAGGACCTCCACGCGGCAATCCCCCGCCGGTTCAGCAACCGCGCCCCCTTCCAGCCCGACCCGGTGCCCGCCGACGCCCGATGGCGGCTCACCGAAGCAGCCCGGACCGAGGAGTGCTGGCTGGAGCTGCTGGTCGGCACGAGCGCGGTGAACGCGTTCGCTGAGATCGCCCGAGGCGCCCACCGGGTGCTGGAGCGCAACCCCTCATACCGCGCCGAGCGGGAGAAGTGGGTCCACCACGACGAGGCGCCCGACGGGGTACCCGCGAACGCCGGCGGCCCGCCGTTCGAGCCGCAGGACCTGCTGCCCGCGCGCGCCTTCGGCGGTCGGGAACGCGCCCCCGGCCGCGACTTCGAACCGGAACCCCTCGTCGCGGTGCTCGGCGGCCCCGGCAACACGGCCGTTGACCAGGTCATCGCCGGCCAGGCCCTCCAACGTACGCTGCTCACCGCAACCGACGCCGGGCTCTCCGTGTCGCTGCTGTCCCAACCCATCGAGGTACCAACCGCCCGGGAGCAGCTTCGGCTCTCGCTGGGCCGCTACGGCACCCCGCAGATGGTGATGCGGATCGGGTACGGCCAGCCCGGCTGGCCCACCCCCCGCCGCGACGTCAACGAGGTGCTCGACCTGACCGTCCCCCAGCTCTGACCGTCCGGCCGCCCGAACCATCTGGCCGCCCGAACCGTCCGGCCGCTCGGACCCTCCGGCCGCCTTGCGGCGCGCGGTCAGTGTCCGGCCGCCAGCAGCGCCGCCTCCCGGGTCGGGTCCAGGCCCACCGGGGCGCGTTGCGGACGACCCGCGCGGGGCGGCACCACGCCCACCGCCTGCAGCCACGACCAGGTGTCGGCGACGGTGTCGGCCACCGGGCGGCACACCAGCCCGGCGGCGTACGCGGCCCGCACGTCAAGCTCCTGCAACCAGCGGTAGGGATGCCCGGCCGGAATCCAGATCGGCAGGTTGTACCAGGGCACCACGCCCGCCGCCAGAATCCGCTCCGGTTCGATCCAGCGCGGCCGGGCATCAGCCCCCGTCGCCGCCACACAGGCGGCGAGCAACTCCCCCATCGTCGCGTGCCCGGTACGGCTGACCACGTTGAACGTCCCGCCGGGCACCTTCGGGTCGAGCAGGAACGCCGCCAGGTCGCGGACGTCGACGTACTGCAGGGCGAGGTCGGCCGGGCCGGGCGCCAGCACGGCACCGCCACGGGCGATCCGCTGCAGCCACCACGGCAACCGACCGATGTCCTCACCCGGCCCGAGGATCAGGCCGGCCCGGGCGATCAGCGCCCGCTCGCCGTAGACCTCCCGGACGGCCCGCTCGGCGCCGGCCTTGTTGGCCGGGTAGTCGGCCTCCCCGGCGTCGGGCGCGGCGTCGACCACCGGAGCGTCCTCCGCCGACCCCAACGCCACCGGCTCGGCGTAGACCGACCCGCTGGAGACGTAGCCGTAGCGCCCGACCTGCCCGGCCAGCGCCCGGGCCGAGTCCCTGGCGGCCCGCGGCGCCCCGTCCCAGGTGTCGACGACCAGATCCCACTCCCGGCCGGCGAGCGCGGCCAGCCCGCCCGGTGCGGTCCGGTCGCCCCGGAGCCGGTGCGCACCGGCCGGCGTCGTCCCGTGGCGGCCCCGGTTGAACACCGTCACCTCCCACCCCCGGCGCAGCCCCGCACCGGCCACCGCCCCGCCGACAAATCCCGTACCACCCAACACCAGCAGTCTCATGCCTTCACCGTGCCAGCCTGCGAAGGTTGGGCGTACCGGGTTCTGCCGCCAGCAGTTCCGCTGACGGCAGAAGCGGTCCCGGGCACGGGCCACGCCCAACGTGACCCGTGCCCGGTGCGGCCCGTGTCCGGTGCGGCCGACCGCGATGTCAGCTGGCGTGAACGCCGACCTCCTTCAGCGAGTAGCCCAGGTCGGTACCGCGCTCCTGACCCTGGACGCGGACGTAGCGAACCGACGTCGGGTCGAAGAAGGCCGTCTCCAGACCACCGTCACCATCCGATATGGAGGCCACGGTCTGCCAGGAGCTGCCGTCGGCACTCACCTCGATCCGGTACGCCCTGGCGTACTCGCCCGCCCACTCCAGGGTGACCCGTTGAACCTGATGTGCCGCGCCGAGATCCAACCGCAGCCACTGGTCGTCACTCCACCAGCTCGCCCAGCGGGTCGTCCGGTCGCCGTCCACGGCTCGACGGGGGGCGTAGGTGGTGAACGGATACCACGCGGTCGAGCTGGCCGAGGCGGACGACCCGGCGGCGAGGTTGACACCGGGGACGTGGCCCTCCGTGGCGCCCCACATGCCGAGGTACGACTCGGCGCCGCGCAGCAGGTCGTCCACCACCTCCTGACCGCCCAGGACCCGCATCTGCTCCACCCAGTCCGGCACCAGTCCGTAGTGGGCGGCACCGTCAGCATTGATGTCCCAGGTCCGGTCACCGGTGGTCTGCCGGTCCATGACGGCACCGCCGTGCGCGGACTGGTACGGGTACTGGACCGGGTTCGGGGTGTCCGCGCCCCGGGGGCCGGGCCAGCTGCCGAAACCGTTCATGTCGGTGCCGAAGCCGTACCCGACGTCGTAGCTGTCGCGCAGCTCCTTCGTCCGGTCCGCATCGGCGATGAACCGCTCGGCACCGTGCATGTACTGCGTGATGAACCCGCCGAGTCGGTAGACCCGCTCGCTCCAGAGCAGGTCCATCCAGCTGTGCGACGAGACCACACCGGGGTACGACACGGACTCGAAGATGTCCAGCGCCCGGCCGGTGGCCTTGACGCTCATGTGGTCGATCTCCACCATCATGTTGCGGTCCATCATGCCCCGCAGGGCGTACTCACCGAGGTTGGTCAGCCCGCGGACGTTGCACCGGGCGTCGGACGAGTACGACGGCATCTCGACGTCGGACGGGAGCAGGTCCCCCAGCCCGGGTAGGTCGCCTACGGAGGCGATGGGGTTGTCCTGCTGCGGCCCCCGGCACTCCTCCGTCGTCCAGAAGGTCCCGGTCGACAGGAACTGCCCGGCGTTGACCGCGATCCCGGTGGTCCCGGTGTCGAATCGCACGCCGCACAGCGCGTTGTCGAACTTGTGGCAGAGGAACATGCTGCGTACGCCGAGGTCGTGCAGCTCATCGAGCCCGCGATCGATGTCCTCCTCGTCGCACTGGGCGATGTCCAGGATCTGTTTACAGCCGAACGGCTCGGAGGTCTCCACCCCCAGGACGACGGCGAGCTTGCCCTGCGCGATGACCTCGCGGGCCTGGTCGCTGTCGGTGACAACGCGGAACCACCCCTGGCCCGCGCCGCCGTACATCTGGTCGATGTAGTCCTGCATCTCGTACGTCTTGGCGGCCTGGAGTCGAATCGAGGTCATCTCGTCGCAGCTGCGGTCCTTGAAGAAGTAGACCGAGCAGATCACCCCGTTGGTGACCAGGTGGTTGACCATGACCCGCTGGCCACCACGCCAGGCTCGCTCGATCCAGGCGTAGTAGTTCTGCTGGTGGGTCTGCGAGTTGTGGGCCGGCCAGTCCGCGAACGTCGGCCAGCCGTCGGGGTCGTGCTGGCCGTCACCACCGTTGGTGAGGAAGTCGAACAGGGCCAGGGATCCGTCGGGGTAGTGCTCCGGGCAGTCCTTGAGCGCGTCGGTGATACCCCCGTCGGAGAAGGGCTTGCCGCAGAGGAGCCGCCCGCCAAAGGCCTCGTTGGACATGATGTGGTTATGCGCGTCCACGAAGCCACGCACCTGACCCTCGGCGTCGGTGCCGGTGAACGGCGCCCCGGTGACCCCGATCGCGGAGTCGGGCGCCGGCCGGTCAGTGGGCGTCCACCAGTCGGGCTCCTCCGCCGCGCTGGGTGCCGCCGTGCTGAGCAGCAGGGTGATCACGGCCAGCAGGGCGGTCACCACCACGGATCGTTGCCGGGTCGCTCGGCTCGCCATCAGCGGTCGTCGCCGCCGGGTCAGGAGTGACATTGTTCCTCCAGGGCAGAACTCGGATCGGTGTGCGCAACACCGAAGGCGATCCGCCGTGGCCGGCCCGGAGGTGGGACCGAGGTGCGGCCGGACTGGTCGTGGCGGGCCGTTACCGGCAGGTCTTCCGGTGCTGCCCAACCGGGCGTTCCGGCGAGATTACGGACCGCGGCCGGTCAAGTTACCAGGGAGTAACTGATTTATTGCAAGATTTAAAACCAACTATTAACAGATCGGCTACGACCCGCCACGACAGTCGGCACAGCGAGCAGGCCACCCCGCCCGCCCACCACAGCCAGGTCGACCGGAATGCCGGAACCATCCCTTGCCGCAGCTCACGAAAAATAAACGAACATCTATCGATAGGAGCCCTGGACGGCGAGCTGGATGCACCCGGAACGACGTCATCAGCTCGACTGGGCCTGGACCACCCTGATCGTCCGGCAACTCCCGGCCTGAGCAGAAGCACCTCGCTGACCTGCTCCTGCACATTCAATGGTGGGCGATACTGGGTTTGAACCAGTGACCTCTTCCGTGTCAAGGAAGCGCGCTCCCACTGCGCCAATCGCCCTGAACCACCGCTACCCAGATTTCCTGGCTGGCGGTGAACGAGCGGACGACGGGATTCGAACCCGCGACCCTCACCTTGGCAAGGTGATGCGCTACCAGCTGCGCTACGTCCGCGTGCCGCCGAACCGCGTCGGCGACGGGTTCACTCTACCCGACGGCAAGATCGCCGACATCCGACCCCCCGGGCTCCGTCGGATCGCGCAGCATAACCGCGGCGTGATGTCCGCAGCCCGCGCCAACCAACGCACGAGCCCGATACCTAAGTCGACAGCCACGCACGACCCCATACGAAGGCACCCGTTCTTACACTGCCCGACCACGGCAGTTGCGGACATTCCCCCACCGAAGGTCCGGGCGTAGGTTACGGGGCCGCCGGGTCCTCGTCTCCCTCCAGAGATGGAACGCCTCGCCGAACCGTTGCGGCGAACCGCCGTGCGCCTGCGCTGGCCAGATAGTCAAGGGTCTGATGGACTGTCAGCCGGGTGCCCCGACGGCCAGTACTTGCCGCCTGCATGCCTGTCCTTCGGATCGTTGCCCATCTGGTCGATCAGCGCATCGCCGACGATGACCAGCGCGTCCCCGAACGCGGCATTCATGAACGCGATCCGTCGATCGATCGCCGCAGCCGACACCGGCACATGCCGTCGAACCTCGTCAAGAATGGCCGGCGACCAACGCGGCTGATACACGTCCTCCTCCGCCAGGCGCAGCAGGAAGTCGCACAGTGCGTTGGGAATCAGTACGTTGGCATCCAGAACAGCGATCGTCGTCACGCGTCAGGCCGCGTCGTCCGCCTCGACCGGGGCGGGCTGCCCGTACATGCCCATCTCTACCGCGTCGGCGGTGAGCTCATCGAGGATCGCCCGCCTGACTTGGGCCCGGCGGTCACGGTAAGCCAGCACTTGATCCAGCGGAATCCGGCGCGACGAGTTCGGCCGCGAGTAGCCGATCTCGCCAGCCTCCAACAGTTTGATCAATGTCGGTCGGGACACCCCGAGCAATCCAGCCGCTTCGGTGGTCGTCAACTCCCGATCCACTGGCACGATCGCCACACCACGACCAGACGCCAGAACGTCGGCGATCCTGGTCAACACGTCCCGAACCGACACCGGAACCTCAACCTGAGACCCGCCGCGACGGACCGCCAGCTCCCCCGAACCTTCATGAAGCAAGCTGGCCAACTCGGCCAACGAGGGACGTTCCCCATCCCCTGGCATGATCGCCTCCGTGGCCATGGCCTCCTCCAATCCAGCACCAAGCACCAAGCACCAAGCACCAAGCACCAAGCACCATCATCCCGCAAAGTGAAAAAAGTGCAACCACTTCGACTGACTTCTGGTACCGGCGGGCCGTTCCCTCTTGATCAGATCGAGGCTGCGATCAGTAGCAGGTGCGGCAGCCCTACTGAGCCGATTGAGCTCCCGCTCCCGCGCCCGGGCTCGGCGGCTACACATTCCCGGCAGGCTCGATGTCGCCACCCACCCCTGAGTGGCGTCAACTAGGTTGCCGCGCGGCGCGAGGGCATCGGGGTTTCCGGAAGCTGCGTCCCGCATCAGAAATGCGTACGGTTCGAGGAGCTGGCCGACGAAGCGTCTCCTACGAGACTCGCGGCTACAACTCGGGTACATCGACCTTAATCGAATATGGTGGGCGATACTGGGTTTGAACCAGTGACCTCTTCCGTGTCAAGGAAGCGCGCTCCCACTGCGCCAATCGCCCTCGATGATGCTGAGGTGGGGACGGGATTTGAACCCGCGTACACGGCTTTGCAGGCCGTTGCCTCGCCTCTCGGCCACCCCACCGGGTTGCCCCCGGTCAAACGTGGCGGCATCTCCGAGCGGACGACGGGATTCGAACCCGCGACCCTCACCTTGGCAAGGTGATGCGCTACCAGCTGCGCTACGTCCGCACGTCCCGGCTTCCCGGTGACGGATGAGAACTTTAGCCGAGTCGGCGAGCGGTTGCCAACTCGACCCCCTCGGCGCGTCCCCGCCCCATCTCGACCAGGGCCAGGAGCCACCCGGACCGATCGAGCCGCACCACCGAAGAGCCCCGTGGTGCGGCACCCGGGCGAACTGTCCTACTTCCGACTGCGGTGGGGCGAGTTCACCCTGGGTGGTAACAGCTCGTACCCGTTCGGGTGCACTACGGTAACGGTCGTGACGAGACGTGCGGCCGAGGTCCGCCTGGATGCCCTGCTGCGCACCGCCTGTGACGTGATCGTGGAACGCGGGTTGGCGAACACCCGCACCGCGGACGTGGCCCAGGCGGCCGGGGTGAGTCAGGCACTGGTCTTCTACCACTTCGCCACCAAGGACCGGCTACTCGCCGAGGCGTTCGCGTACGCCGTCGAGCAGGATCTGGCCCGGCTGGACGCGGTGCTGCGCTCCAGCGCCCCGCCGCTGGCCAAGCTCCGCCGGCTGGTGCGGCTCTACACCCCCGCCGGTCGCCCCACGTCGTGGGCAATGTGGATCGACGGCTGGGCCGAGTCGCTGCGTACCCCGGAGTTGGAGAAGACCTCCCGCCGGCTGGACCTGCGCTGGCGGCAGGACCTGGCGACGGTGATCGCGGCCGGGGTAGCCGACCACACCTTCGAGTGCGCCGACCCGGCTGGCGCCGCGTGGCGGATCAGTGCCGTGATGGACGGTCTCGCCGTCCAGCTCGCGGTGCACGACCGGGTGATCTCCCGACGCCAGTTCACCGAGTGGGTACGCCTGGTGACCGCCCGGGAGCTGGGACTCGACCCGACGCAGCTGGACTGAGCACGGACGGACCGGGCCGACGCGGGACCCGAGTCGGCCCAGCGGAGGAGGAGCCGGACCGGACCGGGCCGCGACCCCGGCGGTCCGGCTGCGGGAGAATCACGCGGTGTCCGAACTCGCCAGCGCCTTCGTCCGACTGCACGCCCGTCTCGCGCCGGTCCCCTTCGTCCCCGAGGTACGACTCCACCAGGCCGACGACGCGGTCGGGCTCTGGGAACTGACCGAGGGTGAGTTCCGCAGCGACCAACCACCCCCCTTCTGGGCCTTCGCCTGGGCCGGCGGGCAGGCCGTCGCCCGATACGTCACCGATCATCCGGAGCTGGTCGCCGGTCGGCGGGTGCTCGACCTCGCCGCCGGTTCGGGGCTGGTGGCCATCGCCGCGGCCCGGGCCGGCGCCACCGCCGTCCGCGCGGTCGAGGTCGACCCGCTGGCCGTCGCGGCCGTCGCCGTCAACGCCGAGGCCAACGGGGTACGCCTCGACGCCGAGTTGGCCGACATCCTCGACGGCGACGCGGGCGACGCCGAGGTCGTACTCGCCGGAGACGTGTTCTACAGCGCGGCGATGGCGCGGCGGATGCTCCGCTTCCTACTCACCGCCTCCCGCGCGGGGGCCACGGTGCTGGTCGGCGACCCGGAACGCGCATTCCTGCCCCGCGACCGCTTCGACCCGCTGGCCAGCTACGAGGTGCCGGTGCCCGAGACGCTGGAGAGCGTACGCGTGAAGCGTGCCACGGTGTGGCGACTCCGGGCCGGGCTGCCTGGAACGGCCCGCTAGCGTGTCCGCCGTGCTGTTCCGGAGCTGGACGAAGACCGCCGGCACCCACTGGCCGGCCGTCACCCGGGTGGCTGACCGGCAGGGCACCGAACACCTGGTGGTGACCGAGCACGCGCTGGTCCGGCAGGTGCTCACCGACCAGGTGACCTACCGTCCGGACAATGCCCTGGACGCCGTCACCCCGATCCCGGTAGCCGCCCTGCGGGTGCTCGCCGGACACCGCTTCCGCCTCCCCCCGACCCTGGCCAACAACGGCGGCGTGAACCACCCGGCGATCCGCGCTCTCGTCGCCGACGCGCTCCACCCGGCAAAGGTCGCCGCCCAACGACCCTGGCTGACCGGGCTGGTGGCGGAGCGGGTGGCCGCGATCCGCGCCACCCTCGACGCTGGTGGCTCCGCCGATCTGCACGCCGAGCTCAGCGCCGACCTGCCGCTGCTGGTCCTGGCCCGCCTGGTCGAACTCCCGGACGCCCCGGTCTCCGCGGTGAAGCGGTTCGCCCGGGCGGCGCTGGAGTTGTTCTGGGCCCCGCTGGACGCCGACCGCCAGCTGGCCCTGGCCGACGAGGTCGGCCGGTTCCACCAGGTGCTGCGGGAGTTCGCGGACACCGGCGGTGGGCTGGCCGCCGCCCTGCGGGCCACCGGCCACCCGCCGGATGTGCTCGTCGGGGCGCTGTTCTTCCTGCTGGTAGCCGGTCAGGAGACCACGTCGCAGTTCCTCACCCTGCTCCTGCACCGGCTGGCCGGCGAGCCGACGGTTCGCGCCGGGCTGCGGGACGGCGGCGTCTCGGTGACGAACGTGGTCGAGGAGGGGCTGCGGCTGGAGCCGCCGATCGTCACCTGGCGTCGGGTCGCCGCCGTGGACAGCACGCTGGGCGGGACCGCGGTACCGGCGGGCACCAGCGTGCTGCTGTGGCTGGCCCGGGCCGGCCGGGATCCGGCCATCGTGCCGGCGCCGGACGAGTTCCGGCCCGGCCAACGGGGGTCGCGCCGGCATCTGGCCTTCGGGGCGGGCGCCCACCGTTGCCTCGGCGACCAGTTGGCCCGGATGGAGGCGGCGGTGGTGGTGGAGCGGGTGACCCCGCTACTGGACGGGGTGACCGTGGTGCGCGCTCCGTGGTATCCGGACAACCTCACCTTCCGGATGCCCGACGCCTTCGTGATCCGCCGCTGACCAGCCGACTCAGCGGACCACCGACGCCAGCCGGCCCAGCGGCGCAGTGGCCAGCCGGCCCAGCGGCGCAGTGGCCAGCCGGCTCAGCGGACCTCCTCGGCCCAGGCCCGCCAGTCGTCGAGCACCCCGTACAGCGCCGGGGTGAGCCATCCCGGCGCGGACCGCCGGAACACGCCCGGATCGATCGCACCGGCACCGGCCGGCAACGCCCCCACCAGGTACGGCACCAGGTCGGTCAGATTCGCCCAGTGGACCAGCTCCGGCTCGGCCGGCCAGGCACCGAGCAGCACCCCCGCCGGCACCGCCCGGCGTTCCAACGCCTCCAGGGTGAGCGCGGTGTGGTTGAGGGTGCCCAGACCGGCCCGCGCCACCACCACGGCCGGGCAGCCGACGGAGACCGCGAGATCGGCCATCGTCCACGGCTCACCGGACGGGCGCAGCCCCATCGGCACGAGCAGTCCGCCGGCCCCCTCGACCAGGACCAGGTCGTGCTTGTCGGCCTCCGCGCGGACGGCGTCAACCGCCTCGTACAGCTCCAGTGGCGGCAACTCGGCGACCCGGGCCGCGGCCAGCGGGGCCAGCGGGTCGGGGAAGTTCGCCAGCGTCCGCCCGGTCAGCGGTGCGGCGAGTCGGGTGACTTCGTCGATGTCGACCGGGTCGCCGGTGGCCGTACCGGTCTGGCCGGGCTTGACCACCGCGACCCGCAGCCCGGCGGCCTGCGCCGCCGCGGTGACCGCCGCGGTCGCCACGGTCTTGCCGACCCCGGTGTCGGTGCCAGTCACCAGCACCGGCCCCCGCCACGGCGTCGCACTCACGGCGCGCACTCCACGATGACCTCCAGGGCCCGCTCGAAGTCCGCCCGGGGGACGCCGACGTTGATGGTCAGCCGGAGCCGGGAACGGTTGTCCGGGGTGGAGGGGGGACGGAAGCAGCCGACCGCGACACCCCGGTCCCGGCAGTCGGCGGCCCAGGCGGTGGCCGCCTCCGGTCCGGGTGCGGTCACCGACACGACCGCGCCCTTCGGCGCCGACCCGGTCAGCCCGGCGGCGCGCAACCGCCGGGCCGCGTACGCGGCCCGGTCACCGAGTTCCACCCGCAGCTGCTCGCCCGTCCAGGCGAGCCCCACGGCGACTCGTACCCCGGCCGCCACCGCCGGCGGCGGGGCGGTGTCAAAGATGAACGTCCGCCCGGTGTCGACCAAGTGCCGGACGAACTCCGCCGGGGCGGCGACCACGCCGCCGGCTCCACCCAACGCTTTGGAGAGGGTCGCGGTGACGATCACGTCGGGCTCACCGGCCAGACCGGCCGCGGTCGCTCCCCCGGCACCACCGGGCCCGACCACGCCGAGCCCGTGGGCGTCGTCCACCAGCAGCAGCGCGTTGTGCTCCCGGGCGACCGCGTGCAGCTCGGCGAGGGGAGCCAGGTCACCGTCAACCGAAAACACCGACTCGGTTACCACCACCGCCGGGCGACCCGGCGCAGCGGCGAGCGCGGCCCGGACCGCGTCCACGTCGGCGTGCGGGGTCACCATGGTCTCGGCACCGGAAATCCGGCAACCGTCGATCAGCGACGCGTGGTTGTGCGCGTCGGAAACCAGGAGCGTCCGCGGTCGCACCAGGCCCCGGACCGCGCCGACGTTGGCCAGGTAGCCGGAGGAGAAGAGCAGGGCGCGTTCGGCCCCGAGCCAACCGGCGAGGTCTTCTTCGAGGGCGTGGTGCGGTGCGGTGGAGCCCCGCACCAGCCGGGACCCGGTGGCGCCCAGCCCGTACTCGTCGAGCGCCGCGGCGGCCGCCGCGGTCACCGCGGGGTGCCTCGACAGGCCGAGGTAGTCGTTACCGGCCAGGTCAACGATGTCGTCGGCGGCGGCTCGGGGGCGGAGGGTGCGGGTCAGCCCCGCCTTGGCACGCAGCTCGGCTCGGCGGTCCAGGGCCGCAAGCCAGTCCGACACCGCCGCTCCTTCCCCGGCTCCCGCTCGCCGGGCGCCTCCGCCGGGGCGAACGTACCACCTGGCCGGACCCCGCTCCGGCGTGCCGCGCGCCACCCCGGCGCGCCGCGCACCGGTCCCGCTGGTGGGTGGCCCGCGCCGCACCGGCGGCTCCTCCCCGACGCGGCGGCCTTGTAGGGTACGGCCATGCCAGAGATCCTCGACCAGGCCCGCACCCAGGTACTGGAGAACGGCGTCGGCCTCGACGAGGCCGGCGTCCTCGCCGTGCTGAACCTCCCCGACGAGCACCTGCCCGCCGCTCTCCAGCTCGCGCACGAGGTACGCATGCGCTGGTGTGGGCCGGAGGTCGAGGTCGAGGGAATCGTCTCGCTGAAGACCGGCGGCTGCCCGGAGGACTGTCACTTCTGCTCGCAGTCCGGCCTGTTCACCTCGCCGGTCCGCGCGGTGTGGCTGGACATTCCGTCGCTTGTGGAGGCCGCAAAGCAGACCGCGAAGACCGGCGCGACCGAGTTCTGCATCGTGGCCGCCGTACGCGGCCCGGACGACCGGCTGATGCGGCAGCTGCGGGAGGGCGTCGCCGCGATCCGGGCGGAGGTCGACATCCAGGTGGCGGCCTCGGTCGGCATGCTCACCCAGGAGCAGGTCGACGAGCTTGTCGAGATGGGGGTGCACCGCTACAACCACAACCTGGAGACCTGCCGCTCGTACTTCCCGAACGTGGTGACCACCCACTCCTGGGAGGAGCGCTGGGAGACGCTGCGGATGGTCCGCGAGTCCGGCATGGAGGTGTGCTGCGGTGGCATCCTCGGCCTCGGGGAGAGCGTTGAGCAGCGCGCCGAGTTCGCCGCCCAGCTCGCCGAGTTGGACCCGCACGAGGTTCCGCTGAACTTCCTCAACCCCCGGCCCGGCACCCCGCTCGGGGACCGCTCGGTGGTCGAGGGGAAGGATGCGCTGCGCGCCATCGCCGCGTTCCGGCTCGCCATGCCCCGCACGATCCTCCGGTATGCCGGTGGTCGCGAGCTCACGCTCGGCGATCTGGGTACCCGCAGCGGTCTGCTCGGCGGCATCAATGCGGTAATCGTCGGCAACTACCTGACCACGCTGGGTCGCCCGGCCACGACGGACCTGGAGCTGCTCCAGGACCTGAAGATGCCGATCAAGGCGCTCTCCGAGACGCTGTGAGCCCGGCCGGGATGAGCAGCGACACGACGGGTCCGGCCCCGCTTGGTACGTCGACACGGTTCGGCGGCCCGGCGGGGGCCGGCGCCTCCTGGTGCGACCGGTGCGGTACGCCGGCCGGCGAGGGGGACCACACCGCCTGCCAAGCCGCCCGGCAGCTGGAGCCACCCCGCTACTGCGGGCACTGCCGGCGACGGATGAAGGTGCAGGTGCTGCCGGTCGGTTGGGCGGCGGTCTGCGTCGAGCACGGCGAGACCCAGGCCTAGCCGTCGTCGAGCACGGCGCGACCCAGCCGTCGTCAAGCACGGCGTGACGCGGGCCCGATCGCGTCCGGAGATTCCTCACAACATTCATTACCTTCGATCGACGCCGGTTGTTCAGCCAGGTCAGGGCGGTTAAAGGGTGACTCCCCCACCGCGGAACAAGCAGACCTGGGGCAGCCCGCCGTCCTGACATACGAACGTACTGTTGCCGCCCCCACCCGCGGCGGGCGACAGTACGCCACACCAGCGGTGCCATCGACGCCGCCGCTCCCCGGACAACCCCTGAGGAGATCGCGATGGCTCTACGACTCGCCGACGGGACCGCCTGGTCCGAGGTCCTCGACCGCGCGGTGGCCGCCGCCCCCGAAGCCTTTTCCACCCCGACCGACGGCATCCGTACGCTGCACAACCTGATCGAGGGCGACTGGCGAGCGGTCGGCACCCCCGCCACCGTACGCACGCCGGTCGACAACACCACCCTGGTCCGCCTCCCCCGACTGGACGCGACGGCCGCCCGCGCCGCGGTCGCCCACGCCGCCGCCGCGCACCGGGACTGGGCCGACACCCCCCTCGCCGAACGGAAGACGCGGGTCGTCGAGGCCCTGGACGCCCTGACCGCCCACCGCGACCTCCTCGCCCTCCTGCTCGTCTGGGAGATCGGCAAGCCATGGCGGCTCGCCGCCGCCGACGTCGACCGGGCCCTGGACGGGGTCCGGTGGTACGTCGACGAGATCGACCGGATGCTCGCCGAGGGTCGGGAACCACTTCCCGGGCCGGTGAGCAACATCGCCTCGTGGAACTACCCGATGAGCGTCCTGGTCCACGCCGAACTGGTGCAGCTCCTCGCCGGGAACGCCGTGATCGCCAAGACGCCGTCGCAGGGGGGCGCGGTCTGCCTCACCGTCGCGCACGCGTTACTGCGCCGCGCCGGCCTACCCGCCACGCTGATCTCCGGCAGCGGGGAGGAGCTCTCCGAGGTGCTGGTCCGCGCCCCGGAGGTCGGCGCGGTGGCCTTCGTCGGCGGACGCTCCAACGGCGGCAAGGTCGCGGCGGCGCTGCTGGACACCGACAAGCGACACTTCATCGAGCAGGAAGGGCTGAACGCCTGGGGGATCTGGGACTTCTCCCGATGGGATCAGCTCGCCGCGCACCTGAAGAAGGGCTTCGAGTACGGCAAGCAGCGCTGCACCGCCTACCCGCGCTTCGTCGTACAACGGAACCTGGTGGACCAGTTCCTCGACATGTACCTGCCGGTGGTGCGATCCGTACGGTTCGGACACCCACTGGCGGTCGACGACGGATGGTCCGCCGGTGACCCCCTCCCCGAGCTCGACTTCGGGCCCCTGATCAGCGCGGCCAAGGCCGACGAGCTGCGCCGTAAGGTCGACGAGGCGGTCCGGGGCGGGGCGGTCCCGCTGCACCGGGGCCGGCTCGACGGGGCGCCGTTCCTCGACGGGCAGGACACCTCCGCCTACGTGGCGCCGTCGGTGCTGCTCGCCCCACCCGGTCGATCTCGGCTGATGCACGCCGAGCCGTTCGGTCCGGTCGACACGATCGTGGTGGTGGACACCACCGACGAACTCCTCGCCGCGATGAACGCCTCCAACGGCGCGCTGGTCGCCTCCCTCGCCTGCGACGACGAGGACGAGGCGGCGAAGCTCGCCACGGACGTACAGGCGTTCAAGGTCGGCATCAACAAGCCCCGCTCCCGAGGCGACCGCCAGGAGCCGTTCGGTGGGCGGGGTGCCTCCTGGAAGGGCGCCTTCGTCGGCGGCGACCTGCTGGTCCAGGCGGTCACCGTCGGCGGTGACGACGACCGCCTCTACGGCAACTTCCCGGACCGCACGGCGCTACCGCCGAACGTCTGACGCCTCGACCGGCTCCGTCTGCAGACGAGCCGGCTCTGTTGCCTCGAGGAAGCCACGTCACACGGAGGGGCGGTGGATGGCCCCAACAAGGTGCCATCCACCGCCCCCTGAGCGACCGTCACTGCTTCCATCGAGCGGCCAACTGCTGGTACCGCGCGACCAACTCGTCCCGCGTCGCTCCTCCGCCGATGCCCTGATCGAGGAAATCACGGTCTCCACAACACGGCCCTGAAGGGTATAAAGCGGATAAGTTTCGCAAAACAGGGATAGTGCGACAAAATATCAGATACGAAGAGTAGGAGGCTATTTCGGAATCAATCAAAGCCCAAGGAGGGTCATGAATCGCCATCATCACCAGAGGCTGGGATCAGGCCTGCTGGCGGGTCGCAAACGGTGGGTGGCCATTGGCGTCATGGCACCGCTCACCTTCGCGTTCGTCGGCCTGACCGCCCCCGCCTTCGGCCACGTCTGGGGCAGCGACACGAGCACGAACATGGTCGCCTACCCGGACGAGGAACGGGGCTGGGACCAGGGCGACTGGGACCGCGGACACTGGGACCGGGGAGGCTGGGGCCAGGAAGACTGGGACCACGGATACTGGGACGACAAGTGTGGACACACCTGCCCCTCCGGACCGCCGGGGCCTTCCGGACCACCCGGACCCACCGGACCGCCGGGACCCACCGGACCACCCGGACCCACCGGACCACCCGGACCAACAGGCCCACCCGGACCCACCGGACCACCCGGACCCACCGGACCACCCGGACCAACAGGCCCACCCGGACCCACCGGACCACCCGGACCAACAGGCCCACCCGGACCCACCGGACCACCCGGACCAACAGGCCCACCCGGACCCTGCGCTGACATCGACAGTCTTGCCCCATCAAACTCTGAGGAGTTCAGTGCGGTGGTTTCGGACGGGGTCACCTATGCCGGCCGCAGAAGCCTCAACCCAGCACCGCCGGGGCCCTACACCTGGACCGACCTCAGCGGAAACGCCAACTATCCGGGAGAATCCGTCTGCGGGGTCGCTATCTCCGCCGCCGGCAATGACGCCTGGGTAAAAGTGCTGACCACCGATGGCGAGGTGTGGGAAACCGAATGCGCTACGCAGGGGCAGAACTTCACCTGTAACAACCCCTGGGTGCAGTTGACAACGCCGTCCTGAACGGAACGAATTCCGGAAGAGAAACGGTGAACCGCACCGGTGATGGTGGTGGGTGGCTTTCGGGTCACCCACCACCACTGACCCGCCACAGTAGGCAGCGGGACGAACGAGCACCTCAGCCCTCGCCCTTGCTGGTACGCGACACCTCGTAGACCGGCTTCGCCCGCCGGCCCAGCAGCAGGCCGAGCCAGGGCCACCGGATCTCCAGCGCACGGGCGAGGGCATAGTAGGCGGCGACCACCACGGCGACCACCCCAGCGGTCAGCGAAGCAGACGAGTCAGCATCGAGGACGATTCCCGTTTTCGAGGCGAGCCAGGCCAGCACCGCACCGACAGCGACCGGAACGGCGGTGCGGATGAAGGAGATCAAAAAGTCGTTGACCATTGGAGTGCCTCCTCGGGGTGTGAGGTGGTTCTCCTTCAACAGTACGAGGAAATGTGTCCCGGTGCGCTACTCGCATTCATCACTATTTGCGCGCGACAGCAGTCAAGAACTGGAGCATGTTGCCACCGCCACCGAAAGGTCCTACGCCGACAGGAGTCCGGTATCTGCACCGGCCGAACTGACGATCACCGCGTCGCGATAGAGAGGTCTACGGCTGCCCCGCCCCGACCGGGGAGACGGTCGCGGTCAACGGCACCGTCAGGGTCAACAGCGAGCCGTCCCGGTCCACCACCGATGGCCGCTCCAACCGGCGGACGGCCCGCAGCATCGGGGTATTCTCCGCCTGGATGTGCAGGCCCAGCGCGGCGTACCCGCCCTGCTCCGCCTGCCACACGAGCCGACGCAGCAGCGCCGATCCGAGTCCGCGGCGCTGCCAGTCGTCGCGTACCAGCAACGCCACCTCGGCCAGGTCCCCCTCGCCGAGCAGATTGGCCATCGCCACCACCGGCGCGGTCGGCGCATGGGAAACGGTCGGCGTGGCCAGCAGGGTGACTCCCCGGGCCGGCACCAACAGTCGGCGCAATCGTGCCGGGGCGGGTCGCGCCGACCCACCGTGGTAGCGGCGGTTGCGGCTGCGCGCCGAACACCGCTCGTGCAGGTCGACCACGCCGATCAGGTCTTCGCCGGCCGCTGGGCGTACGTCCACCTCGGCGCTGTCCGGCAGGCGCAGGGTGACCAGGTCGGCCAGTCCTCGAACCGCCAGACCAGCTGGCCGGTCCGCCACCAGGGTCTGTTGTCCCCACCGCGTCATGTTCTACCCCTTTCCCCGGTACGACCCTCCCCCAGCACTGTTGCAGAACCCGTAACCCAGGGTGACGGGTCGATTTCGACGCCGAGAACTGGAACCAGCCTTGACATCAGAAGTGAGCTGCCATCAACTGTTCGGATGACCGAGCCGGCCATCGACGATTCCGCACCGACCGGCTCCCCGCCGGGTCTGGACCTGGGCCGGCTCGCCGGCTACCTCGCCGCGCACCGGCCGGACCTGGGCGACGGGCCACTGAGCGCCCAGCTGATCGCCGGCGGCCGGTCCAACCTGACGTACCTGCTCGGTGTGGGCGGGCGGGCGATCGTGCTGCGCCGGCCGCCGCTGGGCCACGTGCTGGCTACCGCGCACGACATGGCGCGGGAGTTCCGGGTCATCTCGGCGCTCGCCCCGACCGAGGTGCCGGTGCCGGAGGCGTTGCTGCTCTGCACCGACGCTGAGGTGATCGGGGCGCCGTTCTATCTGATGGACCGGGTGCCCGGCACGGTGTTCCGCTCCCGGGCGCAGACCGATCCACTCCCCCGCGGTCAGCGGCGGGAGCTGGCGCTGGCGATGATGGACACCCTCGCCGCGCTGCACACCGTGGACCCGGCGGAGGTCGGCCTGGCCGACTTCGGCCGCCCACAAGGCTTTCTCGCCCGCCAGGTCCGCCGCTGGTCCGGGCAGCTCGACAGCTCTCGGAGCCGCCCGCTGCCCGGCATCGACGAGCTACGCGACCAACTGGCCGGCACCGCTCCGGAGAGTTCCGGCCCGGGGCGGATCGTGCACGGCGACTACCGGCTGGACAACCTCCTCGCCACCGTCAGCCCGGTCGCCGTCCAGGCGGTGCTCGACTGGGAGATGGCCACCCTCGGCGACCCCCTGGCCGACCTGGGCCTCCTGCTGACCTACTGGGATGCGATGGGCGGCGATGCGGTCCCGAGCAACCCCGTGGCCGACGGGCTGGGGCCCCGGGCCGGCTTCCCCGCCGGCGCCGAGCTGATCGAGCGGTACGCCAGCCGCAGCGGGATCGATGTCGGCCCGCTGGACTGGCATGTGGCCCTGGGGTGCTTCAAACTCGCGGTGATCTGCGAGGGCATCCACTACCGGCACCGCCAGGGACAAACCGTCGGCGCGGGCTTCGACCAGATCGGCGAGATGGTCGCTCCGCTGGTCGCGTACGGACTGACCGCCGTCTCGAGGAGGAGCTGATGGACTTCACCCACGACGCCCACACCGAACGGCTGCGCTCCGAGCTGACCGATTTCCTGGAGCAGCAGGTCTACCCGGCCGAGGCGGTCTACGCCGAGCAGGTCGCGGCCGCCGCGGACCAGTGGGCTCGACCGCCGGTGCTGGCCGAGTTGCGGGCGGCGGCCCGCCAGCGGGGCCTGTGGAACCTCTTCCTCCCCGATCC
The DNA here is from genome assembly GCF_013416675.1 of Salinispora sp. H7-4. NCBI lineage: Bacteria > Bacillati > Actinomycetota > Actinomycetes > Micromonosporales > Micromonosporaceae > Salinispora > Salinispora sp. H7-4. Next base: position 90,599 of record NZ_JABZED010000056.1, read on the forward strand.
CCACCACGGCGCCGGGCTGACCAACCTGCAGTACGCTCCGCTCGCCGAGCTGACGGGCCGCAGCCCGCACCTCGCCCCGGAGGCGCTCAACTGTGCGGCACCGGACACCGGCAACATGGAGCTGCTCGCCGAGTTCGGCACCGAGACCCAGCGCCAGCGGTGGCTGCGCCCACTGCTGGCGGCGGAGATCCGCTCGGCGTTCTGCATGACCGAGCCGGAGGTCGCCTCCTCCGACGCCACCAACATCGCCACCCGGATCACCCGGGACGGCGACCACTACGTGATCAACGGCCGCAAGTGGTGGTCGTCCGGCGCCATGGATCCGGCCTGTCAGATCTTCGTGGTGATGGGCCGGACCGACCCGTCGGCCGCCCGGCACCGGCAGCAGAGCATGATCCTGGTACCGCGGGACACACCTGGGGTCACCGTCCGGCGCGGGCTACATGTCTTCGGCTACCACGATGGTCCACACGGTGGCCATGCCGAAATCGATTTCGCCGACGTCCGGGTGCCGGTGGAGAACCTGATCGGTGCGGAGGGCGCCGGCTTCGCCATCGCCCAGGCCCGGCTCGGTCCCGGCCGGATCCACCACTGCATGCGGTTGGTCGGCATGGCGGAGCGAGCGCTGGAGCTGCTCTGCCGTCGTGCCCTCGACCGGGTGGCGTTCGGCCGGCCGATCGCCGAGCAGGGGGTGGTGCGAGAGTGGATCGCCGAGGCGCGGGTCCGCATCGAGCAGTCCCGACTCCTGGTACTGAAGACGGCCTGGCTGATGGACACGGTCGGGAACAGGGGCGCGCACGCCGAGATCCAGGCCATCAAGATCGACACTCCGTCGATGGCGGAGTGGGTGATCGACAAGGCCATCCAGGCGTACGGGGGTGCCGGTGTCAGCCAGGACACCCCGCTGGCGGCGCTCTGGGCCCAGGCCCGCACCCTACGCCTCGCCGACGGGCCGGACGAGGTCCACAAGGCCGCTCTGGCCCGCCGCGAACTCCGCCGCTACGCCTGAGTCGCCACCCCGGACACCACCTCCGCGGCGCAGGGCCCGTCGGCGGTGGCGGTCAGGTGCTGGCACGCTCGATCAACTCGGTGTCCAGGAGGATGTTCGTGGTGGCCCGTTGCTCGCCACGGATCCGGGATACCAGCAACTGGGCCATCTGCCGTCCCATCTCCTCGATCGGCTGGAAGACCGTGGTCAGCGGCGGGTCCGACTGGCGGGCGATCGGTGCGTCGTCGAAGCCCACCACGGCCACGTCCTCGGGCACCCGCCGACCGGCCTCCCGCAACGCCCGGAGCGCACCGAAGGCCATCAGGTCCGAGGCGACGAAGACCGCATCCAGGTCCGGGCACGCGGCCAGCAGCTGGCGCATCGCGGCCTCCCCACTGTCCTCGCTGAAGTCCCCGTACGCGATCAGGTCTGGCCTGCCCCCGCTCGGCGTCTTCGCGACCGCCTCCTGGTAGCCGGTCAGCCGCCCCAGGCCGGCGCCCATGTCCTGCGGGCCGGTGATGGTCGCGATCTGCCGCCGTCCCCGCCCGACGAGGTACTCCACCGCGCGCCGGGCCCCGCCGACGTTGTCCGCGTCCACGAGCCAGGCCGGCTCCGCGTCGGAGTGCAGCATCTGGGCTGGCCGGCCACCGAGCACGGTGGGCAGGCCCCGCTCCGCCAGCAGCGTGGGCAGCGGGTCGGCATCGTGCAGCGACAACAGTAGGACGCCGTCAACATGCTGGTTGGTCAGGTGGTGCTCGACCCGCTCCCGCTCGCTCGGGGACTGGACCATCACGAGCCAGAGCTGGAACGGGGTCCCCAGCAGGCCGGAGCTGACGCCCCGCACGATGCCGGCGAAGAACGGCTCGGCGAACACCCGGTCCCCGGATTCTGACACCACCAGGGCGATCGAGTCGGTCCGCTGGGTAACCAGGGCGCGAGCGGCCCGGTTCGGCACGTACCCCAGTTCCGCGATCGCCCGCTGCACCGCGGCGCGGGCCTCGGGACTGACCTGGGGTGAACCATTGACGACGCGGGAGACCGTGCCCCGGCCCACGCCGGCACGTGCGGCGACCGCATCGAGAGTCGGGCGCCCGAGCGAGCGGGTGCGCTGCGTTGTCATCGTCTGCTCCTCCGACGGCGGAAAGCCCCGGTGCCCACCGGTGGCACCGGGACCACCCGGATAGCTGGTTCGAGCCTATTCTGCAGCCAGACCGTTGCGTCGGATTGCCTCGGCGTACCAGCGACCGCTGGATTTCAGGGTGCGGGCCTGACTGCGGTAGTCGACGTGGATCATGCCAAAGCGCTTCGTGTAGCCCCAGGCCCACTCGAAGTTGTCCAGCAACGACCAGGCGAAATAGCCCCGCAGCGGGACACCCGCGGCGATCGCCTGGTGCGCGGCGCGCAGGTGCGCGTCGAAGAAGGCGGTGCGGTCCGGGTCGTCCACCTGACCGTCCACGACCGCGTCCACGAAGGCCGAGCCGTTCTCGGTGAGGTAGAGCGGCAGGTCGGTGTACTCCTCGTGCACCCGCCGCAACGTCTCGACCAGCCCGGGAGGGTCGATCTCCCAGTCCATGTCGGTGACCGGTCTGCCCCGGGTGACGAAACGAACGCCTTCGCTGCCGGGCCAGCACGACGGTTTACGCCAGTACGGCTCCGGCGGTTCCCCCGTCGGCGCGGCGACCACGTGCCGGCTGTAGTAGTTGATGCCGACCAGATCCAGCGGGGCGGCGATGGTGGTCAGGTCCTCCGCGCGCACGTGCCCGAAGTCGGTGACCGGGCTGAGGTCGGACAGCAGATCCGCCGGGTACGAACCGCGCAGCAGTGGGTCGAGGAAGAACCGGTTCGCCAGCCCGTCGATCCGGCGTGCCGCGTCGGCGTCGCCGGGCGAGTCGGTGGCCGCGGTGACCGGGTAAAGGTTGAGGCTCACCCCGACCTCGACGTCGGACTGGGCCGCTGCCCGTACTGCCGGCACGGCCAGCCCGTGGCCGAGTAGCAGGTGGTGACCGGCGCGCACCGCGGCGGCGGGGTCGGACCGACCCGGCGCGTGGGCCCCGGAGCCGTACCCGAGGAAGGCCGAGCACCACGGCTCGTTGAGCGTGGTCCAGTACCGCACCCGGTCGCCGAGTGCGCCGGCGACCAGGGCGGCGTAGTCGGCGAACCGGGCGGCGGTGTCCCGGGCCGGCCAGCCGCCCGCGTCCTCCAGTGGCTGCGGCAGGTCCCAGTGGTAGAGCGTCAGCCACGGTTCGATGCCGTTGGCCAGCAGTTGGTCCACCAGCCGCCGGTAGAAGTCGAGTCCCTCCTGGTTGCTCGGGCCGGTGCCGCCGGGCTGCACCCGGGGCCAGGAGACCGAGAACCGGTACGACTTCAGCCCCAGCTCGGCCATGAGGGCGACATCCAGGTCGAGCCGGTGGTAGTGGTCGCACGCCTCGTCACCGGTGTGCCCGGCCACCACCCGCCCCGGGGTGTGACTGAAGGTGTCCCAGATCGACGGGGTGCGGCCGCCGACGGCTGCCGCACCCTCGACCTGGTAGGCCGCGGTGGCGGCGCCCCAGAGGAAGCCGGGCGGGAAGGTCAGCGGCGGGCGTTCGGCGAGAACGCCGGCGGCGGGTGGGCTCGCAGGACTACTCACGACTTGACGGCACCTTCCATGATCCCGCCGATGATCTGGCGGCCGAACAGGAGGAAGACGATGACCAGCGGCAGGGTGCCGACGGCGGTGGCGGCGAAGACCTGTGAGTAGTCGGTGTAGTACGCGTACGACAGGAAGGAGAGGGAGACCTGCAGCGTCGGGTTCTCCGGGGTGAGCACCGCGTACGGCCAGAGGAACGAGTTCCAGGTCTCCATGAAGGTCAGCAGCCCCAGGACCCCGGCGGCCGGGCGCAGCGCGGGCAGCACGATGTTCCAGTAGATCCGCAGGGTGCTGGCACCGTCGATCCGGCCGGCCTCGATCAGCTCGTCGGAGACCGCCTGGCTGGCGTACTGCCGCATCATGAAGACGCCGAAGGCGGTGACCAGGAACGGCACGGTGACCGCGTAGAGGGTGTCGTACCACCCCAGCGTCTGCATCATGCCCCAGAGCGGGATGATGCCCAGTTGGGTGGGGATCATCATCGTCACGATGATGGAGAGCAGCAGGACGTTGCGGCCCCGGAAGCGCAGCTTCGCGAAGGCGAAGCCGGCGAGCGAGCCGGTGAGGACCACCGACACGGTGACCACCGAGGCGACGATGATCGAGTTCATCATGCCGGTGAGGAAGTTGGCCGCGTCGTTGTCGAGCACCCGGCCGAAGTTGTCGCTGAAGGCACCACCGGGGGTGACCGGCGGAGGGATGTCGTTGATCGACTCCAGGGCGCGGGTGCCGATCACCACCATGTAGTAGAAGGGGTAGATCGACAGCAGGGTCGCCAGGACGAGGGCCAGGTAGGTCAACGGGCTGGTGCGCCAGAGACGCTTGGATGCGGAGATCATCGAAGGCTCCTCACTTGGCCGCGCGGCGAACGAGGACGAAGTTGAGCAGCGACATCAGTCCGATGATCATGAAGAGGGCCCAGGCGACCGCCGCCCCGTAACCAGCGCTGTTCAAATTCGTGATACCCATCTCGTACATGTACATGGCCAGGGTCTGGAAGTCGCGCTGGGTGCCGCCGATGATGTTGCCGTTGCCGAAGAGCAGCGGCTCGGTGAAGAGCTGCATGCCGCCGATCGTGGAGAGGATGACCACGAAGATGAACGTCGGCCGGAGCAGCGGCAGGGTGATCCGCCAGAACTGCCGCCACTGGCCGGCGCCGTCGATCTCCGCCGCCTCGTAGAGGTCCCGGGGGATCGCCTGCATGCCGGCGAGCAGGATCAGGGTGTTGTATCCCGTCCACCGCCAGTTGACCATGGACGCGATCGCCGTCCAGGAGCTCCAGGTCTGCCCGTCCCAGTCGATCTGGTCGATCCCGACGAACCCGAGCAGCCAGTTGACCAGCCCATACTCCCGTTGGTACAGCATGCCGAAGACAATCGCGACCGCGGCGACCGAGACGACGTTCGGGATGAAGATGGCCAACCGGAAGAAGGTCTTGGCCCGCAGCAGGGTGCGGTTGAGCAGGTTCGCCAGGAAGAGCGCCAGCAACAGCTGCGGGACGGTCGACAGCACGAAGATGCCGAGCGTGTTGATCAGCGCGTTCCAGAAGTATTCGTCGGTGAGCAGCCGGGTGTAGTTGTCGAACCCGATGAAGGTGTGATCGCCGATCAGATCCCAGTCGTGCAGCGACATCCAGAAGGTACGCAGCATCGGGTAGAGCCCGAAGATGCCGAAGACCAGAAAGAACGGCGCGATGTAGAGGTACGGCGAGTACTTGAGGTCCAGGCGGGCCAGGGAGAGCCGCCAGCGCTTGGGGGTGCCGCCGGGCGGGGGTGGTGCTGCCGGTGTCGGCGGGGCCGCGGTGGTCGAGTGGCTCATGTCAGCGCTCCGCTGCATTCCGTGCCGACCTGCGGTGCTGGCAGGTCAGGTCGACCGGCGGCTCGCTCAGGGTGGCTCATGGGGTTCCTTTCCTGGCAGGGTTGGTGCCCTCGCGCAGGGCGCGACGCACCACGCAGTACCAGCAGGTGGCCGCACCCCGGTCCGGGACCGACCGGTGGCGCCCGGAACGGTCTCCGAACGCCACCAGGTCGGATTCACTCAGAAGGCGCCCTGAATCTCGGCGTCCTTGATGAACTGCTGCCAGGCCTCGTCCTCACTGACCTGTCCGTTCTCGAACCCCCGCAGCGCCAGCCCGAAGGCGTTCTCCTTCACCGCCTGATGCTTCGGCCCCAGGTGGATCGGCTCGATCTTGCTGACGCTCTCGCCGAAGATCTTGCCGGTCGGGGCGCCGCTGAAGTACTCGTTGGTGTAGCTGAGGAAGGCCTCGTCCTGCAGCGCCTCCAGGTGGGTGGGGAGCGGGCCCTTGGCCTTGAAGGCCTCCACCTGGCTGGTGGCGTTGGTCAGGAACTCGGCGAGTTTCGCCGCCTCCTCGTGGTAGGCGCTCTGCTCCGGCACCGCCAGCCAGGAGCCGCCCCAGTTGCCGCCGCCGCCGGGCACCGCCGCCACGTCCCACTTGCCCTTGTTCGCCTCGCCGGAGTTCTCCGCGACGATGCCGAGCATCCAGGAGGGGCAGAAGGTGGCCGCGAAGCTGCCCTGTTTGAAGCCGCCGGACCACTCGGGCGACCAGGTTTCGATTTTGGCGGAGAGCTCGACCATCGAGGTCGCGGTGTCCCAGGCCGCCTTCACCGCGGGGCTGGTCTCCGCGATGATGTTGTTCTCCTTGTCGTAGAAGAGGTCGTCGCCCTGCTGGAAGAGCACCGCTTCGGAGACGGTGACGATCGTATCGATGAGGGCCTTGCCGCCACTGCCCTCCTTGTACGCGCGGCCGGTCTCCAGGAAGCTGTCCCAGTCCGGCCAGAGCGCCGACACCTCATCCCGCTCGGTGGGCAGGCCGGCCGCCTCGAAGAGGTCCTTGCGGTAGCAGACGGCGAGGCTACCGACATCGGTCGGCAGGCCCATCAGCCGGCCGTCCGGCGCCTTGCCCAGCTCCCACTTCCAGGGCAGGTAGTCCTCGGAGTGGTCGTCAATCAGCGGGGCGAGATCCACCCAGTTACGCGGGTTGGACTTGAACTCGTTGAGGATGCCCTCCTCCAGCGCGACCACGTCGCCCGCACCCTTGCCGGTGGCCAGGTAGCGCACCAGCTTGGGCCGGTACTCACGCAGCTGCGCGGTCTTGCGCAGCTCGATCTTGATGCCGGTGTCCTTCTCGTACTGTTTGATGAGTTCTTCGTAGCCGAACTCGCCGAACGTCTCGACGATCAGCTTGCTGGGCTTCTCGCCCGCCGCCGGCTCGTCGTCGGTGCCGCAGGCCGCGAGGCCGCCGACGGCGGTGATCGCGGCAAGGGCGCTGGCCGCCAGGCGGGAACGCCGCGTGGTGAGGCTCATCCTGACCCCTCTTTTCGATGTGAGGCTGCGTCTGTCGTGATGGGGGATGCGGTACGGGGCGTCGACCGACGATGATGGATTCGACGACGGTCCGGCATGGACAAATGAGCCGTACCACACCACTGGGAACGCTCCCATGAGATTGCCGGGAGGTGTCAGACGTGTCAATAGGCCGATGGGGGTGAATCCCGGATCGTTACCGCGCGCTCACGATCCCCGCCGCGAAATGGTGCTTTACCCGGGCCAGCGCCCCGCAGTGGCGAAACAGGTCAGCAGAATCGACGAAGCAGCGTGCCCGCCCGACCGGAATCGAAGACGGCCGGATCAAAGCGGTCCCCTGCCCAGTCCCGCAACGTGTGATGCTCGGGATGCGCCGGATCAGCGAACGCGGCCAGCAGCTCCAGATAGCCGGCCGGACCGCCGACATCCTCCGGCGGGCACGCCCGTTCCCCATCCAGACAGTCGGGATAGCGCTCCTCCGGATCCGCCAGGAGGACGTCCTCCACCACCAGATCGTGCTCCCACCAGTTACCGAAGTCGTAGGTGTAGTGAAACCGGCTACCCTTACCGACCACCGCGTCCAGCCGGACCTCCAGCTCGTCGCGGAGCGACAGTTCGCCGTCCGGGTCGGGCTCCCCGAACTGCTCACCGTCGACCTCGAACGAGTGCAGGTGGCAGTCCCGCCAACCCATCGCGTGCTGCACCACCCGGTGCACCCGGTCCAGGGTGAAGCCGCCCGGGACCAGCACCCGGCGCCAGACCAGCGGCCGGACCCCGGCCAGAGAAATCCTCAGCTGGAAGATCTGCCGCGGCATGCTATCCCGTCCTCCCGCAGAATAAGCTGCGACCATGATCTGCCGAGCGTGCCGGGCGAGGCGGCACGACGACTGTCGCGGCCACAACTGGTGTGACTGCCAGCACCGTACCCCTCCGCCACCCCCTCCGGTCACGGGTCCGGCCAGCGAATGACCGTCGAAACGCCGATTACCGCCCTCTGGCCGGCACCGTCCAGCATGCCGCTCGACGACTCCGCGCTCACCGCCTGCTACGGCCGGACCGACCTCAACTCCGAGGAGGCCCCGCGCACCGGGAATCCCAATCGACCACGCCTGCGCGTCAACTTCGTCACCAGCGTGGACGGCGCGGTCACCGTTGACGGCTATTCGGCCGGGCTCTCCGGCGAGCCGGACAAGCGGGTCTTCCGCCTGCTACGGATGCTCTGCGACGGTCTCGTGGTCGCCGGCGGCACGATGCGCCACGAGCGGTACCGGCCACTCCGGCTGGACGAGCGACGCCGCGCCTGGCGCCGGGAGCACGGCCTACCGGAATGCCCGACCCTCGTCGTGGTCTCCGGCTCGGCCAACCTCGACCCGACCCATCCCGCCCTCGCCGACGCACCGGTACGCCCGATCGTGCTCACGCGCGCCGCCGCCACCGCCCCGCCGGGCCTGGCCGACGTCACCGACCTCGTCGAATGCGGCGACGACCGGGTGGACCTCGCCGCCGGCCTGGCCGAACTGCGTCGCCGCGGGCTCGACCAGTTGCTCTGCGAGGGCGGCCCGCACCTCTTCGGCGCGCTCACCGCCGCCGACCTGGTCGACGAGGTCTGCCTGACCGTCGCCCCGCTGTTGGCCGGCGCCGGGCCGGGCCGGATCACCGCCGGGGAGCCCAGCCCGGTGCGGCACCTGCCGCTGCGGCACGTGCTCGCCGCCGCCGACGGCGGGCTGCTGCTTCGCTACGCCCGCGACTGACCCCACCCGCCCGCGGCACCGGGCGGTGGCAGCGGTGCTCGGCGAGGCAGCACCCGCGAATCTGTCGCGGCGCCGCGCACCGGACCCATCGCGGCACGGCGCCGCGCACCGGACCTATCACGGCCCGCCGTTGCGGGCCTCGCAGATCCGGCCGGTGAAGGCGGGGTCCGCCTCCCGCCCCGCCGACCAGACCGGGTTGATCCCCAGGGCCAACGGCGGTGGCTGCCAGGCCGAGCCGAGACGCTGGAGCACCTCGTACTGCCGCTCGGACCGCTGCACCGGTTCGCCGGAGAGGAAGTCGAGCACCAGGTCCGCGACGTCGGCCCGGCCGACCAGCTCACCGTGGAACGCAGGCAGCTCGTACACCGGGATCCGGTGGTACTGGCCGGGCGGCGCCTCGATCGCGGTGACCGTCGGCAGGAAGGCCACCATCCGTACCCCCGCCACCGGGCAGAGCGTACGGTTTCGGTAGAACGGGGCATCGGCCAGCAACGAGCGGATGAAATCCTGGTCCGGCACCTCCTCCGAGGTGTCGGTGAGGTTCCAGAGCGACTGCAGCGCGCGCAACTCCCAACCGGCCACCACGCCCCACCCCCGCCTGATCTCCGCCGGCGGGTAGTACACCCGGCCCGGCATCACCAGCGGGCTGAACAGCAGCACCGCCTCCACCTCCGTCATCGGCCACCGCTCCAGGTAGGTCCGGGCCACCATGGCCCCCTCGCTGTGCCCGAGCAGGGCGATCGGCCGGTCGGTCCGCTCGTGCAGGACCTCGACCTGCTCCGCCAACAGGGCCGCGCTCTCGCCCAACGACCGGTGGGTGGCCACCGCCGTGTACGGCAACGGCCGGTCCTGTTCATCCAGCCCGAGGTAGGAGAACCGCTCCACCCGCGGATCCACCGCCGGTTCACCGTCGTACTCGGAGTCGTGCCCGCCGAGGGCGATCACCGCGTACGGGACCGAGTCCGGCAGCGGCTCCGACATGATCGGCGGTCGCCACCCGCCGCGCCCGCCCTGGACCCGCTCGGCCGCCAGCGGCATCGCCGGGAAGCTGAGCAGGATGAGCGCCACCAACAGCGGCACCACCGGCACGAGCCGGAGGCGAACCCGGCCGGGGGCCAGAACGGCGGCGACGCTCTTGCGCCAGAGCAGCGCGTTGACGGCGCCGCCGACGGCGGCCAACGGGACAGCCCACCAGATGGGCACCGCCGACAGCACCGCACCGGCGATGGTGAGCACGGCGAAGTTCAGCCACGCCCAACCCACCACCTCGAGCCGCGGCAGACCGCGCCACCAGTCCGCGGTCAGCCCGGCCCGCAGCAGGAACGGGGCGAACAGCAGCAACGGCAGCAGCGAGGCGATCAGATACCAGGAGAGCCCGGTCGTGGCGAAGGCCATCGCCAGCGCCACCCAGGGCGAGAGGAGCACCGCGGTGAGGATGGTGACCCAGATGTTGCGCCGCAGCAGCCAGCGCCACGACGGATGGGGGGCTCCGTCCGGCCAGGCCAGGTTCGCCATGACGGTGGTGAGGAGTCCCCGCAGCACCGATATCCCCACCAACGTGATGAAGAACCCAGGGATGGTCCGGTGGTAGACGAACAGCCAGCGCAGCTCATGGAAGGTGCCGTACGGCCAGACGGCGCTCACCTGCGGCGACAGCCCGCGAACAGCCTGGAACCCGAGCACCGCGATGATCGCCGCCTCCACCGCCGGTAGCACCGCCGCCAGTGCGACCAGCGCCTTGAACCGACCGCGGGGCGTCCGCAGCCACTCCTCCCGCAGCTTCATCCGTTACAGCATCGCCCAGCTCTCGCCCTGCTCGTGGCGAATCCGCCGACAGCAGGCGCGGCGTGGTCTCCGCCGCGTCACGTGGCGGCCGGTCGTAGGTCTCGGGCAGGATGCAGGGCGTGTCTGCCGACCTCGCCCCCCAGCCCCGCGGAGTGACCCGATGACCGACGACGCCGTGGACAGCCCGGGCGAGCTGGTCGGCAGGGTGCTCGGCACCGCCGACGCCACCCCGCTGCAGTTCTGGACGGCGGTCTCCCCCACCAGCTACCTGCAGCTCGACGACGTGGTGGCCACCCGCCGCGAGCTGCCGGACCGGGAGCCGGTGACGATCGCCGGGGTGGTCACCCAGGTACGCGCCCGACACGAGGGCGCCCAGTTCGACTCCGACGTCTTCGCGATCGCCGACGGCATGCTCCCCGCCCAGGTGCAGGAGGCCGCCGAGATCACCACCACCCGGGTCGACCCGGAGCTCTACGTTCCGCCGTCGCCGGGCGCCGTCGTGCACCGGGCCGAGGGGGACGCCCGGGCCCGGGCGCTGCACTTCGACCGGATGGAGCGGCGGATCCCGATGGGCACCGGCCGCGACGGGGTGCCGGTCTACCTCAACGCCGACTTCCTCGACGGCACCCGGGGCGCGCACGTCTCCATCTCCGGCATCTCCGGCGTCGCCACCAAGACGAGCTTCGCCACCTTCCTGCTCTACTCGGTCTTCCGCTCCGGCGTCCTGGGCGGGGACGCGGTCAACGCCAAGGCGCTGATCTTCAACGTCAAGGGCGAGGACCTGCTCTTCCTCGACCACCCCAACACCCGGCTGGACGAGTCCACCCGCACGGCGTACGCCCGGCTCGGTCTGGACGCCGCGGCCTTCGGAGACGTACGGGTCTACGCTCCGCCCCGGGCCGGTGACGCCAGCGGCACGCCGGATGTGAGCAGTCGGCTCAGCGGGGTGGACAGCTTCTACTGGACGCTCGACGAGTTCTGCGCCGACCGCCTCCTGCCGTACGTCTTCGCCGACGCCGACGACGAGCGCCAGCAGTACACGATGGTGGTGCACTCGGTCACCGCCCACCTGGCCCGCCACGCGCAGCCCGCCGACGGTGGGGTGAGCATCGACGGGGTCCGCCTCGGCGGCTACGCCGACCTGGTCGATCACATCGTCGAGCAGCTCAACGACGACGAGACCCGGGGCGACTGGGCCGGCAGCGCGGTCGGCCTCGGCACCGTCAACGCCTTCGCCCGCCGGTTGATCGGCAGTAAGAAGGACCTGTCCCGGCTGATCCGCGGCGATCTGGCCACCCGGCGCCCGCACCGGATCAACACCGCGGAGTCGGCGCAGGTCACCGTGGTCGACCTGCACAACCTGCCGGACCGGGCGCAGCGGTTCGTGGTCGGCGTGACGCTCAAGAGCGAGTTCGAGCGCAAGGAGAAGACCGGCACGGCCAAGCCGCTGCTCTTCGTCGTTCTTGACGAGCTGAACAAGTACGCCCCCCGCGAGGGCTCCTCCCCGATCAAGGAGGTGCTGCTGGACATCGCCGAGCGGGGCCGCTCCCTCGGGGTGATCCTGATCGGCGCGCAGCAGACCGCCAGCGAGGTGGAGCGGCGCATCGTCACGAACTCGGCGGTCCGGGTGGTGGGTCGACTCGACCCGGCGGAGGCATCCCGCCCCGAGTACGGTTTCCTCCCGCCGGCGCAACGGCAGCGGGCGCTGCTGGCAAAACCGGGCACGATGTTCGTCAACCAGCCCGACATCCCGGTGCCGCTCTGCCTGGAGTTTCCGTTTCCCGCCTGGGCGACGCGGGTCGCGGAGGCGGGCGCGGTGCCCTCCCAGACCCTCCGGTCGATCACCCAGTCGGCCGACCCGTTCGCCGTGGTGGGCTCCGGTGACGACGACATCCCGTTCTGAGGTGGTTTGAGCCGTGAAAATCCTGCACACCTCCGACTGGCACGTCGGCAAGGTTCTCAAGGGGCAGTCCCGGGCCGAGGAGCAGAAGGCCGTCCTCGCCGGGGTGATCGAGGTGGCCCGGCGGGAAGCGCCGGACCTGGTCATCATCGCCGGCGACCTCTACGACACCGCCGCCCCCACCCCCGAGGCGACCCGGCTGGTCACCCGCGCGCTGACCGCGCTGCGCCGTACCGGTGCCGACGTCGTCGCCATCGGCGGCAACCACGACAACGGCGCGGCGCTGGACGCGCTGCGGCCGTGGGCCGACGCCGCCGGGATCACCCTGCGGGGCAACGTCCGCGAAGACCCCGACGAGCACATCATCGACGGTACGACCGGCGGCGGCGAACGCTGGCAGCTCGCCGCGCTGCCGTTTTTGTCCCAGCGGTACGCGGTCCGGGCCGTGGAGATGTACGAGCTGACCGCCGCCGAGGCGAACCAGACGTACGCCGACCACCTGGGCCGGATCGTCACCCGGTTGACCGAGGGCTTCACCGAGCCGAACCGGGTGCACCTGGTCACCGCCCACCTGACCGTGGTCGGGGCGGCGACCGGCGGCGGCGAGCGGGACGCGCACACCGTCCTCGGCTACGCGGTGCCGGCGACGGTCTTCCCCGGCAGCGCGCACTACGTCGCCCTCGGTCACCTGCACCGCGCCCAGCGGGTCGACGGCGGGTGCCCGATCCGCTACAGCGGCAGCCCGCTGGCGGTCGACTTCGGCGAGCAGGAGAACATCCCGTCGGTGACCGTGGTCGAGGTGACCGCCACCACGGCCGCCCAGGTGCGCGAGGTGCCCATCCCCGCCGCCGCCACCCTGCGGACCGTCCGGGGCACGCTCGCGCAGCTCGCCGAGGTCGAGGTGCCCGACGCCTGGCTGCGGGTCTTCGTCCGGGAGCAGCCCCGGGCCGGCCTCCGCGAGGAGGTGCAGGAGCTCCTCCCCCGCGCCCTGGAGATCAGGATCGATCCGGAGCTGGTGCCCGCGCCCGGCGGTGGGGCCCGCGTCGCCCAGCGCGCCGGCCGGTCACCGCGGGAGCTCTTCGGCGACTACCTGGACGACCGGGGACACGCCGACGACGACGTCCGGGGACTCTTCGACGAGCTCTTCGAGGAGGTCGAGCACTGATGCGGCCGATGCGACTGGACCTCGACGGCTTCACCGTCTTCCGGGTGGCGACGACGATCGACTTCACCGACGCCGACTTCTTCGCGCTGGTCGGGCCGACCGGATCCGGCAAGTCCACCGTGTTGGACGCCATCTGCTTCGCGCTCTACGGCACCGTACCCCGGTGGGGTGGCACCCGCGGGTTGGCGAACGCCCTCGCCCCGTCGGCGGCCGAGGCGCGGGTCCGGCTGGTCTTCGAGTCGGCCGGCGACCGCTACGTGGCCACCCGGGTGGTCCGGCGGGACAGCCGGGGCAACGTCAAGACCTCCGGCGCCGGCCTGCAGCTCATGCCGCCCGGCTTCGACCCGGCGAAGCTCGACACCGGGCTGAGCCCGGAGGACCTGGGCGAGGTGCTCGCCGGCACGGTCGCCGAGATGGAAGGCGCGGTGCTGACGGCGGTCGGGCTGCCGTATGAGCAGTTCACCAGCTGTGTGCTGCTGCCGCAGGGGCAGTTCGCCGACTTCCTGCACGCCCGACCGGCCAAACGGCAGGAGATCCTGGTCAACCTGCTCGGCCTCGGCGTCTACGAGCAGGTACGGGAGAAGGCGGGGACCCGGGCCAGCCAGGCCGAGGCGAAGTTCGAGGTGGTCAACCAGACCCTCACCGGCCTCACCGACATCGACGACGCCACCCTCCACGAGGTGTCGGCCCGCGTCGCGCAGATGCGGGAGCTGGCCACCGCCGTCACCGCCGCCGTTCCCGAACACGCGGCGGCGCACACCGCGGCGCGGGAGGCGAGCGGGGCGCTGACCGCCCTCGACACCGACCTGGCCGTACTCGACGCCGTACGCGCCCCCGCCGGGGTGGCCGAGGTGGCCCGGGCGGTGGCGACCGCGCAGACCGAGGCGGACCAGGCCACGACCGTGGTGGCGCTCGCCGAGGAGCGGGAGGAGAAGCTCCGCGGCGAGCTGGCCGCCGCCGGCGACGAGAGCGCGCTGCGCCTGCTGCTGCGGGCGTACGAGGACCGGGCGGGGCTGGCCGGCGAGGCCGAGACGGTCCGGGCGGCGGTGTCGGCGGCCCAGGCCGGGCACGCCGCGGCGACGGCGGAGCTGACCGCGGCGCAGGCGGCGGCCGAGCAGGCCGAGGCCGACCTGGCGGCGGCCTTCCAGGCGCATGAGCAGGCCCAGGCGACCGACCTGGCGATGGCGGTGCGGGAGCAGCTGCACGACGGGACCACCTGCCCGGTCTGCGAGCAGACCGTCGCCCGGGTCCCGGCGGTCCCGGCCGGGTCCGCGGTGTCGGCGGCGGTCGCGGCCGGTAAGGCTGCGCGGGCGGCCAGCGAGACGGCCAAGGCCACCGTGGCGCAGCGGGACGGCGCCGCCCGCGAACGGGAACGGGAGCTGGTGGCGGCACGGGCCCGGCAGGAGCAGCTCGACGTACGGCTGGCCGCCCTGCACACCCAGCTGGCCGACGCCCCGGAGCCGGCGGCGCTGCACCAGGCGTTGGCCGAGCACGGGCGGCTGCGGCAGGAGCTGGAGGAGTCGGCGGCGGCGGTCCGCGCCGGCCGGGACGAGGCCCGCCGGGCGCGGGCCTCGGTGGACTCCGCGCAGGAGCGGCTCCGCACCACCTGGCGGGCCTTCGACGCGACCCGGGACGGGCTGGCCCGCTTCGGCCCGCCGGCCACCGACCGGGAGGACGTGGCGGCGGCGTGGACGACGCTGACCGACTGGGCCACCGCCGAGGTGACGCGACGGCGCACCGAGCGCGCCGACCGGGTGGCGGCGGTGAGCGCGGCCGAGGCGCAGGTGGCCGCGGTCCAGGCGCGGATCGGCGGGCTCCTCGCGGCGGCCGGGGTGCCGGTCACCGACGACCCGGGCCGCGACACGGCGGTCGCCCTCGAACGGGCCGAGGCGCAGCTGCGGGACGTGACCCGTCGCCGGGAGCAGGCCGGTGAGCTGCGCGAGCAGCGCGCCACCTACGAACGTGAGGCGCAGGTGGCCCGCGCGCTCGCCGGGCACCTGCGGGCGAACAACTTCGAACGGTGGCTGCTCACCGAAGCACTCGACCTGCTGGTGGACGGGGCATCGACAATCCTGCGCGAACTCTCCGGCGACCAGTACGACCTGGTCCACGACAAGGGGGAGTTCTTCGTCGTGGACCACCACGACGCCGGCCTGCGCCGAGGCGTACGCACCCTCTCCGGCGGGGAGACCTTCCAGGCATCACTGGCGCTCGCACTGGCCCTGGCCGAACAGCTCGCCGGGATGTCGACCACCGCGGCCAGCCTGGAGTCCATCGTGCTGGACGAGGGGTTCGGCACCCTCGACACCGCCACCCTCGACACGGTGGCGGCCACGTTGGAGAACCTGGCCGCGCGGGGCGACCGGATGGTGGGCGTGGTCACCCACGTACCGGCGCTGGCCGAGCGCATACCGGTCCGCTTCGAGGTCCGCAAGGACGCCCGGTCGGCCCGGATCGAACGGACCGGCCGGTGAACGCCGACGGCGGGCGGAGGCGACCCGGGTGACCCGCTTCTTCGTCGACGCGTGGGACCCGGCGTACGGGGCCTCGTTCGAGGCCGCCGCCGGCGGCCCGGCCGCGCCCAGCAGCGCCCGGGTCGAGGCCGACCACGAGCTGCCCGCAGCCGAGTGGCGGGCGGTCGGGCCCCAGCCCGGCGTGCACGCCCCGGCCGTGGTGCTCCTCGTCGACGGGGTACGCCGCAACGACGCCAGCCTGTGGTTGACCGAGCCCGACGGGGTCTCGTACCCGGGGCTGGCCGCCTCGTACGCGGCCGGGGTGGTCCGCTGCGACCTGGAGCGCGGCGCGGCCCAGCTGGCCGGTGCCCGGGTGGAGCGGGGGCTCTTCACCGCCAGCCCGTCCGCGGTGGACGTGCGCGCCGGCAACGTCCACTACCCGGTGCACCGGGTCGGCGGCAGCGGCGAGCTGGCCAAGCTGCCGGCGGCGGTGCAGGGGCCGCTGACCGCGCTGGAGGTGGCGGTCTCCAGCGCCGCCCGCAGCGACGAGGATCTGCTGGTGGTGGACGGGCCGCTGCGCAACCGGCGGCTCCTGCCCCGCACCCTCGGCTACGTCAAGACCCAGCACAGCCAGTACCTGGACGCCCGGCTCACCGCGGTGGTCACCGGGCTGACGGCCGGGCAGCGCTCCCCGGTATTCCGGCTCGGCACCGCGTGGGGCGGCTGGTCGTGGTACCTGCGGCTGCCGGTTGCCGGTGGCGCTCCCTGGGCGGGCATCGTCCGGGTGGAGTGCTCCACCGAGCTGGACATCGCGGCGGCGGTCGCGTTGGCGGACCTGTCCGTGGTGACCCTGCCCCGATTCGCCTCCACCCCGTACAAGGACCCCCGGGCACCGCAGAACCTGATCCCCATCGCCGGCCTGGAACGCCGGCTGCGACGGATGATCGGCGACTCCCGGCTGCTGCACCGCGCCCTGGTCGCCGCCGCGCGCAGCGCCACGCCCGCCGCCGCGCAGCCACCCGGCGGTACGGGCTGATGGGGCGCCGCCGCTCCACCGACCGGGCCGCCGTCGAGGTGGACACGGGGATGGCCGAGCTGGTCCCCGACCCGGACCGGGCGGGCTCCTGGACGCTGCTGCTCGACGGTGCCCCGCAGTCACATGTGGATCTCACCGACCCCACCCACCTGGAGTTCGAGTACGTGCGCCGGCTCGGCGCCGCGATCGACCTGCTCGCCCCGGCCGGCGCCCCGCTGCGCCTGCTGCACCTCGGCGGCGGCGCGCTGACCCTGCCCCGGTATGTCGCCGCCACCCGTCCCGGCTCGACCCAACGGGTCTGCGAGGTGGACGGCGCGCTGGTCGAGCTGGTCCGCCGGGAACTGCCCTGGCCCCCCAACCCACGACTACGGGTACGCGTCGCCGACGCCCGGGAAGCCCTCACCGGCCTCCGGGACGCCAGCATCGACATCGTGGTCGCCGACGTCTTCGCCGGCGCCCGCACCCCCGCCCACCTGACCTCGGTGGAGTTCGCCACCGAGGTGGCCCGCGTCCTTCGACCCACCGGCTGGTACCTGGCGAACATCGCCGACGGCCCGCCGCTGCGGCACGCCCGCCGACAGGTCGCCACCGTCCGATCAGTGCTACCCAAGGCGGCGCTGGTCGGCGACGCCGCGGTGCTGCGGGGCCGCCGCTTCGGCAACCTCGTGCTGCTCGCCGGCCGCAGCACCCCGCCCGTGCCCGAGCTGACCCGGCGGGTCTCCGGCGACTGGTTCCCGGGCCGGGTGCTCGCCGGCGAGGAGCTGATCCGGTTCACCGGGGGTGCCCCGGTCGTCCACGACACCGACGCCACCGACTCCGCACCGCCCCCGGCGGGGATCTTCTCGGTCGGCGGTTGATCCGGCGCACCCCGATACCGAGTATTGATCCGGCGCGCTCCCGATGCCGACCAGCCGGCCACTTTCGACTGATCCGCAGCGTCTATACGATGGCGAAAATGCCGACGAAACAGCTGAAGGTTGGCCTGCGGGTACCTGCCACCACGCCGAGCGCGGGCAACAGACCAGGCAGGGCCCGGCCGGGCTCGGCTTCGTCCTCGTCGTACCGACCACGGATCTCGACGCGACGTGGCGGCTCTGGCGGGAGGAGGGCCTGACCGTGACCCTCGACCCGGAAGACGTCGGATGGGCGCGCATCTTCTACGGCCTGGACCCGGACGGCTACGAGGTCATGTTCGAACAGTTCCCCGGCTAGAACCAGGAGACCGCGAACAGTGCGACCTCCCGGCCCCGCTCGGCGTGCCAGCTCAGCCCTCGCCGGTTGACCGGGGGGGGACGGTGCTCGTGTTGGGAATCAGGGCAGTGCGGCGGCCTCCCGCAAAAGACTGAACATGAACCGGGTGTGTGGCCTCAACCGGCTGCACGAAGTCCCAGCACTGGCGGCTACGGCGAGTTAGCCAACAGAGTCCTTGCGAGAACCCTGGCAAAGACCCCGTCCGGCACCTACATCAACACCACGTCCTCAATCACGAATCACAGACCATGCATCGAGCATGGCCGTCAATCAAACGCATGTCGCTCGGCATCTTCCCTTGTCCTGTACAGCTCACCCCACCCGATAACCTCAAGATCATCACGGCCAATTGGAGTGCGAATTATATCGAACTCGACGCGCGGTATTGAAATGAAGACAAAACAGGGGAACTCATTCACCGGATCCAAAGAAGCACCCCCATGCCGCGGGACCAAGATCACCGTTTGGATGTCGGAATTCCGATTAAAATCTTGCCCGACCACTGCTGGCGACAGCTGGGCAACTACCGCAGTCTTGCCAGTATCGAACACTAGGAAGCGTTCGAGTCGACACTCACGAACGCGTTCGAATCGAACACTGTCCAGTGAACTCAGATAGAGGGTGTCTATGGTCACATCAGAACTCCGGGTTGACGCCACTGACGCGGCCAGGAGAAACAGATCCACTTTCTAGCAAATCTGGAATAATGTATTCGGGGAGACCACCCTTCATACCAACATGCGGCAAGGCGTCGCGCTGCGCTACTACTGCCGAAGGATCTTCTAGTGTGCCTTCGATAACAAAGCGGCCAGTGTTGTTACCTCCGCTCGCACCTCCAGACGGAAGCCCCGCCGCATCACGGTAGTTCGTTACGCTTCGTGGGTCGACAGGGGACCAAGATGCCCCACCTGCCTTGGAATCACCTCCGTAGACTCGATAGATCTTCTGTCCGACCGACGGTACAACGGGACGAGCGCCTGCGCTACTCCCGCCGCCGGCGCTGCCTCCACCGCCAGCAGCGGAGATGGCGCTGGATCGTGCGCCGCTGGCTGCCATTTGTACGGCAGCTTTGCCTCCCATTCCGGAGGCGACCGCCACTGCGGCTCCGAAGGCGGCTCCACCGATGAGGGCGATGCCTGCACCTAGTGTTTCCCGTGGGGACTGCGTAGATTTCCGCTCTGTCTCACATTCGGTGGTGACGGAGGGTGGTGGTCAGCCGAGCAGGATTCGATGGCGCAGGAGAGCGAAGCCCGCTCGTCCAAACATTTGTCGTTTGATCAGTTTGGTTTTGGTGTTGACGCCTTCGGTGCTGCCGTTGTGGAAGGGGTGGGTCAGGGCGGCGTTGAAGGCGTCGCGGTCAAGGCCGAGGCCGCGGGTGAACGCGGTTCGTGCACCTCGGTGCAGGGTTTCGCCTCGGGCTTCCTCCCGACCCCGCCTCACGACGACGCCGTTGCCTCCAGCTCGGGGTTAGCACCACCTCTTCCCCAGGGGACTTCCACCCCCAAGCAATCACCCATGCCGGGCATACATCGACGCCACGCCGCTACGCAGCATGCCAATGAGAAGCCGTAGCGTCGGCTTACATCGGCCATGACAGCAACCGGGGCGCACGATCACGCACCTCAACACACATGGTTGCCAGTCGATCACGTATCGGAGCACCTCGTTACATTGTTCAAATCCCATAGGGAAGGGGACTCGGCGGCATACATGTGCCGACCGAGCCCCCTTTTCTATCGCAACCTCAAGCGACGACCACTGTCACCTGACGAGGCAGATCCCGAGGTTCAACAAGCACGCGGATCATAATTGACCTAGCGGGCGAAAGATCGAACTCCTCGGTCTGACCTGCGATGGAGTTTCCCACGACCAGAACGCCACTCGGCAGCGACAGTTCGCCCGCGAAAGCCTCACTTCCTTCGGAAGCGCGGACGCCCTCCGAAATTACGGCTACGCGCACTTTCCCGTCGGAATCAGATCGGGTTGCAACGCAGATCATGGTCTCATTAGCGACCATCTGCTCCTCGCCGGTCTCCCACTGAGGAACCTCCACGGCATCTCTGTCGCCGATCTCAATCTGACCGTACAGAGGCAGCACGTCAACCACGGTGTCAACCTCACGACCGCTCACGCCCACTACTTCACCACCACTTCGAACGGATCACCATGCCCGATGCCGAACTTCCTGTAGAAGGCAGACAGTACACCGCCTTGGCGTCGCTGCTCCGGAAGGGGGACGCCCAGGATTCGCGCTCCGGCGCCGCCTTGCATCGAGGATGCAAACGGATATTCGTCGGGACTAAGCGGCGCACCACAGAAGCCCGCACAAGCGGCTGCCCTGTTCGCATCGATATCCGCCTGATGCCTGGTTCGGTTTAGGACCATCGGCTTACCGCTCGCCTGAGCAGCGCGGATATTCGCAGCGATGTTTGGCATTCTGCTCGAATCGAACACGACCCTTGGAAGGGTAACCGGCCCAGCACTATTTGCATCGACCGGCCCGATTGCAGTGTCGTGCTTTGAGGGGGCCGGAGTATCGGGGCAGTTGTGGACAAGAATTGGTGTTTCGTCGGCCACCACATAGTACGTGTGGACGCCGTCAACCGTGAGGTTGTGGACTCGTTCCTGGCGAACAGTCTTGGTGATCGCGGTGATCTGGACCCAGGTACCGGCCGCGGTCTGCAGCCACATGCCCGGCTTGAGTTGCGCGCCGGTGACCCAGGTCCCGGCGTCGGGCAGCCAGATCAGGTGCTCAGCGGTAGAGGTGATCGATCCGGTCTTGG
>NZ_JABZED010000057.1:0-366 GCF_013416675.1 Salinispora sp. H7-4
ATCGAACTCGTCACCAACCAGTCCGTACCGAGTGTCGGCCCGGTCTCGGTGATCGACTTCGCGGAGGCGTTCCAGACCTTCCGGTCAAACTCCACCGAGCTCGCGACGTGCCAGAACACCGTCGCGCTGCGGGACCCGAACGGCGACCCGATCTCCTCCCCCATCCCACCCGGGACCAACGCCGTCATCAACCTGAGCCCGAACACCACCAACGTACTCAACATCAACTCGACCGATCTGGACAACATCGGCATCCTGACCTTCCCCGACCAGCCGAACGCGAACAGCCCGCTGTTGGTCAACGTCGACACCACCGACGTGGGGGACACCTTCAGCTGGACCGCACCGAACTTCGCCGGCATCGGC
>NZ_JABZED010000058.1:0-508 GCF_013416675.1 Salinispora sp. H7-4
ACCCGGCCGCATCGGCCAACCTCGCCAAGTTGGCTGACACCACCATCGCGTTCTACACCGGCGACCAGATCCCCGTCGAGTCTTCCACCGCCGCCGCCATCGCGACTGTCGGGGACCGTCTAGACGACCTCGGTATCCTCCACGACACCGTCAACTACGGAGACGGCTCCACCTTGGCGTCCACGTGCAACGGCGGTCACAACTATGGCTGCTGGGCCCCGGCGATCGCCGACTACCTCCCGCAGCTCGAGGCGTCGTTCGACTCGGCCAGCTGACACTGGCCAGCCGGAAACACCGGACGTTTGGCGTCGCGGCAACCAGCCCACCCGCAGTGATGCGGTCCGTTCGACCTGCCCGAGCAGAGGAGGTTCCCATGCGCGGCACCGGCTCATCTCCGACGAGACCGGCAACGATGGTGTTGCTGGCGGTGACGACCCTGACCGCCAGCATCGCCCTGAGCAGCCCGGCCCAGGCCCAGAGACCCGCGATCTCGGAGCCGGACCCGGTC
>NZ_JABZED010000059.1:0-54505 GCF_013416675.1 Salinispora sp. H7-4
AAAAAAACCACCACGACCGCCGGGCACGGAGGCATCAGGGGCAAGGTGACCCGGACCGCAGCGCCGGCCACGGCGCGAGGACCGGAAGCACCGCGGCAGCCAGGCTTATCGGCAGGGTTCGCCGGGGCTGGCGTCCAGGCCTGCCTGTTTTCTGAGACGGCTGATGTGTACGTAGGCCAGTTCCACGCTGGTGGGCATGACGCTGCGGGCGACGGCGAGGCGTTCAGCCACTTCCATCAGGTCGGCGGTGGTGGAGGGAAGGAAGACTTGGAGAATCGTGCCGTAGTAGAACAGGGCGACGCCGATCTCCATCGCGATGCGGTCATCGATGACCGCATCTTCGTGGGGGGGTAGTAGCTTGCGGGCCGCGATCAGCAGAGCCGCGGGGTCTCGTTGGGGCCAGTCGGGGTCGGCTAGGCGTTGTAGGTGACGGACGGCGGCGCTGCCCTTCAATTCGGTGTGGACTCGGCTGATCAATCCGGATTTGAGACGCTGGATCTCTTGGTGCACGAGTTCGTGCGCTAGTGGCGTGAGGTGGTCCTCGTGCAGACTGCGTCGCGAGTCGATGAGGGCGCGCGCGGACCGGATGAGGTCTCGGGGGATGCCACCACTGAGGCAGTGACACAACGCGATGAACGCGGTGGGGACGCCGACCAGTCTGCGGGCGAGCAGGTCCTGGGACTGGTCTATCTGTAGGACGGGAAGCCGGACGACTTCGTCGAAGGTGCTGTCGATGACTGGCCTGATTCCGATCATCCGTCGTTCGAACTGGGCCAGGGCGTCCTCGGATACGGTCAGTAGGTAGGTGCAGTGATTAATCCCAAAAATTCCTTTTATATCGTTGATGAAGCGCTCGGCGGCTTCGGCGTCGGTAACCCGATCGAGTTCGTCGATGACAATGATGAGGTTTTTGTCAGTGCCGGCGTGGTGCCGCCACCAGGTGACGAACATGTTGGCGAACTGCTGGTATGACCTTACGAGGTCGGGCAGGGACGCCGCGTGCTCCAAGAGCTGTCGTGTGTGCTTGCGCCCCAGTTCAAACCCGATCTTTGCTTTCAGCCCAGCGCTGTGCTCGGTGGAGACGCTCTGAAGGAACCGGAGTTTCTGCTCGTCATGCGCGGCACGTTGAAGGAGGTCGGCGGCTCCGGGTAGACCCTGAGGTGGTCGGAGTGCACCGATCCATATCGTGCTGACGACTAGCGCAGCGATGAAGGCACCGGCCTGCCAAGCATTGATCGGTGGGTGGCTGTCGGTCAGGTGTTGCGGGAGTTCGGCAGCAGTAACTTCCCACTGGAGCGCGGCGAGGTACCCCGCTGTCAGCAGCCCGATGCCCTGGAGCGCAGTGATCAGTCTGTTCATGGCACGTCGCCACCGACTGTCGCGCACGGCCGAAACCCGCAGGGTCACATGGACGCACAGTTGCCGATGCAGTGCTATCACGAAGTCCCGGGCCTCGTAGGTGGCGGGCGCTTCCAACGACAGGCAGCTGTCGCCTCGAGCGTCGGCGTCGGCTGCGATGGCGTGCAGCAATGTGCTCTTCCCTGCACCTCGAGGACCGCTGACCGCTACCGCCGATACCCCTAGCTCCCGGATGAGGGTAGAGATCCGCTCTCGTTCGACGCGGTCAATGTAGTAGCCACTACCCGCACGGGCGCCCAACGCGGGAGCCTCGTCAAACAGAAGCACGTCCGGCGAGTGCCGCTCGGTCCAGATATTTATCGCGATCCGCACATGCGGCAGCAGACCATCACATGCCCGCTGTAACGCCAGCCGGTGGCGGAGGAAGCTAGCCCGTGCCGCGACGCAAAGCCCAACGATCATCGAGACCATCACGATCACCGCAGTGAGCATGACCGCGGCCATGCCCGTCGTTCCCAACTGCGCCATAGTCTCTCGTGTCCGCCGTTCCAACTCGTTGGACACAGGAGGAATGTTACTCGCAGTGATCACGGCGATGAGTAGGACCAGGCTGTACGTGAACAACTGTGAGCGCAACGTCTCTCGGAGTTTTACGTACTCGCTGATCTCCGCACGCGCGAGCCACTTCACGCGGTCCCGCACAAACTCCCCGGCATCATGAACCGACAAAAAGTGAGCGAACTCCGTTCTGGACAGTGCGTTCCTGACCGCCACGTCGGTAAACCACTTCGCGCGCTCGAGGCGCCACTGCCGCCGTACATCGATGGCTTCGTCCATCGCCGACCTTGCGTTGACTGTCAGCCACTGCACTACCCGCACAGTCTCGGCTCCCACGCGAGCACCCCACCGAGTCGACGCTGGGTGTGCCTCTGGCTTACGCGCTGACACGCCCTCACCCACGTCTTCCCCACGGTCGGACTTCTCCGCGGCGATGCCGCCACCGCGCTCGCCCCTTCGTGACTGCGACACACTCCCTCAATACCGGAAACAACCTCACGCATGGGGCGGACGTCGTCTTGACGACAAGGCGCTTGAGAACCAGGGTTCGGGAAGTCACGCCAGGCCGAGGTGAGGCGATTACTCTCGGTGGCGGCTCGCCTCGGCAGGCCTGGCGTTCGCTACGCGACCCCGGTTACGTCGACTTTGACGACGGCTGATCCCTGCCGTCGTCGGGTCGCAGCGCCCGGTACAGCGTGGAGCGGCCTACACCCAGGTGCGCGGCGATAGCCGTGACGGACTCGCCGCGGGCCTGTCGGGCGCGGGCGACGTCAAGCTGGTCGGCGGTGACGGCGACCGGTCGGCCGCCGCGGCGGCCCTGCGCGGCCGCGGCCCGCAGCCCGTCGAGGGTGCGTTCACGGATCAGCTCGCGTTCCAGCTCGGCGGCCAGGGCGGCGACGGCGAACAGCAGCCGGTCGGCGATGGTGGCGCCGTCGGGACGGTGCACGCCGGCGCACACCCCCGTCAGGATCTCCAACACGATGCCCCGGGCGTGTAGCTCATCCTCGATGAAGACCAACAGTTCCTTCATCGACCGGGCGACCCGGTCCGGCTTGTAAATCACCAGGGTGTCGCCGGGCTGGAGCCGGTCCAGGGTGGCGCGCAGCTTCGGCCGCGCGCCGCGGGTACCCGCCGTCTCGGTCACCACCTCGCGGCAGTACGCGCCGGCCAAGGCGCCGAGCTGCGCCTGGTGGTCCTGCCCGCGGGTTGACACCCGCGCGTAGCCGACCCGGATCCGGTTGTGCGGCTGCTGCCTGGCGTTGGCTGGTACCACAGCGGGGGCGCTCGTCATGGCGAGCATCGTCTCGGAAACGTCCCGCAACACGGGGGACGACACACCGGTTTCGAGACGAGTTTCGGGACTCCGCGGCCTGCGGAAACGTCGGCGGCCACCACCGCGACGGGTCCGTCCCGGAAACCCTCATTTCCGGGACACCACCGAGCGAGGCTGGCCACGCGAAGTCGAACGACATACCGCCGCGCTCTCCCGCATCCACGACCTGCTCACCGAACTCGGAGAACCGGCCAACTCCGTCGTCTACGAGCCCGCCGCTGGCGGCCAGGTAGCTCCAAGCGAGGCTTGACCGCATGAGCTCGATGGACGACACACGCTGGGTACGCAGCCGCGCAGACCTCGTCACCTTCGTTGAACGACTCAGCCAGGAGGCCGCAGCCGGGCCCGCAGACTGGGAGAACCCGACGGTGGACCGCTACCTCGAAGCCCTCAGCGCCTGGATCGACGGCATGGACGACTACTTCCGTAACCGTGGCGAGCCCGTGCCGGAGCAAATGACCTGGGGCCTGATCGCCGACATGCTCCGGGCCGCTTGCTTCTACGAGTAAGCGCCCGTCCGCCAAGATCGCGGAAGTGTCCAGAAAAGGAGAGACGTTGGACCAGAACAGTGCGCCACTCCGCCCTAGTTGCGATCCCTGGTAAGGGCGATGAGGACCGTGTGGAGCGCCCTCGCAGTGGTGCTGCTGTTCGTGTTGCGATCCCTGGTAGGGGCGATGAGGACGAGAGCTCGCCGTTGTCTGCGAAGGATCGCACTGCCATGTTGCGATCCCTGGTAGGGGCGATGAGGACCGGTTCTCCAGGTCAAAACTGCTGGGTAGCAGATGTTGCGATCCCTGGTAGGGGCGATGAGGACTGGAACGGGTGATGGGTCCGTCGGTGATCCAGGCGCGTTGCGATCCCTGGTAGGGGCGATGAGGACGAGGGTTCGCCCAACGGACACAATCGTCGCTACCGTTGCGATCCCTGGTAGGGGCGATGAGGACGACCCTGGTCGCGAGGTCGCTATCTCCGTCGAGGAGCCGTTGCGATCCCTGGTAGGGGCGATGAGGACCGCCGCCTACGCCATCGCCAACGACGTACACAACCGGTTGCGATCCCTGGTAGGGGCGATGAGGACAGGGTCAGGCGCGCCGAAGCCGTTGACGTGCAGCCTGTTGCGATCCCTGGTAGGGGCGATGAGGACCCCCGCGTGCCGGTGCGCTGGAGCGTGCCGGCCATGTTGCGATCCCTGGTAGGGGCGATGAGGACCGGAGGTGGTCGACTCGGTGCAGCTGGTCGGCAGACTGTTGCGATCCCTGGTAGGGGCGATGAGGACCAGGAACGCCACGGCCTGGAAGGTCGCGCTCTGATCCAGTTGCGATCCCTGGTAGGGGCGATGAGGACCGATCAGCCACGCGGTACCGGCCGCGCCCAGTGCACGTTGCGATCCCTGGTAGGGGCGATGAGGACCGCTCCCCAGTAGCGATCATCGCGGTCGACCTCCTGCGTTGCGATCCCTGGTAGGGGCGATGAGGACCCCCGCCGGCCGGGGAGAGCGAGTCGCAGGCTCGCCGGTTGCGATCCCTGGTAGGGGCGATGAGGACCTGCTAGCGAGCAGCACCCCGAGCACGACATCCAGTGTTGCGATCCCTGGTAGGGGCGATGAGGACGCGTCCAAGAAGCACCCGGGCAACACCGCCCCCTCATGTTGCGATCCCTGGTAGGGGCGATGAGGACGGCGACGCCGAGCGCCGGGCCACCACCCGACCCGACACGTTGCGATCCCTGGTAGGGGCGATGAGGACGTGGGACCTAGTAATGGAAATGGAGTCCTGTGATTATGTTGCGATCCCTGGTAGGGGCGATGAGGACCCCAACGTTAAGTCCCTGGTCATGGGCCCTCTGACTGGCCAGTTGCGTGCTCAATTTGCAGCGAACCTCCGGTAGTGCAATCTACCTCGGCATGTCGCTGAACCGGCCAAGATCACAAGATATCTGAAGGGCTGGGTTGAGACCGCCCCCACTCCTGCCGCTGGCCAGTCGTGCCGGGAGGGAACGTGTAGACGAGCACGCTGTCGTACGACGCGTCGATCGCCTTGTCGACGGCGCTCCGGAAGCGGCGGAGTTGTGCGTCGCTGAGGTTGCCTTCGAACACGCTGCGTTGGACGTGGTGCAGGTACTGGCGGCAGGTACGCAAAATCTTGGGGTTGCGGTTCGCGGCGGTGTCGTAGACGACGATCACGTACACGGGTCACCACCAGATCCGAAACGGCTTGTACGGCTCGCGTTCCAGGCAGTAGCGGGCCAGGCGCAGCGCTTCCAGGTACAGCAGTTCGTCGTAGGCGACCTTCCGGCCGAGGCTGCGGTGCTGGACCGTCTTTGCCAACTCATCGCGTACGGTCTGTACGACCAGCTTCCGGCCGTTTTCGCTGAGCATGGCCTGGTTGACGTCAGAGTCGAAGTGGTGAGGTTCGAGCTGGTCCCGGCTGGCCAGTCGCAGGAGTAGTCGTTCGGCGAACAGAGGTTTGAACACCTCGGCCAGGTCGAGGACCAGTGAGTGTCGCTGCCGTTCCATGGTGCTGTGCAGGAAGGCGATGCCGGTATGCAGTGGGGTCAGACGCAGCGCGGTCAGCACTCGGGCGTAGACGATGCCGTTGACGTATGAGATGAAGGCGTTGCCAGCGTTGCGCGGCGGTCTGCGGTGCCGGCCGCTGAGTTGAAGCCATTCGGGTAGGCGAGTGTCGAGCACTTGCCACGCGGAGCGGCGGAAGGTGCCTTCGGCGCCCATGAGTTGGTTGCTCGACTCCGCCGCTCGCACTGATGTCTTCAGGGTGGCATAGGGCGTGTCGAGCAGGTCACGGTCAACGACGCGGCGGACGTTGAACGCGGTGGCGATCACCAGGTCCCGGGCGATGGGGAGGCTGGCGTGCGGGTCGGTGGCGAGCTTGGCCTGGGCGATAACTGTCTCGCCGGAGGTGCTGGTGTCGCTGGTGAGCAGGGAGCCGGCGTAGTCGCCGTAGTGGCTGAGAAAGTGGAGGTTGACGCGGTGCCGGTTGAACAGGGAGACGACGGCCGTGTTGATGTCAACGGTGGAGCAGGCAACGATGTCGCGGACGTCGGTGATGGGGATGTGAACCTTGTCGCCGGTGTCACGTTCGATCACGAGGGACTGGTCCTGCCGTCGAATGCGGCAGGCGGTGGTAAGCCAATAGGTGCGGCTCGCGGCTGGCATCAGTCACTCCAGCAGTAGTCGAGGAAGCTACATCCGCGGCAGGCGCTGCGGGTCAGTCGGGGTGGCGGGGTGTCGGCAGAGACGACGGCGAGGGCTTTTTGGACGTCAGCCAGCGCCTGTTCTACCTCGCTAGCGCCATAGACAATCTTCTTCGTACGCCGGGTCTTGGGGTAGTGCAGAACCGCCCCTTGTGCCGGGACATCGACTTCATGTAATCGGTAGCAGTAGTGGATGGCCTGTGCCTCATCGGCTGGGGTGGGCCGGGTGGAGGACTTCACCTCGTGGACCCACTGCTGGCCGTCCATGTGATCGAGTCGGGCTGCACCGAGGTCGACCGGTGAGCTTCGCTGGTAGGAGGTGTCGTGCACGGCTTCGCCCAACTGCACGGCGGTGTTGAGGTGTTCGGGGCGGACGCCGCGGGCGTAGAGCCAAAGCTGCCGTTTGCAGTGGTAGAGGTACTTGATGTGCACGCCGCCGATGTCTGCTTCGCGCATCAGATGACCTCGCCGGGCTGATACCGGTTCGCCCCGACGGTCCCCCGGATCGCGGTGAGGCCCCGGTCAGGGCGGTAGTCGCCATCGATGATTTCGACGCCGAGGGATCGGTCCAGGCGGCTCAGCCCGACTGCCCAGCCGGGCAGCGGGATAAGCCAGTCCGCAGCGAGTAGGCGGCCTTCGGCGCGGCGGGTGGTCGAGGTCAGCGCGGCCTCATATTCGGGCAGGTCTTCGAGCAGGACCGCTTCGGTGCCGTCGAACATGCTGTCGAAGGCATCGGCGAGGTGGCTGCGATCGTCGTACGGTCGCTTGAAGGTGAGAAAAGCCTGTTGGAAGTCGGCACGAGCGGTGTCGACCTGGTGCCGCCACTCCTGTCCCCAGGTGCTGGCGTAGATCTCGTCGAGCCACTTCGTGGCGTGTTCCTCGTCCACGGCGAGGTCGGCGTGCTGGTGCAGGATCCGCATCGCCGCGCGGGTGGGTTCGCTGTCGTAGACACCGTCGGCGTAGTCGACCTGCCGGCCCGCGCCGCGGCGGGGGCAGAATGACGGCTCGTGCACGACGACGTCGGCGGGTTCCCGGGCACCGGCCCGGTTGACCCGCCCGAACCGTTGCAGCAACGCTTCCAGCGGCGCTCCGGAGGTGAACAGCAGGTCGAAGTCGACGTCGAGGGAGACCTCCACCACCTGCGTCGCCACGACGAGGCCGGGGAACCGACGCCCGCAATGGGTTCGGTGAGCGCCGTACCGGTCGATGATTTTCCGCTCGATGCGGGTGCGGTCCATTCGCCGGAACCGGGAGTGCAGCAGGATGGCACCGTCCGGGCCGTGCGCGGCGATGGCGTCGTCGGCCAGGGCGTCGAACACTGTCTGGGCGTCGGCGACGTTGTTCGCGACCATGAGTACGGAGCGGCCTGCGGTCAGGTGAGCTCGGGCTTCCCGCAGGGCCTCGTCGTCGGTGAGGTGGTGCGGGCGTAACCGGAGCCGGTGGCGGGGCAGGGTCAGCCCATCCGGAGCAGTGACCAGCTCGACCGGATCTCCGATAGCGTCCCGGACCAGGTCCGCCAGCACGGCCGGCAGGGTCGCCGACATCACCGCGACGCGACCACCGAGCCGCACCCAGATTCCCGCGCCCGCCAGGATGAACCCCAACCGCTTTGGGTCGTACGCGTGCAGCTCATCGAGAACGAACACCGAGTTGGCCGAGTCGAGCAGGATCCCAGCGTGCGCCGGCCCCGCCAGCGCCGCGCGCAGCAGCTGGTACGGCGTACCGACCCGGACGGTTTCGCGGAAGAGTTCGGTGGCGGCACGCCGAGCTACCGCCTTGCGGGCGGCGTAAAGCGGCAGCGCTCCATCCGGGCCGGGGGCGTCCGGGTCAGCGCTGGCGGCTTCGTCGATCGCGGTGGCGAGGTGGTACGACGCGGCGCGGGAATGCGCCACGCCGACGAGTTCCCGGTCGCCGAGTACGCCGACGAGGCGGTCTGCCATCGCGTTGATCGACGCCAGGTAGGGCAGCACGAGGAAGACCCTCGGTGCTCCCGCGCCGGCGGCGATGAGGTCAGTGACCTGTCGGGCGGCCCAGAACAGGCCGGCCTCAGTCTTGCCGCTGCCGGTCGGCGCCCGCAGCAACAGGTGCCCCCGCAACGCGCCGGACTGCTCTTGGTGCGGGTACGGCCGCCGGCCGTTCTCACTGAAACGCTGGCGCAGCCGTTCGGAAAAGCCCGGCCCGATGGGTTGCGTGACATGCAGAGTGCCGTGTGCCGACGACAGATGATCGGCGAGGGTGACGGCTCCCTGCAGCAGGATGGCGGTCAAGCCCTCGTCGGCGGGTGCCCGGCGGCGACGCCACCGTCCCAGTACCTCGGTCAGCACCTGATGCGCCCGAGCCACGACATCAGGGCCGGTCACCGTATCGTCGGCACGGTCGGCGGCGAGGAGGTGTCTCCCGGCGTGGGTCAGCCAACGTTCGAGTGCCGCAGCCACTGCCGGGTCCACTGGGCCGAAACGCTCGCGGAAGTCGGTGAGGGTACAGCCGCCGTACAGAGTCATGATCGACCGGAGGCCGGCCCCGGTCGGGCTGGTCAGCGGGCGGTGGTGAGTGACAACTGCCTCTGCCACCCACAGCAGCAGCCCACCATCCGGCACCAACGGTGGCAGGAAGCCCAGGGACAGCACTTCGTGCCGCTCGCCCCACGGCCCGCCGCCGGTCACCATGGCTTGAAACCCTGCGGGGACCTTACCGGCGTCGTGAGTCAGCGCGGCGAGCAAGGACACCGGCCAGAACCGTTCACCCAAAATGGGCTCGGTGACGGCGATCGGCCCGATCCGGCGCCGCAGGTCGACGGCCGCGCCTAGCGTGGCATCCAGGTGCTCGATGAGCAACTCGGCCGGGCGTCCCGACCGGGCACTCTTGGCCAGGACACGGTCGAGAACCTGGTCCACCCCGCTACGCCTGCGCCAATCGCCCGGACGCTGCCGGCTCGGCGTGCGCGGGGTGAGTTGGCGGTAGCAGGACCACCACCTGACCGCCGGCGTCAGACCAGCCGGACGGCACCCGCTCGGCGGAGCCCGCCTCGTGGTAGCGGTAGTCGTCCCACCGGGTGCGGGCTCGGTCGAGCGACACGGCGGTGGGCAGACGCATCCGCGTGCCCGAACGCGTCGCCTCCCCCGGCAGCAGCGCATGGCCCTGCCGGCCGCCACCCGGTTGCAGCTCCACCTCGCGGACCGCGATGGCGACCAGGTCCTGGCTGCGCCCCAACCGCAGCGGCCAGACCGGCCGGCGTAGCCGACGTCGCCAGTCGTCAAGGTCGCCGACGAGCCAGACGGTGAGTTGCACCCCGGCGAGGAATTGCCGCCCCCGAGGGGTCGGGTCCGGCTTACCGCCGGCCGCCGCCAGCGGATGGTACGTCTCCAGATCTTCTCCCCGCCCCCGCGCACGGAAGGCCATGGCGAAACGGGTGCCGGGGTCGACCCGTCCCCATCCGCCGGCGGCCGCCGCCAACAGTCCACCGACGGTGGCCGGTGGTGGACACGCGAGAGTCAGCTGAACGGCGGCGTAGAGCGGGTTGCGGAACGAGGCGACCGGAGCGGTGACGGTCACCTCCAACGCGCTGACCGGCCCCGCCATCAGCGCTTTGGCTCCTCGAACCAGTCGTCGTGCTCACCCTGCTCGATCCGGTCGGCCAGGGCCTGCAGCATCGTCCGAGGGTGCCCGATCGTCACCTTCCCGTCGGCGACCAGATCCGCCAGGTCGTTGCTCGCCTTGGCCCGCTGGTCACTCAGGAAGCCCGGGGCCCAGCCGAGGATCACCGGTGCTTCCAGCTCGTCTTCCCACGCGTGCAACTCATCCCGCAGGACGTCCGCGCGGAAGACAGTGCGCCCGTCCTGGGTGGCCAGAATGCGGGTGAACGGGTTGATCCCGCCCTTCATCGGGGCCAGCAGCAGCATTGCCGGGGTCCGGTCGCCGTAGTGCAGCGACTGCTTGGCGCCGCCCCTCAACGCGGCAAGCGTACGCAGCAGCACCGCCGTCCGTCTGCGCCGCTCCGCGATTCCCAACCGCAGGCAGGCGGTGTCCCGGAACTGCACTTCGTCGGCTCCGGCTGCCTTGGCTTGCGCGGCTGCCGCGGCTGGCAACGCCACCTTGAGCCCGGAACCGCCGGTCTCGAACACCCCGACGCGCGGCAGATCAAGCAGCAGGTCCCCGGCCAACTCGGCGCTGTAGAACTCGTGCCCATGCAGCACCGGGTTCTCGCCCGCCGCGAACCCCCGGCTCATCGTGCCGAAGTCTTCCTTTGGCTGCCGGGGCGTGACCGCGACCAACGTGCCGGTGGCCAGCACCGTGTCCCGTTGGCAGGTGCCCTTACCACCCTTGATCGCCACCATGTACCCGAACAGGTCATCATCGAGATACCGATCCGGGCGGCCTTCGGTGTACGCCTGCTGCTTCTTACCGGAACCCGACCGGGTCACCGGCGACCGCTTCTCCTCCGCCGGCATCGAGTCCCGCAACCACCGCCGGAACGCCTGCGCTGACACGTACGGATAGACATCGCGGCCGATCCGCATCGACTTGGCCTTGGCGACGTTGTCCTCGCTCAGACCATTGTTCGGCGCACCCGCGACGACTTCGATTAATACCTTGCCCGCCAGGAAGGTCATCGTGTCTCCCTGCCCTCGACCAGGTCCTCGTCCTCCATCGCGTCCTCCTCGTCCTCGGCCAGTTCCTTGGCCGCCTGGTCCGCGTCCTGCGGCCGCCAGTCGAGCTGATGCAGCTTCTCCAGCACCGCGAACAGGAACAACTCCCGGTGGAACCACGCCTGGCTGTCCAACCCGGGATCGAACAACAACTCGTACGCACGCGTGCTCACCAACGACGGTCCCGGCACCGAGGCGCCCATGCCGGTCGCCTGCGGACCATGCAACGCCCAGTCCGCCGCCTGCCGACGCAACCATCCGCGCAGCAGAGCCGACTTACGGAAGGCGGCGTAGAACTTGTTGAACTGCCCAGCGGTACCTTCGCCGAGCAACTGGCCGACACGATCGGCCGTCGCCCGGATCTCCGCTAGATTCTCCTGGTCCATTCCCATGACCTCATCGACGTAGGACATACACAACGTCACCAGCTCCGACGTACCA
Source organism: Salinispora sp. H7-4 (assembly GCF_013416675.1). NCBI lineage: Bacteria > Bacillati > Actinomycetota > Actinomycetes > Micromonosporales > Micromonosporaceae > Salinispora > Salinispora sp. H7-4. The sequence continues at coordinate 11,548 of NZ_JABZED010000059.1, forward strand.
GCCGGCAACCGGCCAGCGCACGCTTGCCGACTCAGCCAGCCACTGGCCGTAGCCACGATCCGGCCCGGATCCCGGAAAGCGTTACGCGCCAGCGCGACCACCCCGGGCCGATCCGCAGTCTTGTGCGCCCGCAGCAGAGCGGAGTAGCCGGCCCGAGCCGCCGGCGCCTGACTGGTCCGCCGAAGCCACTCCGCCAACGGTTGATCCATCACGTGCACGTCGAGCACCTGGCCGCGGTTGTTGTTGCTGTAGACCAACAACTCGACCCCGGCGTTCAGCTCATCGCGATACTCCCGCAGAGCCCGCAGTGCGAGCACCTCCCGGGACGGCGGCTGCCGCGGCACGCCTCGCCCAACGAGAATCTCCCGTCGGTTGCGATCCACCTGCTCCGCAACGGTCCACGCCAGAAAATCCTCGTCCCAGCTGTGCAACGCCATCCCCGGACCGCCGCTCAGCTGGCTGCCGTACGGCAATGCGTAGAAACAACACAGACAAGGCCAGCAGAGCGCCATCCCCTGATGACCACGGGGTGTGTTGTTCCGGTAGGCGTCGCTCTCCGCCAACGCCACGTCCAACTTGCCGTAGAACCCCACCCCCGGCCGACCGCACAGCACGCACGGGGCTAACGGATCCCGGGCGGAGGACGGGCGGCCCCGCCACCTCCGGACCGCGTCCGCCACTACCGATGGGGCCTTCTTGCCGTTACTCGGGTGGTTCATCGGCGAGTTCGGAAAGAACGACAGACTGCACTTCAGCCAGAAGCCCTCCGGCGCCTTGCTGTCGGGGCCCGTCGCCGCAGCGACAGCATGATCAGTCATCAAGGCTGCTACCGACTCGAGGCGCCCACCCGACACCACCGCCACGGAATCCACCTCGGCCAGCGCCGCCAACGCGTACGCACCGATGCGTTGCAGCGGATGGGCCGTAAGCTCCACGCGGTCCACCAAGGGCGCGTCGCCCTGCTCAGTCGCCGTAATGGTCACGCCACAATCCATCCGAAGCCCGCCGAGTTGGCCTGCCCCAACCCCCAACTCCAGATGGCCCGCAACGCCTCAACATCGCCGCTCAACGTCACCTCGATCGGCGCACCCGGCTTAGCAGCTCCACCCACGGCGAACGACCGCTTCGACCCGACCCACGTGATCGATTCCAGCGTCGCCGTGCCCTGCAGACCCAACGTCTCCACCTTGCGACGCAGATTGCCCTGCACGTAAGCCGGGAACTCCGGATCGGTCGGCAGCAGCCACACCCGCTCCCCCGATGCACCGACCTGCGACCTGGCACGGTCTGCCGGTGCCTCGACAACGCCGGCGTTACGCCGCGCCGCTACCGCCGCGGGAACCACACCGCCGCGCTTCATGACAACCGGTGTGGCAGTCCGCAGCCTCGCTCGCCCCCCAGCGAACTCCGGTGGCGAGACCACCTCCACGTTGGCGATCCGCATCGCCACCCCGCCCCAGTCGAGCATCTCCCGCTGCCGAAGCGCTCTCGCCCACGCCTCCACCACCTCCGGCAACGGGCTGCCAAACTCCACCACACCCCGAGCACCGGCCGCATACCGGCCGCGCTGACGTCGCGCACCAGGAAACACCGGAGCACTGTGCGCGATCGGAGTCATGCCGTAGGGCCCTACACCCTTTTCATGTAGCCGCTCTCCGAGATCAGGCTGCGCCACCGCAAGCAACTGGTACGCGATCCCGCGCCCGGGAGCCAGCACCATCGGCCACGGAATCTCCGACGCCCGCGTCGCCACGTGCACCCGCAACCGCACCAGCACCTCCCTGCTCTCCGGTCAACGACGCGGTCACCCTAGACAGACCCACCGACAAGAGAAGCGATCTGTCACATGAACGACGCTCCGCGCCAACGCCAGATCCAGCACCTGACGGGACCGAGACTTTGATCATCTAAGCCGATTGCAGCGACACTCCGGGGTAAGCTGCAGCACCGGAGGTTCACCGCAAAATGAGCCAGCAACTCACCCAACACGAGCCCCCTGATCAGGGACTTAAGTTTGGGGCCCTCATCGCCCCTACCAGGGATCGCAACCTGCTAGTCGGGCTGGCCGCACTGCGGACCGGACAGGCCCTCATCGCCCCTACCAGGGATCGCAACTCAGCGCCTCCCGGGGCTGCCTTGTTTTCCTCCTCTGCCCTCATCGCCCCTACCAGGGATCGCAACACCTTAGAGAGCCGGAGCTGGAGAAGGCGGCGCACAAGCCCTCATCGCCCCTACCAGGGATCGCAACATGGCCTGCTGATAGGTGAAGGTGGTGGTGTGTGGGCCCTCATCGCCCCTACCAGGGATCGCAACCGGATGAGGCTGATGGTTCGTTGTTGCCGGTGCGCGCCCTCATCGCCCCTACCAGGGATCGCAACGAGTAGTACCCGACGCGGCGTGGCAGGCCCGTCACCAGGTCCTCATCGCCCCTACCAGGGATTGCAACATCTGCGCCGCGGCCGCATCCGGGTCGGCCGCGATGGTCCTCATCGCCCCTACCAGGGATCGCAACGCTGTCTCCGGCGCGTACGCCGCGACCCGGTAGGCGCCCCGTCCTTATCGCCCCTACCAGGGATCGCAACGTCGGGAACGTACCCGGAGTTCCAACTCGGCGCCAGGTCCTCATCGCCCCTACCAGGGATCGCAACAGCATCACGCCAAAGTGTCCGCCAAGCGCGGCAGCCTGCCCTCATCGCCCCTACCAGGGATCGCAACACCCGACCCGCCGCACCATCACCGCCAGCCAGGTTCGCCCTCATCGCCCCTACCAGGGATCGCAACTCGGTGCGGCCGTCGATGGGCTGATCGTTGATGCGCGAGGCCCTCATCGCCCCTACCAGGGATCGCAACATCGAGATGCGGATGGCCAGCGGTGGACGCGCTCGGCAGGCCCTCATCGCCCCTACCAGGGATCGCAACCGTGACACACCCAACCCGGCCACACCGCCGGCCGCGCAGGCCCTCATCGCCCCTACCAGGGATCGCAACAACAAACCGAGCAGGAACGCCGTACCCGCACAGCCGATGTCCTCATCGCCCCTACCAGGGATCGCAACATGACCAGTGCCGCGGGCCTGCCGGCCGTACGCGAGCCCTCATCGCCCCTACCAGGGATCGCAACAGGCTCGGGCCCGTGAGGCGTCCTTCGCGGAAACCCTGGCCCTCATCGCCCCTACCAGGGATCGCAACAGGTGCCGTCGCCGCCGGGCTGGCCGCCCTACTGGTCGGTCCTCATCGCCCCTACTCAGGGATCGCAACACCTTCGGACTGCCGGCGTAGGCGAGCAGAACATCACGTCCCCATCGCCCTACCAGGGGTCGCAACGCGGTTTCCGCCAACCCAGTACGAACCATCTACCCGGCAGTCCTCACGATGCCTTCGCCTGGCGACGCCCAGATATGACTGTTGGCCGGCACCCGGTTCGGGTGCCGGCCAACAGTTTCTTTCCCCCTTGTGTGGGTCAGGTCTGTGGGTGGGGGTTTGTGCGGTGGGGGTCAGCTGGTCCAGTGCTCGGCCACGAGGTCGGCGGCCTGGGTTTCCCACTGGGCGTAGTGGAACGGGTACGCCGATACCTGGACCTTCTGGGCGGCTTCGGTCAGGGGCAGTTCCTGCCAGCCCTCGACCTGCTTGAGGCCCTTGAGGAAGGCGGTGGTGGAGTACTCGGGGTCGGTGATCTGCTCCACGCTGCCCCAACCGCTCGAGGGGCGCTGCTGGAACAGTCCCTGCGAGTCGTGGTCGTTGCGGTCGCCCAGGTGTCCCAGGTTTTCCAGCTTCGACTCCTGCAGGCTGGTGCCGATGGCCACGACGGCGGCGCGCTCGTCCATGCCGGCCTTCTTGGTGGCCTCGATGATGGCCTTCACGTTGCCGGTCTGCTCGTCGCCCAGGTCGATGCGCGACTGCTCACCCTGGGTGCCGTGCGGGATCAGCTTGTCCATGTCGGGCTTGTCGGCCTGCACCGCAGCGGCAGCCGCTGCGGGGGTGGTGTCGGTGAGGGTGGCCAGGGGGCCGGCGACGACACCGGTGGACAGGGCCAGACCAGCGATACCAAGGACGCTACGACGCAGAATCGTGTTCTTCATGGGGGTTGCTCCATTCGGGGGTCGACACCCCACACGCCCGAAAAGGGGGGATCAGGCGGCAAAAGAGGGGGTGCAAGCACCGTCCGGCGCTCAAAGAAAAAGAAAAGGGGGTCGGCGACCGCGGGCCGCACAGGGGGCCTGCACGGTGCCGGGTCCAGGTGTAACGACCGGCGGACCGCCAACATTCCGGGGCTCACGCACGGCCGGCATCCGCCACCGGCGGAACGCCTGCTCGGTCGTACGCATGGTGTAACGCCCCGACGGACGCCGGGATTCCGCCACCACTGCCCCCCGACCACACCTCACACGGGAATCAATCAGACACCGACGACACCCGCCTCAGGACGTAAACCTCTTACGACATCGGCATCAAACGGCTACGAGCCCCGTCGGCGATTAACCGCGGTTAACGAAGACACTCCGGGGCGGACCACGCTTCTGAGCAGGCCGGAACTGGATCTAGCATGGGGCGCATCCGAAGTACCTCGGCCGCGACGGCCAGGGAAGCACACGGAACGGAGCCAACATGACTCAGGTGCATGTCATCGCCAACCAAAAGGGCGGCGTCGGCAAGACCACGCTCGCCGTCAACCTGGGGGCGGTGACGTATGACGTTTTGGTTCACCCCGAGCCAATCCTCCGATCGACCGCTGAAGCGGTGGGTGACCCGGACAGTCCGGTGATGGTCGCCTCCACGGACCCTCAGGCGTCTTCTGTCTGGTGGTCAAAGCGGGTAGAGAAGCACGGCGGATTGCCGTTCGACTTCGCCCAGGTCGACGACCCACGCGACCTTGGTAAGTTACGGAACCTGCACTACGAGCACATCTTCGTCGACACACCGGGGTCACTCGAGGATGAGCGGATCCTCCAGGCCGCGCTCGACGAGTGCGATGACGTACTCGTGCCGATGGTGCCGGAGCCGCTGTGCTACGACCCCACAAGCCGCACGATCGAAGCCGTCATCGCACCCCGCGGCATCCCGTACCGAGTGGTCGTGAACAGCTGGGATCCACGTGACGGTCTACCCGACCTGCAGCAAACCGCGCAGTTCATCCAGCGCAAGGGCTGGGCCATGTGCAACGCAGTCATCCGCCGCTACAAACTGCACTCCCGAGCATCCGCCGAAGGCATGGTGGTGACGCAGTATCCGCGGAACCGTGTAGCGATGGAAGCGCGTGAAGACTTCTTCCGCCTAGCGCTGGAGATGGGCTACGGGGGGACAGCAGCAACCCCACCGCAGACCGCGCCAAGCCTCCAGGAGGTCTGACATGGCGGGGAAACGAATCAACCTGTCAGACCTTGCCAGCGAGCCGGCCTTGCCCGAGGCACGCGTCCCTACCCTTGCCGAGTCAGCGCCACGGACGGCTCGCGTACAGCAAGTCGCTGCCAACCCACTGAACACCCGAGACCTCGATACCGATCACGCGAAGATCGAGAGCGTCGCGGACTCGATGCGAACGCACGGACAACTCCAGCCGTGCGCGGTCGTTTCCCGGGAAGCGTTCCTACGGATCTACCCCGAGCACGAACCTGCGGTCGGTAGAGCCCCCTGGGTGCAAGTCACCGGCGGCCGACGCCGCGCAGCCGCACTGCTGGCCAACCTGGCCACGCTCGACATCATCGTCAAGAACCACTTAGCTGAGAGCCGAGAGACCTGGGTAGGTGCCACCGCAGCCGAGAACCTTGACCGGGAGAACTTGGACCCGATCGAGGAGGCACGAGCAGTTCAACTCCTGGTGGAGGAGTGCAGGACAGGGAAGGCGGCAGCCGAACGCCTATCCCGCACTCCTGCATGGGTGACCCAGCGACTCAACCTGCTCAAGCTCGGCGCGGAGCTGCAGTCGATGCTGAGGTCGGGTGAGGTGCCGCTACGAGACGTGCGAGACCTCCACCAGCTACCACCCACAGAGCAACTTGAGGAACTGCGACAGCGCCAGCACAAGCCAGAATTAACCGCGGTTAACGGGACCGCAGCCCCTGAAACCGCTGTAGGTAGCCGAGAAAAGGGTGAACGCCCGCGCAAGGCCGCGTTGGCCATCAGGCGCCTCGGCGGCACTCCTGACAAGATCGCGAAGTCGCTACAGGCAGAGATGACGCCTGAGGACCTTCGAGCGCTGGCTAACCTGCTGCTGCAGATCTATGCCGCTCCTGACGATCAGGAGTAGGTATCAGTCAGGCCCGAATATAGAGAACTCGCTATCGATCCAACCCCACCACCGGGCAGGTCCTACACCTGCTCGGTGGTGGAAACCTCGCCCCTGGGTCCGCGCAAAGATTGATCGACTTCCTTACCATCGTAGACATGGAGATTCTCTTCGGACTGTTCGCTGCCGCGGTCGTCCTCACCTTTCTCTGGCGTCGCCGTACGTCGGCGGGCCGGCACGGCTCGTCGGCGTACGCGTCGTCGGGGCCCAGCACGGCAGGCGGCGACGGCGGTGCCTCCTGCGACAGCGGTTCGAGTGGGGGCGGATGGTTCTCCGGCGGAGACAGCGGTGGAGGGTCCTCCGGCGGCGACGGCGGCAGCTGCTGACGGCGGCGGACGGTACGGCGCAGCCATCGTCGGCAACGGCTAGATCAACGGTTCACTCGGGGGACGCCCCGCAGCAGAGGGCTCCCACCGGGGGCTTAGAACGGCGCCGGGCCTAACGTTCGGTTCCGGGCGTAGCCCACCACCTCTAGTGGTCGATGCCGCCGGTGGGGATACCATCGCCGGGCTGCGCGACATCCGGCCAGTCGGCCGCGGCGATGGCGCGGGCAGCAGTGTGGTCGCCCCTGGCCGCAGCACGAGCTGCGGCCAGGGCGGCGTGCCGGCCGGCACCGGGCCCGGCGCGCTCAGCCTGGCGGGCCCGCTCCCGGGCGGCCCACTGCGCGCGGGTGGCCTCGCGGGCGGTGGCTGTCGTGGCGGCCTGGTCAACCATGTCCCGCCGACGCGTGTCCGCCGCCGCCTGGCGGTGCTCGTCGTAGCGGCGTGCCGGGTGCGGCGGCTCGTGCTCGCCGGTCAACGCCGCGTCCAGCAGCGCGACCAGGTAACCCAACGGCCGCGATGGAGCGGTCAGCAGTTCCCGGCCGCCCCGAGGCCGGTCGATCGCCTCCAGCAGGGCCTCAAGCGTCCAGGCCGGACCGAGCCGCGCCCCAATCGTGGCTGCCACCCGAGGCAACGGCACGCCCTTCAGCCACTCCAGGGCCCGCTGAATGCCCTGGGCCAGGGGATACGCCCAGTCGTGCCAGTCCGGACGACGCGGTCGTCGTGGGTTGGCACACTCGCTCTGACGTGTCCTAGGACGCGCTACCCGATGTGCCCCACCACTCCCTCGTGTTGTTGAGCGCGAAGCGCCGCCTTCCCCCCGACTCGGATCCCCCGACGTGGAGTGAGTTTTCGTCGGAGGTTGAGCAAAACCCCGAGACAAGCAGGAACTTAAGTACTCACCTTGAGACGCCGAGCGGGGGGGGAAGAAATTCCCGGTGTCGATCTGGGCCGCGGCGGCGACCTCCACATCGGTCAGGAGGGTGTCGCGGGCCGCGGCGACGGCCTGGCGGAGCTGCGCGCGGCGGGCCAGGACGGCGTGGTCGACCACGCCGGCGGTACGGGCGATGAGGGCGTCGAGGTCGTCCTGCGCGGCGGCCAGCAGCACCAGGGCGTGCTGCAGCAGGTCGTCGAGTACCAGCAGCGCCACCGGGATGTAGGGGGCGCGGACGGCCGGGTCACCGCGGTGCAGCGGGGCAAGATCAAACTCGGCCCGGTCGTTGCACCGCCCACGCTCGGTGCGCTCGGCCAGGCTCAGGCGGCGCCCGTGGTGGGTTCGTCTGGCCCAGCCCAACGCCTCGGCACGCGCCCAGCAGTCAGTGACGGTGCGGGTAGTACAGCCGGCCAGTTGCGCGGACCGCTCCCGACCCGGCAGCGCTCGGCGGCCCGTGCGCCAGTCACTGTCGACCGCGAGAACGGCGGCGACCCGGGCCAGCCGCGACGGCCGGCCACGCCGGCACATCCGCGCCCCCGCCTCCCTAGACAACACGTCCGCGAGCAGCTCGACCGCGCGGCCACGGCCACCGCCGGCCGCGTAAGCGCTCACCGTGACCTGGAGCCGCTGCACCCACCCGGCCAACTCCGCTACCCGCTGCTCGGCCTCAGCCCGCTGCGCGAGCTGCGCGAACCGTGCCTCGACGGCGGCGGCCTCCAGCGCCTGGGCGTGCTCGTGGTCAGCGCGGACCTGCGCCAGCCAGGACCAGCCACACAGCCAACATCCCGGCGACGGCTCCTCCCCGCCGCATGCCGCACACACTGGAGCCTCGACGAGAAGGGATGCCTCCAGGGCGGCGGCCCGCCGCTTGGCCGCCAGGCGACGGCGCCGCGCGGCATCGGCGCGGGTCCGCCAGCACGGAATGCACAGCGCATCCGAGCCCTCACCCTCGCGGGGCAGGCCCTGGGTGTCCCGGCCCACGATCGCGCACGAGACGCACGGCACCTGAACACCGGTCGGGTGCGTGATCCGACGGCGAACGCCGGCCGGGGCGACGAGACGGGTCTGTCCGGTGCCAGTGGTCTCCACCCACACCGGCGACCGGCCCATGTGCACGATGCACCGCGTATGCCCTGGAGCGGCTAACACCGCCTGCCCGCGTGCAGCGCAGACCGGGCAGTGCCCAGACGCGACCACCCGTTCCGCAGCCACCACCGCGCTGCTCATCGCGACACCGCCGGCTTGTGCCACGGCGAAACGGCCGCAGCTTGCGCTGCGACATGGGGAAAGGCTGGGAACAGGTAGACGTCACCGCGACACGCAGAAAACGTGTTCGAAGACAAGAGTGCACCCAGCCCGGGGCCAGGTGCTATTGTTGCCTCCGAGCTTGTCGGAGCCTCACGCCCTTCTCGCCGCCAAACGAAACGGGGTGTGGGGCTCTCTTGCTGTCTGGAGTTAGGGGTTGAGCGGTACCGCTCCCTCAAAGTCTGGTGATAACCAGTGGATCTTACGTCCACGTGCGCGCTGGATGTAGACCCAACACGCCCGGAACTATCAATATCCTGTATGGACCTGTCCCGCAACTGCGGGCATTCCCGGACAAGCCAGACATTCTTGTGCGATAAGGGGATCCATGCGTGGGCGACCCGCGGAAGCAGGCCGCCCGGCGGTAGATGGTGGGTGCTCACGCGGGCAAGTGGATGGTGTCGCAGAAGAGCGCGAGTCCGTCGCCGTCATGGCGGTACAGATCCGCGTACCGATCCGCAGGTCCGTCCACGGCGGCGAGCAGCCGGGCGGCCTGGTGGCAGGCCGAATCCATGTCGGAGGCCGTGAAGTAGATGACGGCCTGGGGGTTGTCCGGGTCTGGATCGCAGACGACATCCAACCGGTACTCGTCGGTCGCGCCGGTGATGTCGGTGGCGAACGGGCGGTGCATCATGGGTTAGCTCCTGTCATCTGTTGCGGATCAAGGGAGTGGCGGGCGGCCCCGGAGCTTTGGTAGGGCGTGGGGGCCGCCCGCGCGGCGTTACCAGATGGGCGAGTCCGGGCGTGGGTACTGGTCCCAGGTGCGTCCGTCGAGGTGACGCCCGTTGGCTTTGGGGGTACGTCCGCCCCACTGCTTGAAGAAGAAGGCGACGCCCGCCTCCTGGCAGCGGTCACGCAGGTCACGCACCCAGGTCGGGTCCATCGGCCGGGCGTGAGGGCCGGACTCGCCGCCGGCGATGAGCCAGTCGATGCCGGTCAGGTCGAGCGACGGCAGCGGCCCTAGCAGCGGCTCGGCGGAGATGAACCGGACCGCGGCCGGCGTGCGGCGCAGGTGCTCGGCGCGGATGGTGTGATCGTCAGATTCGATCGACGTACCGAGCCACACGTTCGGCAGCGGCCCGTCGAGCGGCCCGCACCACATCAGGTCATGCCGTTGCCAGGACCACCCGACGCGTGCCCACTGGGTCAGAAGCGTGCGAGCGCGGGCGGGACGCTTGGTGAGGACCTGGTAGGTGTGGCGCGGGGTAAGCCCCATGGTGTTCCACACCGAGCCGATGAACGTGACGGGCACCTCGTGGTGAAACAAGTCGCTCATCGAGTTGACGAACACGGTGCGGCCGGTCCGCCAGCGCAGCGGCGCGTCCAGGGTGTCCGGATGCGTCGCCACCCCGAAGCCGGGGCCGCTGGTGCGGGGGTCGCCGTCGGTCTGGTACTTCGCCGCCCCCATGCCCCTGAGCCTTTTGGCGAGGGTGAGGGCGTAGCAGTGGTCGCACCCGGCGGAGACGCGATCACATCCAGTGGTCGGGTTCCAGGTTTCCTGGGTCCATTCGATCGTGGTGGGCACGCTCAGCTGTCCTTTCGCTCGTTGACGGTCAGGAGCGGGGCCGTCCGGTCGGTGAGGATGTCGGTCAGGCTGTAGCGGCTGGTGGCGGTGTAGGCGGGTAGAGACAGCAGCAGCCACACGGCGACGGTCAGCCCGGCCGCGGCCGGGCCGGTGCCCTCGGGTGCCCCGGCGTGCACGGCGGCGGCGGTGAGTGCGCCGATGACGGCCCAGCCGATGCGGGCGTAGCTGGAGCCGGCCACGGCGGCGGCGTAGAGCACGCACACGGCGACGAGCCAGGTGATCCAGGCGTCGCGGCCGGTGGCGGGCAGCCCGGCGGTGTTGCTGTCGAGCCAGGCGCGCATGGGCTCGGAGATGGAACGGGTGATGGGCCCATCGGTGACCCAGGTGGCGGCGGCGGGGACGGTGTCACCGATCGCGCCGCCGGCCGCGCCGAGGCCGCTAATCAGGCCGGTGAGGATCAGCCAGAGCAGCCAGATGAGTGCGCCGGCCGCGGCTAGGGCGATGGGGGTGGCCACGGCTAGTGGCCAGTTCTCGCGTATGGCCAGGATCGCGGGGTTGGTGCGCCACCAGGTGCTCAGGCGTGGCGGGTGGGGGATGTGCACGCGGTTCTCCTTCTGGTGTGGGGGTCAGGCGGCGGTGGCCTGGTAGTGGCCGTATCGGGCTTTGCTGATCTGCTGCTGGTCGGTGAGTTGTTCGAGCAGGTTGTAGACCTGGCTGGCGCTGTAGCCGGTCGCGGCGACGATGTCTTTGGGGCCGGTGTGGCCGGCGCGGATGGCGTCGAGGACCTTGGCTTGGCCGGTGCTCAACACCGGGGCCGCGGGGGGCTGTTGCCAGAACTTCTCGATGCGCCGTACGGGCGGGTGGGCGCCGCCAAGGTCGATGACGTCGACGGTGGTGTTGGAGGCTGCGGCGGTGTCCATGCTGCGCTCCAGGGCCTCGATGTCCTCGACGGTGCCGGCGTCGGCCATCGCGAGCAGCATCTCGTCGGCGAACCGCTGCTCTGAGGCGGCCTGGTGGCGGCGGGCGTAGTGCGTGCCGGCCATGTTGGCCTGCCGGTCGGGCAGTGACCGCCAGGTGATGCGCCCGGGCCAGTACTCGGCGAGTTCGTCGGTGACGTGGTAGCCGCGAAACGGCGCGGAGCGGGCGCCGGGGTCGGGGTCGCACAGGTAGCCGTAGCCGGGCAGCTTCGGAAACGTCTTGGGGCTGATGTCCACACCGAAGACCGTTTTGGCGTTGGCGGTTTTCGAGCGCAGGATCAGCCCGTTACCGGCCAGCAGGCAGGAACGCAGGGTGTCGGCCAGCCCGGAGCTGCCGAACGCGTCCAGCGTCACCGACTGCGAGGCCATGAGCAGGCTCACCCCGACTTTGCGGCCCTCGCGGGCGATGGCGGTCAAGCCGAGCTGGGTGGCCGTGGCCAGCAGCGGGTTCTCCGCCGCCGACAGCGGTTTGTGGCACTCGTCGAGGATCACCAGCAGGCCCGGCCGGGCGTCGGTGGGGGTGAACCCGTTCTGCTTGTTCAGCCGGTTCTCCACCCCGTTGATCTTCATGACGCGGATGGCGGCTTGGACCATGTTGTAGATGCCCTCGAAGGTGGTGGCGGCGTAGTCGGCGTGGGCGACCAGCAGCGGGGAGCTGTCGCCGCGTTGCCCGTCGCCGTACCAGACGATCGTCGGGTGTGAGGTCGACGCGGCGCATGACATGGCGATCTGATCAATGAAGCGGGACTTCCCTGAGCCTTGTGCGCCTTGGATGTAGCCGCCCCAGATGCTGTCGGCGGTGTACACCCGCCAGCAGGCCACGCCCTCACCGTCGGCGAACGGACCCAGCCGTACGCACCCGTGCCGCGGGTCGAACCCGTCTTGCGGGCCGGGCCACGGCTGGGACCGGCTGATCGGGGGGCGGGTGACGACGGTCAGCAACGCTGTCGGGGCGGGCAGGTCGGGGTGGGTCTCGACGATGAGGTCCTGGCCGGGCATCAGCCGCAGCCCTCCGCGCACGGTAGTGACCGCGGCGGCGACCTGCTCGACGGTCTGCTCACCGGGCACCAGCTCTAGCGTGTACCGGTAGCCGGCGGTGATGACCTGCGCATCGGCCAGGACCGACCCGACGAACTGTCTACCCCGGGCACCGAGGTGCGTGGCCCACCGCTGCACGTACAGGTCCGCGTCATCGGCCACCGGTAGCGACTGCTCCCCCACCGCAGTGACGGTGACGGCGGCGGCGGTGGCGGGGAAGTCGTGGCCGATGCGGTGCCGCCGCCACCACAACAGACTCACCCCGGTGCCCAGGATCGCCAGCGCGGCGACCGCGTCGAGGCTGACACCGGTGGCGGAAACCACGCTGAGCCAGGACGCGGCCAAATACACCGCAGCGACCAGGCGGTGACGCAGCCGCCGGTCGTGCACACGCCGACCGGCGGCCACCGCGGCGACCACCGCGACCACGAACGCGGTCGCAGCCACCCCGTAGGCGATCTGCGCGTCAGCGTCGGTGGCGTGCTGGGCCAGGCGCACCGCCCCGGCCGCCACGACCAGCGCGCCCATCGCGGCCCACGGAGTGACCTGCGCGCGTAGTCCAACCTCGGGCATCCGCGGCGCCGGCACCACGGTGGGGGCGTCGGTCGGCAGCTCGCCGCTGGGGTACGTCGTCGTAGTCACGGGGCCTCCTTGGCCGACGAAGACAGGGAAAAGAGGGCGGGGGCGGGGCCGGGCCCGAGCGGTGAGGCTCGGGCCCGGCCTCACCGGTTAGCGGCCCTGGGTCTGGTAGTCCTTGTCACCGGCGTCCGGCGCCGCGTCGTACGCCTCCTGCACGGTGCGCTGCTTCTCCAGCTCCGCGGCGTGTGCCGCCGCGGCGGTCGCCGCGTTGGTGAACGCCTCCTGCATCTCCGCCGCGGTGCGCAGCGCGTCACCGCCGACCTTGTGGCCGGACAGGTGCGCGGTGTAGCCCTCGTTACCGGCCGTGGCGTGCTCACCGGCGAACGTGGCCAGGCTGGTGGCGTAGGCGATGGACTGGTCCAGCCCGATGACCTCGGTGTTGATGTCGGTGTTCATCTGCTCCTCCTGCGGTTTGGTGGGAAACGGAATGACCCTCGCGCCGGCCTCCGACGGGTCGGCATCCGACGGTGGGATCGACTGGGAAGGCTGCGGGGACTGCTCCAGGTCGGCATCCCCGCCGGCCGATGCGGACGCCGGCGCGTCAGATCCGACGATCTGGACTCCGTCGGCGGGCATCCTCTGGGTGTCCGGGCACCGGTGCTCCGCGGCGGCGTTGCGGGCCCGCTCGGCGTTGTCGTAGCCGAAGCCCTTCCCCGGGCAGCCGGGCCGCCGGCACGACCAGGCCCACAACCCGGCCTCGCGGTAAGAGGTGGACACCCCGTCGTGCACGACCGACGTCGGCCGCTCATCGTCGTCATCGGTGTCGGTGTCTCGGCCGGTGTCGGTGTCCCGCACCTCGGCGGTGTCCCGACGGCCGCCGAGATCCTGGTCGTCGTCGTGGTCCTGGTCGTCGTCGTGGTCCAGCACCCGGGCCTGTTTGCTGGCCGCCCGGCGGCGCCGCCACTGGGTTTGCGCGGCCAGCCCGTCGGAGAGCAGATCATCGAACCAGTCCCGCGTGCCGTACCGAGGCTGCACCACGCTCTGCCCGGCGGCGCGGGCCTTGGCCTGCTTCTGCGCGAACCGCGGGTTCGGCTTACCCGTCACCGCGTACGCCACGTCCATCGCCGCGGTGCGCACCAGCCACGTCACCAGCCACAGGGCGGCAAGATCGATCAACATCACGCCACCCCCGCAGCCCTGCTCTTACGCACCACACGGCGGGCCATCACCAACGCGCCGAGGATGCACGCCACCGCCAGCCCGGTCGCCGACTCGGTCACCCAGACGTGCAGCCACCCATCGATCGCGGCGAGCAGCCGCCCGCACCAGTGCGACACCTCGTCACCGAGGCGGCCCGTCACCGACGCGGCGATCGACGGCATCGTCAACGCCGACAAGATCGCCATCTGGTTCGGCACGCTGTCGATGAAGATGTCCACACTCAGGCCGATCACGGCCACCGCCAGCAGCACCGGCGGGATCCACTCCCACGGCCACAGCCCCAAAAACCCCTGCACCACGCGACCCAGGAACGTCTCCGTCGCCAGGGTGCCGCCCACGACCGCGATCGCGAACGAGCACCACGCCAGCCCGGTGATGCCCTTCTGCTTGACCGCTCTCACCGCCGATTTCGCGCCTTTAGCCATGCCTTCCTCCCCTCACAGCAGGACCCAGGCCGCCAGGCCCAGGACAGGACGAATCAGGTGCTCCACCGCCCACTGCCCCGCAGTGGTGAGCACGAACAACCGCCACAGCACGTACACCGGCACCGCCCGGCCCGGCCGCTGCGCGACCCACTCCACGTAGCGGCACACCACGGTCACCGGCAGACCCACCAGGCGGTGCCACCACACACCCAGCCGCCGCACCGGCCCGTCCACGCCGCCCGTCCAGCCGCCCCGCCACGCGTACGCGGCCAACTGCGCCGCCGACGCCGGCGGCTCAGTAAGCACCGCCGGCGGCGTCCAATACGCCCGCGACGCCCGCAACCACCCCCACAGCCGATCACGCACCGTAACCGTCGTCGGGTGGAGAGTTGACTGGAGACTGGAGACTTCCAGCCCGCCAACCTGGGCCGAACCCCGCACAGGGGCACTTCCGAACTCTCCAGTGGAGACTGGAGAGTTACCACCTGTCACCGACGGTGGGTAGGGAGATGGCCGCCGCGCCGCAGCGGTCTGCTGCCCTGTCGAGGCCGTCATCTAGGCCACCTCCTCGACGACCGCAGCGGCCCGGCCGCCGGTCAGTTCCAGGACCCGGCCGACAACATCGGCCGGCACCGCGTTGAGAACACGGCTGATCGTGCGCACCGAAACGCCAGTGGCCGCGTTGAGTTCCGCCTGGGTGGCGTCCCGGTTTTCCGCCCGAGCCGCCAGGACGATGGCCACCGTTTCCGGTCGGACCTTGTCCACCTCCGGCAGGCCCACCGGCAACGGAGCCGCCACAGCCGCCAGGGATTTCCGGTTGGCAGGCGCCACGATTTCCGCCCGCCGCCCCGACCTGATTTCCGGTTTCTCCTGTACCCGAGCCAAGGCCCGGCGGGTGCGCTCCAGCTCGTTGACCGCACCCTCGCGGGCATTCGCGATCGCCTGCGTTTCCTGCTCCGCCAGGGCCCGGGCGGTGGTCTGACGCTCGGCGAACCGCTGCGCCTCGTCGAGCTGCGCGCGCAGCGCCCGCACCGTGTCGTCCAACTCCGTCGCGCGGTCCTGGACGGACTGTGCGGTGTATCGGGCCTCGGCCAACGCCTGCTGGGAGTCCCGTTCGGCCTGCTCAGACGCCTCCGTCAGGACCCGCACCTGCTCAGCGCAGGTCTGCTCCGCAAGCATCCGCGCGGCTGCGGCCCGGTCCGCGGCGTCACGGGCCTCAACGAGCCGGCCCTCCGCCAGACGCTGCGCCTGCACCGCCTCCGCAGCCCGCTGCCGCGCGGCCTGGGCATCCTCACGGGCCTCAGCGGCAACCCGCCCGCAGGCCGCGATTTCCGCCTCCGTGGCGGCCTCGATTTCCGCCCGCGTTTCCGCCTCAGCCACCGCCCGGGTTTCCACCTCCGCCCGCGCCGTTTCCGCCTCAACACGCGCAGCCGTTTCCGCCTCCGCCCGCGCGGTTTCCGCCTCAGCCCGCGCCGCCGTTTCCGCCTGCGCCGCCCGAGCCTCGGCCGTTTCCGCCCGCGCCACCCGAAGCTCTTCGGCCCGCCGAGCCGTTTCCGCCTCCGCCGCGATCTCCTGGTCCGTGCGGCCCGTAAGGCTTTTGACCCGCACCACCACGACCGGCGCGATACAGGCAACCGCGACCACCAGCCACCACGGCACCTCCTCACCGGCATCAAGATCGATAAACACCGGCACAAGGTGCACCGCGACCTGGCAGAAGATCATCAGAAACATGCCGATGACCATGTCCATCCACCGACGACGGTGAAACGCGGTCACCACATACACGTCGATCATCACCGGGTACATCCAGGCGATCATCGGACTGAAATGCGCCAGCACCGCCAGGTCGAACTCACCTTTTGCGGTGAGGATCACCGCCGCAGCCATCGCGATCCACGGCCCCCACGACACACGCGCCAACCGCGCCCTCACCGCAGCACCCGCTCATCAACGACCCGCGCCAGACTGGCACCCAGCAGCTCCCGCGCGATCTCGTCCTGTGCGCACGACTGGTGGCATGCCCGCCTCTGGGCGTCACGCATCGTCGTGGGGGTGGCGCAAACCCGGCAGGGCAGCGGTCGGCCGTGCTCGTAGTGCTTCGAGTCGGACCAATCCAGGCGTACCCGCACCAGCAGGGTGGCCATTCAGCACACCTCCCCGCGCGCGCGGCGGCGGGCCCGCACCTGGGCCAGCAGCTGGCGGCCGTACGGGTCCAGATCGGCCTCGTCCACGTTCTGCGCGAGGGGGTGCCGACGGTCGTCAAACCAGCGGACCAGGCGGCCACCCGCGACCACTCCGGCGACCAGGCCGACCGCGACGACCGGCGAGTACAGGAGAGCCGGCGGGACCTGGTCGCCGTAGTCCGCAAAGGCTCGGCCAGCAAGCACTGCTCCCACAGCACCAGCACCAGCCACACCAGCGGCAACACCGAACACCCACGACCGGCTCACCGCTCCACGCGACTGTGGGACCAGTCGGCGTGCAGCCTGCCGATACTCCCGCTCGGCGTCCACCAGACGCCGCAGCCCGTCACCACCAGGCAGCACCGCCACCGTCGCGGCCCGACGCTCCAACTCCACGTCAGACAGATCCCGCAGCCCGGCCTGAAAGCGGCCCAGCATGGCGGTCATATCCACGGTCGGGGTCGTCATGCCGTCACCCCCAGCGCGGCGGTGGCAGCGGCCAACTCCCGCAGCCTCAGCAGCGGACGCGACTCCACCTCCGGCAACCCGTTCAGGGGGTTGTGCTCGACCAGGCCGTCCCCGCCCCGGGCCTTCACCTCATACGCGGCCTCGTCGGCCGCCGCCATCACCCGAGCCCGGTCCTCGCCCGTGGTCGCGTGGATCGCGCCAACGCTGGCCGTCACCGTCACCGTGACGCCGTCGACGACCTCGATCGGCGCGGCCAGCGCGGTAATGACCTCCGCGCCCAGGTAGTGCGCCAGCGGCACCGACGACGGTGCGACAAGCACGAACTCGTCCCCACCGATCCTGGCCACACACGCGCCGTCAACCTCGTCGACCACCTCGGCCAGCCGGCCCGCGGCCTCCACCAGCACCGCGTCACCCGCATCGTGCCCGAAGGCGTCGTTGATCTTCTTGAACCCGTCCAAGTCCAGGAGCACCAGGTCGTAGGGCTCACCCACCAAATCGGACAGGGCCTCGTGCAGGCCGGCCCGGTTCGACAAGCCCGTCAACGGATCCGTAGCCGCCTCCTGACGGGCCCGCACCAGCTGGACCCGCTGCGACCGGGCTACCCGCGCAGCCCACACATGCCCCACCAGCGACAACGCACCCAACGTGGGCAGCAACACCTTCGCCTTCACCGGGCCACCCCCCGACGAGCCTGGATCGCCGCGATCCGCTGATGCGGCGCCAGACCACCGAAGATTCCGTGGATTCGGTCCCGGGGCAGCCCGCGCTCCTTCCGCAGCGCCAGCTCGCCACATTCGTCTTTCACCGGGCAGCCGGCGCACACCCTGCGCGCCACCTCTTCCAGAGCGGACTCCTGCTCGGTCGCCGGAAACCAGGGATCTAGCTCCGCCGTCAGCACCGCTTTGGTGCACAGGCCACGGGCATAGACCTGCTTTTCCAGGAGCGTGGTCGGCTCGGTCGTCACGGCTACAGCCCGAGGGGGCGGAGCCGCTAACCTCGTCATAGGCACGTCGATCTCCCTTCCACGGTTTGGATCGGATGCCTCGGGCCTCGGCGGGCCGCAATCCCGCCGAGGCTTTTCGATCTCTGAACTGCCCTTATGAGTCAGAGCAGAATCAATCTAGCTAGCTAGCTAGCAGGCTAGATTTAGAGACCAGCAGAGTCAACAGATTGCTCTAGCTAGCTGCTGCGTAAACTCAACTCATGGCTAGTCCTGATCCGCGCAGCCCGGCTCGACGCATCGCCGATGACCTGCGCGCTCGCATCGAAAGCGGCGAACTTCCTCCTGGCGCCCAGCTGCCGACCATGCGTGAACTGATGGCGCAATACGACGTAGCCAGCGCGACGGCGAATCAGGCGTTTGCCCAGTTGAAGGCGGCCGGACTGGTCGTGACACGCCCTGGGGCCGGCGCGTTCGTTCGGGAGCGAGTACGACCAAAACGGCACGGCATCGACCGCTATGCCCGCAGGCGGTGGCAGCAGGGAACAGCGATTCACGACGGCGAGGCCGGCAGCCAAGGTCTGCCGGTGAAGCAGGTCTACCGCGAGATCGACGAGATGCCGGCGCCGGCCGTCGTCGCCGCAGCATTCGATGTTCCCGAGGGCGAGAAGGTGTGGGTACGACGGCGTACTACCGTCGTCGATGGCCGGCCTCATCAGCTGGCCGACTCGTACTATCCACTCGACCTTGCGCTGGGTACGCGTCTGACGGAGGAGAACTCCGGGCCCGGCGGTGGCTTCGCTCGACTGGACGAAGCGGGCGACCCCCTCGCGGAGATCAGCGAGGAGTGGGTCACCCGGATGCCGACTGCCTCTGAGGGTGTGGCGTTGAAGCTGCCCGCTGGCACTCCGGTGATGGATCTGACTCGGATCGTCTACGACACGAAAGGCCGGGCGGTCGAGGTGATGCTCGCCGTCATCGCGGGCGACACCGTGACGATGAGCTACCGATTCCCGATTCCCGACTGATCAGGAGTTCCTGATGTTGCCCCACGCTGTTCCCACGATCGAACTCAACGATGGCAACTCCATTCCTCAGCTCGGCTTCGGGGTCTTCCGCGTGCCGAACGATCAAGCCGCCGCCGCAGTCAGCACCGCGTTGGAGACGGGCTACCGGGCCATCGACACCGCGGCGTACTACGGCAACGAGACTGGCGTAGGGGAGGGCCTGCGGATGACCGACGTGCCGCGCGCCGAGGTGCACCTAACCACGAAGGTGTGGCACACGGACCTCGGGTACGCAGCGACTCTTAGGGCGTTCGACCGCAGCCTCGCCAACCTCCAGGTCGACTACGTCGACCTGTACCTGATCCACTGGCCGGTCCCGAGCAGAGATCTCTACGTCGAGACATGGCAGGCACTGGAGAAGATCAAAAGCAGCGGCGGCGCACGCTCGATCGGGGTGTCGAACTTCCCTCAGGCGCAGATCGAACGCCTCCTCACCGAAACCGGCACCGCTCCTGCGGTCAACCAGATCGAGCTGCACCCCTGGCTTCCACAGAAGAAGCTTCGCGCGTACGACGCGCGCCAGAACATCGCCACACAAGCCTGGAGCCCGCTCGGTCACGGACAGCTCGTCACCGATCCCGTGGTGCGGGCGATCGCCGAGGCCCACAGCAGGGACGCCGGTCAGGTACTGCTGCGCTGGAACCTGGACCTGGGCAACATCGTGATCTCCAAGTCCGTCACTCCAGAGCGGATCCGCTCCAACATCCAGGTGTTCGACTTCGCGCTCACCACCGACGACCATGCACGACTCGCCGCCCTCAACGCGGGCAAACGAACCGGCCCGAACCCGGAAACCTACGGGATCTAACGGCCCAGCTAGCCGCAGGTATGAGTCGTGTGACATGCCATACGACTCATACCTGCGACCAGGTGCTGCCGCAAAAACATCACTGGCTGAGGTCGAGGATGCTCCAGCCGGTGGGCAGGACGGCGGCGGCCGGGCCGGGGCTGGTGGTGGCCAGGTGCGCCTGGTGGGCGATGGCCGTGCGGGCGGCATGTCCGAGGGCGATGTCACCGCCGGCAGTGCGGGCGAGCACACCGACCTGGCGGGCATCGTCGACACCGGGCTCCGCGCCAAGGGGCAGCACGGTAACGGCCGGGGTGGTTGTCAGGAGCGTGAGCAGTGCGGCGCTGACCTCGCTGCTCGCGGCGGCGTACGCGGCGGCGAGACAGACGGCCGGCACGCCCACGGTGCGGTCCTCCTCGGCTACCTCGGCGATCAGTTCACCGACGGCGAGCTGCCCATCGACGTACGCGGCGAGCGCGGTGGCGTCCAGGACCACGGCGACCGGGCCGCTCACGCGGCCTCGTCGAGGATCCGCTGTCCCTCGGCCAGGGCCTCGGGCGGGATCGGGGCGGCCAGGCGGTCACGCCAGCGGGCCTTACCCGCGTCGGTGACCTCAATCCCGGCGCGGCGCAGCCGAGCCGTCCCCTGATGTACCCGGACCTTGAGGGTCATCCGGTGGCGAGCTGCGTGCGTGCGTGCATCAGGGGTGCCCGTAGTCCTGGCGGAAAAATCAACGGATTTGGCTGACCAGGGCAAACGTGTTGGGGGCATGGCAGGGTGCGGGCGGTTCCTTGAGGGGGCCCGGACGGGCCAGCAGCGGCGCCGGGTCGCCCCGTCTCTTAGCCGGCCGGGCGGTGGTGTTCCGGACCACTTGACGCGGGCGGGCCGGGGCCGCAGTGGTTCAGCTCCGGAGGTCCCGGAAGAAGGCCCGCAGGTCGACGGTCAGTAGCTCGGGTTCCTCCAACGCGGCGAAATGGCCACCCCGGTCGACGTCCACCCAGCGGGTGATGGTGTTCTCGGTCTCGGCGTAACGGCAGATGCCCACGTCGTGGGCGAAGACGATCGACCCGGTCGGAGTCCCGGAGTTCTCTTGCTGGGCGCCCCAGGCGGAATCCTGGGCGTAGCCGACGTACGCCGCCGAGCCGGCGGTGCCGGTCAGCCAGTAGATCGTGGCATTGGTGAGCAGCCGGTCCCGGTCGATGATCTGGTCCGGCAGGGCTTCGCGCGGGCAGGTCCACTCGCGGAACTTGTCCATCAGCCAGGCGAGCTGGCCCACCGGGGAGTCTGTCAGCCCGTACGCCAGGGTCTGCGGCCGGGTGGACTGGATCGCGATGTAGCCGAACTCCTCCTGCATGAACGCCTCGATTCGGCGCACCCGGTCGCGTTCCAGATCGGAGAGGGTGGCCAGTTCCTCCTCGGGCAGCGGCAGCGGCGGCATCGGGCCAGGGCCGCCGTTGACGTGCACCCCGGCCACCCGGTCCGGGGCGACCCGGCCCAGTTGCGGGCTGACCGCCGCGCCGATGTCGCCGCCGTGGGCGCCGTACCGGTCGTAGCCGAGCCGGCGCATCAGCTCCGCCCAGGCGAGGGCGATCCGGTTGGTGTCCCAGCCGGCGTCTCCGGTCGGTCCGGAGAACCCGAAGCCAGGCAGGGACGGGATCACCAGGTGGAACGCGTCGGCCCGATCACCGCCGTGCGCGGCCGGTTCGGTCAGCGGCCCGATCAGGTCGAGGAACTCGACCACCGAGCCGGGCCAGCCGTGGGTGAGTACCAGCGGGAAGGCGTCCGGCTCGGGCGAGCGGACGTGCAGGAAGTGGACCCGCTGCCCGTCGATCACTGTGGTGAACTGCGGGTACGCATTGAGCCGCGCCTCGGCGGCCCGCCAGTCGTAGCCCGTACGCCAGTGGTCGGCCAGTTCCCGCAGCCACCCGGTCGGCACGCCGGTGTCCCAGTCGTCGCCGGGCAGCGGGGCGGGCCAGATGGTGCGCTCCAGCCGCTCCCGCAGGTCGTCGAGGCGGTCTTGGGCGATGTCGATCCGGCATGGGGTGACTTCTGCATTCATGACTCCGACACTAGGAAGCAGCTAGGACAGGTCACGCCCTAGCTTGCTGGAAGACTTCCGGGAATGTTGGAAACGTCGGCGCGGCTGCTGCGCCTGCTCTCCCTGCTGCAGACGCCCAGGAACTGGACCGGCAGCGATCTGGCCGAGCGCCTCGACGTGGATGTCCGGACGGTTCGCCGTGATATCCGGAAGCTGCGCGATCTCGGGTACCCGGTGCACGCCACCGCCGGCGCGGCCGGTTACCGGCTCGGTGCCGGGTCGAAACTGCCGCCGCTGCTACTCGACGACGACGAGGCGGTCGCCGTGGCCGTCGGGCTGCGTACCGCCGTACGGGGTGCGGTCACCGGCATCGAGGACAGCTCCCTGCGGGCGCTCGCCAAACTCGACCAGGTCCTTCCGTCGCGCGTCCGGCACCGCGTCGACCTGCTCCGCTCGGTCACCGTGACGGTTCCCGACGGCGGCCCGACCGTCGACCCGGACGTGCTGACCACGATCGCCCCCGCCTGCCGTGACCACCAGCGGCTCCGGTTCGACTACCAGCGCCACGACGGCAGTACCGCACTGCGCGAGACCGAGCCGCACCGCCTCGTCCACACCGGGCGCCGCTGGTACCTGGTCGGCTGGGATACCGATCGCCGCGACTGGCGTACGTACCGCGCTGACCGGATCCAGCCGCGGATCCCGGGCGGCACCCGGTTCACCCCGCGTACGCCGCCCGACGTCGACCTCGCCGGCTACCTCTCTCACGGCGTGTCCTCCGCGCCCTACCGCCACCGGGCGCGCATCACCCTGTACGCCCCGGCCGAGACGGTCGCCGACCGGGTCCCACCGACCATCGGTGTGGTCGAAGCCGTCGACGCGGACAGCTGCCTGCTGCACACCGGGTCGAACTCGCTGGACGAGCTGGCGCTCTACGTGGCGCTGATCGGGTTTCGGTTCCGGATCCACGAGCCGGTGCAGTTGATCGCCCACGTCCGCGACCTGGCCGCCCGCTTGGCCGAGGCCGTCGACTCAGGCGAGCCGAAAGGTGCGGCCCAGCGTTGATCACCGGCCCCGCCACTGAAGCTACACGCACGTGAAATTCACCGGTCCGGGCCCCCTCAAGGAACCGCCCGCACCCTGCCATGCCCCCAACACGTTTGCCCTGGTCAGCCGAATCCGTTGATTTTTCCGCCAGGACTACGGGCACCCCAGGCACACCATCGGCGGCCGTTGGTGCCCTCCGCATCATGAACGGCGGCGTGGTCGAGCACTTCGTACTGGGTGATGTCTGCGTGGTGCTGGACGTCAGCGGTCACGTGCAGGTCATCACGGACAACCGCGTGAGCCTCACGGCAAGCTCAGAGCGAGCCGAAGCTGACCGCCACCCAATCGGATCACCGGCGAAGCAGGCCGCGCTGTTGCGCATGAAGCGGCAGGAGTTGGCGGCCCGCAACCAGCCGGGCGGCTACTGGGTCGCCGAAACCAATCCAGCCGCTGTAGATCACGCCTTGACCGGACATACGCACCTCGACCAGCTGCGACGCTTCGCGGTGCTCTCGGACGGAGCAGCGCGAAGCGTCGCCTTCGGCCTGCACGACGACTGGACCAGCGCCCTGGAGCTGATGCAGGCAGCGGGCGCAACCGAGCTGATCCGCCAGGTACGTGCCGCTGAGCGGAGTGACCCGGACGGGACTCGATGGCCTCGGAACAAGCGCAGCGACGACGCCACGGCTGTGTTCGGGCTACTCACGCAGCGCGTTTGACTGCGGTGTCTATCGCGCGGTGAAGGTCAGCCACGCGGATGGTGACGGTTTCCTCTTTGCCGCTCTCGGCGGTGCTGAGTCCGGCCTCGACGTACTCGCGGATGAGTTCACTGGGGGTCACATCGCGTCGCTGCGCTTCGGCGAACAGCCGCTCGGTGAGGTGGTGGCTCATGCGGGTGGAGTGCACGATGCTGACGCCGCGAGGTCGGGCAGTATCGATCTGGGCGGTGGACCAGTCGCGGCTTTCCAGTGCGGCGTTGGCCTCGTCGAACGTGCTCACGGCTGGTCCCCTTTCATGCGGGTGATCGCGTTGATCTCGTTGTTGTCGAGCCGGCGGGCGCCGGTAACGATGTAGTGGTCGTCGCCGCCGCGTTCGATCAGCGCGACGCCGATCCAGGCGCCGGCCCGGTCCTGACCGGCGATCTGCAGTGCCGCGCCGAGGTGGCGGCGCACTTGGAAGCCGCCGCCGTGAAGGACGTCGAGCACAGACATCGGGGTGATGCCCGCGGCGTCCAGTCGTTCATACGTAACGTCGCTGAACTGGTAAAACTCCTCCGGCACTCCACCAGTGTATGACATCTGTAAACGGATGGCCTCGGGTTCGGGGCGCTTAGCGAAACGGGCGCTCCGGTAGCGGTACCAGTAGCTACCCCCGATAGCCGACCATGCGCTCATCGGGTCACCACCGCGTAGATCAGTCGAGGCCGGTCATCCTGTCTAGTAAGCCACCGTGGGGGTATTCTGCGCGTGTGGCCCATACTCCCGAGACCGGCACCGACACTGCGGCGATGCTCGCGGCGGTGAACATCACCGTGACCGAAGAGGGTAAGCAGCGGGCCCGCCGGCGGCTGCGTGAGGCCCGTGAGCGGTGGACCCCCGAGCTGGACTCCGCGGTACGCGAGCAGCTGGGCCTGACCGACCGTACCGCCGCCTGACCGGCCGGCGCCCTCACGTGGAAGACGTCACGGTCCGGATCATCCTTGATACGAGCGCCATCGTGGCGTTCACGCGCGAGTCGATCGCTGTCGGCGAGATCATCGCTGAGATAGCCGACGAGCCTGGGTGTGCGGTTGGCCTGCCGGTGCTGTGCCTCGCCGAGGCTGCCCGGGTAGCGGCCGATTCCACCCGCCTCGACCTGCTCGTCAACCACCAGGCCGCGCTCGTCCTCACTCCGGACCCGGTGTCCTGGCGGGCTCTCGCGATCACTCACGACACAGTCGGTCGGCTGGACGCCGCCAGCGCGGTCCTGATCGCCATTGACCTTGGCTGCGACGTGCTCACCAGTCAGCCGGGCTTGTACGCCGGCCTCGCTGGAGGCGGCCCCATCATCAGCCTCTAACGAGAACCATCATTCGTACACATGTCCTATCCACATGTTGTGGATAAGAAGCCGGGCCAAGCCGCCACGCAACCTGGTGGGCGAGGTCACCGCCGGCGGCGCGGGCGAGCACACCGGCTTTTGCGGGTGTCGCCAACGCCTGGGCCGGCGGGAGGTCACTGCGGTATGTGGATGACCGGCAGGTGCTCGCCGTAACGGGTGCCCTCTCCGGTCAGGATCGAGGCTCCTCCGTTGTCCAGTGATGCCATGACTGTGGTGGCTAGGTCGATGCGGCCGGTCAGGCCGCGCCAGTAGGCAAGTTCCAACCAGTCACCGCTGGTGGGGAGCATTGCGCAGGACTGCTGGCGTAGCAGTCGGTGCAGGTGTTCGCGCTGTTTGGGGTCGGTCACCAGCGTCAGCGTCTCGGCGACGGTGACGTCGGTGACGCCGTATCGATTTCCGTCTCGGATGACCTCGCCTATCGGCTCGTCCACGTGCATCGAGTAGGGGTAGGCCAGCAGAGCTGAACGGTCTAGCACGAGCGTGACCGCACCTGGAGGCTCGTCGTCGACGCTCACGCCGCTGGTGCCTGCTGGTCACCGTTGGACAGCTCGCCCGTCATGTGGTCACGCACCCGCGCACGTAAGGCCGCCACCCGCTCTGGGGTCCACTCGGCCTCCACAGCCAGTCGGCGGGCCCGCGCTGCGGCCATGCCCTGCTCGGTAAGGTGCACGCCGGCCTCGGCCACCAGGTCGCGGAACTGCTCGAAGTTCCGGCGAGCCCGCACAGTCTCGGTGACGTATGCGGAGGCGTTGGGTTGCTGCTCCAGGGTCTCGGCCACGTCCGAGGGTACGGATATGGTCACTCGACGCTTTGTCATACCGCTAGCCTACCCTCGTATGACATCCGGAGTGCGGTGCATCACCCATCCAGGCGCGTGAGGGTGGCGTTGATCAGTTGGATGGGTCGGGGCTGGGCGCGCTGGCAGGTGGGGCCGGTGATGCTGCTGCGGCAGCCCAGGTGTGCTGCTCTGCCGCGGCCGATGCGGACGGGGGCGAGCTGGGCGGGACGGCTGGTGGTCATGGTGTTCTCCCGAATGGCGGGACAGCCTATTCACCGCAGCCCGCCGCGCCGTCCACGACACCGTCCGCGCCACGACCAGCCACGCCGACACGACAGCCCACCATGCCGGGACAGCCGCCGTAGCAGCCATCGCATTCCCCTCCACCACCGCCGCGTCCACGACGGCGCAACCCACCGTGCCGGTAGCCCGCAAACCCGCGCCAGCATCTGAATCTCAGCCCACCCGATAGGCCCCGCTCGGCGCTATCGGCCCGGCGCAGCCACGGACACACTCGGCGCAGCAGGACGGACAGCGGGCCGCTGCTCCTCGCCCCCTTGACTGGCTGAGGCGACCTCGGTGATCGCCGAGATGGTTGGCTGCGGAAACGCGGACGAGGCAATCGCCGCCGGCTCGGTACTGGCATCGGTAGCCACCGACGAGTCAACTCCGGCCAAAGTCCCCTCATGGTCAGCCGGCCGATCGGCGCTCTGCCGGCTGTGCTCTATCCGCACCGTGCCGAGATCGACGGTGTCGTCGAGCTGGTCTTGCACCACCCGGCACGCGTAGGCGGCCGGCCTTTCGGCGCGGTCCACGAACCTGGACACGCCGCGTAGGAGCTGCTGCACGTCGTGGCCGGAGTGCTGCGCCTGGTCCAGGGTGTATGCCAGGGCACCCCACGCCTCGCACCCGATCACCGTGTCAGCCCGCTGCCCGGACGGCCACGCCTTGCGCACCTCAGCGGCCATCCGCTCGTGCCTGTCACTCACCGCCTCGGCGGACATCGGCAGCCGCTGGGACTGTTCCGTTTCCTCGAACACCACTCGATCGACGGCATCAGACAACGCCTCTATGCCATCCAGCGCCGGTGCGGGCTCGTGTGTCTCGGACCCCGCCCGACCCGTCCGTTTGGCGAGCTGGTCGACGACCATCTGCCGAGCCTGCTGCGCCCGAGGGTCAACGTGGTGCCACGTTGATGCCGCACGCCACACCCGGGCGATGTCCTCCGTCCCCGCGGTGCGCCACCACCCCGGCCGCATCGCCGGCCGCCACACTGCCGCATCGGCCTGCTGCGCGGCACGGGTCTGGGCGCGTATCCGGCGAGCCTGCTCGTCGCTGGCACGCGCCGCCCGCTGCAGCTGCATGATGCGGGCCTCGATCACTACCTGCGCCACCTCGCCGGCGGCCTGGATCATGGCGGTGACCGCCGCGGTAGCCCGCTGGTGAATCTCGGCCATCTCGTTGTCGGGCACTACCTCGTCCTCCTCATCGCTGCGCTTCCCCGTCACCGCTCAGATCTCGGGCTCGGGCCGGCACGGTGTGGGGCTGCGCCTGCGGCGTACTGCTCTGGGTCGGCACCTGCACCTGGATGCCGGGCTGCAGCAGGGGCATCAGATGCGCCGCGGCGGCGGCAGCTGCGCCGGCGGCATGGGCCTGCTGCTGGGCAGCACGCAGCTCGGCCAGCGCCACAACCAGCCGCGCCGCCTGGACCACCACGGCCAGCAGGATGGCCGCCTCCCCGCCGTTGCGGGCGTGCCCAGCGACCAGCAGCGCGTCCGCCACCCGGCCCAACTCGGCGGCCACCGACGACGCTGCCGGCGCGGGCGCGCGACGTGGTGGTGCCGCCGCACGCGCCAGGGCATCGGCGGCGCGGGTCACCGGGCCCCGCCCGGATGGTTCGGCGCCCGCCGCTACCCGGGCCAGCAGCTCGGCGCTGGCCCGGGTAGCGGCCGGCCACTGCGGCGAGTCGGGAGCGATCCGGGTCAGCCGGGCGCTGATCGCCTCCAACGCGGTGGCGGAGGATCGCCACACCGCCATCCGGTCCTCGCCGCTCAGCCGGATCCGCGGCGACTCTGCAGGGTCAGCCGCCTTCCACTGACCGGCCGACGGCGGCTCGACATCGGGCCACCGCTTGCGGACCTGGGGCAGGCTGAGGTCACCGTCCAGACTGCGCCCGGCGTACCAGGTTGGCTTAGCGGCTCCGGCCGGCCGCACCGCCACGGCGTACCCGACCACCACCTGCTGCGAGTCCTTTGCCGCGGTGCGTGTGGCCACCAGGAGGCCCGCGCCCTTCATCCGCGCCACCCACTCGGCCTCGCTGCCGGCTCCAGCCAGGGCCGCTCGGACCTGTCGGCGCAGCAACTCCCGCTCCGGTGCCTGGCCGCTGCGTCGAGCGCGGTCGACCTCCGGCCGGGTCAACTCCGGCCGCTTCGTCGCACCGGCCCGGCCGGGTGTCCACTTACCCAACCCGAACTCGTCCTCCAGCAGGTCAGCTACCCGCTGGCTGCGCCGCTTGTCCTGCCGCAGCCACACCGGCGCCCCGTCCTCGGTAGCGAGAGTGACGACCAGGTGCACATGGTCATTGCCCCTCGCGCTTAGGCAGTGGCGTACCGCGATCCACCGGCACCCGGCCCGCTCGACGCCACCGGCGAAACCCATCTCGGCCACGAACCGGCCCGCGATACGCGACCAGGTGGCGTCGTCAAGCTGGCCCTCCTGCGCAGGCAGGCTCAACGAGCACTGCCACACGTACTGGCGCACCCCGCGCTCACCGGCGGCGATCTGCGGCGCGTCCAGCCGCGCCGCCAACTCCTCCAGCGACCAGCCGCCGTCGTGCGGACGCTGCTGCGGGGCGAGCAACACGACATCGTCGTACCCGGCAACCAGGTGCGGATCAACGTGTTCCTCGACCTTTCCCGGCCCCCACAGGTACTCCAACAAACCGCGGACCCGACTGCCGTAGGTCACCTTCGGAATCATCGCCGGCCTGTCTGCGCGGCGGCGATCGCGGTGACCAGGTCGTCAACCCGCGCCGCGACCCGCGCCAGGTACGCCGCGGTCGCGGTCAGGTCCCCGGCCGGCTCACCGGTCGAGTGCAACCGCGCCACCGCCTGGTTGAGGTTGTGCGCCGCGCCCCGTACCTGCCGGTGCACACCCATCAGCTCAACCAACAGGGGCCCGGTCTCCGTGGCACCATCCGGGCCAGCGGGAGCGGGCACGAGCGGCGCTGAGCCGGCTTCCGCCAGATACGCCGAGGTGGCCAGCCGGGCCGCCGCCGCGTTCGCCTCGACCGCCGTCATCTCCGCCTCGGACAACCGCACCGTCACCCGATGCACACGCGGATCATCATCGGTATGGGCACGCCGCCGGCGGTGGCTCGCACCGAACCGGACCGCGCCGATCTGCGCCGGATCAGCCACGTCGACCACCCTTACGGCGGGCGTCCACCACCGTGTTGCGGCCGGCCGCTACGCGGCCCGTCTGACCAAAAGTCAGACTTTTACTCCAACTTGCTCCGACAGCGTCGGCGGGAAGCGTGCGCCCAGCGTGGTCGCACTGACAGGTCGAGTGCGCCTGACGGCGCACACCAGGAGCCCACCCCGTAAGGGTGGCAAACGATAGCCGGCCGCCGTCCAGCGTCAAGGGCGCTACGCGTCGCTGCGCGATGGGCCCATGGCCCACCCTTGACCCTGGCCACCGTCCTCGGCTGACGACCAGGACGCCCCCACGGGCCGGAAACAAGGGTGGAAAAGCGGTAACACAAGGATCGATCTTGCCCACTATGCTCTGCCTCCACAGCACCCGGCCGTCGTCATTTTGGGGAGGACTCCATGGCCGACCAGACCGCTAAAGCCGTCCGTAGCCAAACCGAGAAAGCCGCGCTCGCGCTGCTGCGGGAACGTGCCCTCCTGGTCGGGGAGGCGGCGACGGCGCGGCACGAGCGAGACCAGCTCGCCGAGGCCCTGCGCCAGGCCACCGACCACTACAGCACCCGGTACGCCGCCGCGGTGGCCGGCGGTTGGACCGCCGACGACCTGGCCCGCCTCGGACTGGACGCACCCGAGTCCAGCTCGCCGCGGCGCCGACGCCCACCCCGCCCAGCTACCGAACCGGAATCGGCCGGCGAGCAGGGCGTCCAGGCGGGTGAGCAGGGAGTCGGGCTGTAGCGCGACAGCCCGCGTGGTGGCCTGCCCCGCCGTGGCAGGGCAGGCCACCCGGTTGGCTACCCGCATCACGTGCCCTGCCCAAGTGGTGCGCCCTGGGCCGCCATGAACTGCACCGGGTCGACAGCGTTGTCGCGGTCGGCGTTGTACGGACCCGGCGGGACATCCAGGTGCACCTCGAAGTGCAGGTGCGGACCGGAACTACCGCCACTGTTGCCCACGAACCCGATGACCTCACCCGCAGCGACACTCGCGCCCATAGCCACCTCAGGCTGGCGAACCATGTGGCAGTAGCGGGTCACGATGTCACCCGCGTGGCGGATATCGACATACCAGCCGCAGCCCCGTGAACCGGTGTGACCATCGCGGTCGCACGTGGTGTACCAATCACACTTGACCTGCTCCACCACCCCGGCCGCCGCCGCCCGAATCGGCGCGCCCCGCACGTCGACGCGGGACATGTCCACCCCGGCGTGGAATGCACCGCCGCGCGGCCCGAAGCCGCTGCCGACGTTGGCGTTCACCGGCTGCACCCACCCACCCGGGCCCACCAGCACCGGACCAAAATCATCAACACCGCACGGAGCGCTCGGCGCCCCACCGCCGATGTCCTCGATGCTCCCCAGCCCCAGCACATGCGCGGCCAGCTGTTCGGCGGCGTCCTCCCACTTCTGGTACGCCTCCGGGTACGCCGAGCGCTGCACAGCCTGCGCCGCGTCGGTCAACCGCATCTGCTGCCAACCCTCCACGCCGGCCAGCGCCTCGTAGAACTTGTCCGCGGCGTAGGAGGGCGTCATCCGCTCCCGCACACTGCCCCACCCCGGGCGCTGCTGGAACAACCCGACCGAGTCGTGGTCATGGCCCACCCCCTCATGCGGCAGGGTCAACGACTCCGGCACCGTGGAGTTGGCCAGGTTGCGAAGGCCAGACTCCTGCATCGCGGTAGCCAACGCGATGACGTAGCCGCGCGGCGGCACCTCGCGCGCCGCTCCAGCGGACACAATCGCCGCGGCGTGCGCCGTCTGGGTCCCATTCCACGACCCAGTGGCGGGCGGCTCCGCACCCGGCGCGGACACCACCTCACAGGCCGCCGCCTCGGCATCGCTGAGGCCGAACATCACCACCGGCAGCACAACCATGCCGCCGCACATCAACCCCGCCACCGCCACCACCGCGACGATCACCAGGATCGGCCGCCGCGTCACTGGCTCACCGCCCTGACGAAGTCGACCCCGGTCGCCACCCACCGGCCATCAACGCCCGCGAGCGTGACCGTCACCGTGCCCGCATCAGTGGGCACCTCGAACTCCGCCGCGCCGTCTGCCGGCGCGTGCGTGGCCACCGGTGGGCCCGTCACCCGCGTCGCCGGTACCTGCGCCGGATCAACCGTGCGCAGCAGCCCAGCGAAGCCCTCATCGCACAGCGGGGCGAGCCCCTGCCACCAGGCGGTGGCCGACAGGTCAGGTCGCGCCCACGCCGAGGCGAACCGCGCCGCGACCGGTGCCGCCTGCGCGGCAGGTGGCGGCTCGGGCGGCTCCGCATGGTCGTGGTCATCGTGTCCCGGTTGTTCTCCCGCTGATTCCGGGGCGGTTGCCGACGCCACAGTGGCCGGCTGCTCCGGCACCGGGGGCGCGGACGATTGCGGCGACCCCGTCGCACACCCCGCCACAGCGGCAACCGTGACCACCCCAACCGCACGAGCAATCACCCAACGCGCACGCACAATTGCTCCCCCCGCTTGCAATCGCCCCTAACGGAGCCATAACAATAGATCTCTTCGGAAACGCAGTGCTACGGTCACGTGCTCGTGGGTGACCTTGGATCGCGGGGGAGAGCATCGAGTGACGACGCGAACACGTTTGTGGGGTCGAAACGCGACACCTCCGCCCGTACGACAGCCCGGACCCACCCGGAAACTGCCGATCCAAGAGGTACCCACCCTCCGCGATTTGCCGCCCGTGTGGTGGGTCGGATGCCACGGCGGCGCGGGCACCAGCACCATCGCCCGCCTCGTCGGTGGACTCGACTTCGGCCAGGCATGGCCACGCCTGACGCCCGCCGCGAACGTCGTCCTGGTCTGCCGCGCATCAGCCCAGGGCGTCTGGGCCGCCGTCGGCGCCGTCGAGCAGTGGCGGATGGGAGCAACCGGAGCCAAGCTGGCCGGCGTCGTCGCGGTCGCCGCATCACCACGGCGCCCCCCACGCATCGCCACCGAGCGGCTGCAACTCCTGCGCGGGTGGTCGCAACGCATCTGGCACGTCGCCTGGATCGAGGCGCTCACCGCCGCCGACGACCCGACCGATATCGGCGTGCCACCCGACATTGACGCACTACGCCACGCCATATGGCCCACATCCCACCGGGAAGGGACCCGATGACTCTGCTCGACCAGATAGATCAGCTGCTGCTCGCCTGGCCGGCTGTTGACGTGCCCAACCCCGGCGGTGGCGAGGCGCCACCCGGAGTGGTGGGCGACAGAATCCTCACGCTGCTGCAGTGGGTGGCCTACCTGGCCACCGCCTCGGCCGTCGGCGGGGTGCTGTACACCGCGGCGAAAATGGCCCTGGCCCACCGCCGCGGCGACGACACCAACCTCTCCCAACTGGGCTGGGTATTCGCCGCCTGCATCCTCATCGGCAGCGCCTCCGCGGTCGTCGGAGCCCTGATCTAGGAGACCCGGATGTCGCAGCAACAGGACTTCGCCGACCGCCCTCCATGGACCAGACCCGCATTCATCGCCTCCGCGGTCCTGGTGCTCATCGTCATCGCCGCCGGCGCCCTCATCGCCGTCCTCGGTACCGACGACGGCCGTAACAACAACGCCGACGATGCACCACCGGCCAGCCCGGCACCGGCCGATCCCGCACCGCAGAGCCCCGACCAGGCGCTGCCCACCGCGATCCCCACCACCGCCCCGGACGGGGTCCGGTGGGAGTTGGTTCGTTCGCTGCCCGTGCCCGTCAGTGACACCGCGGGACCGACCCAGGTCACCGGCACCACCGCGTCCGGCTTCGCGCGCACTCCGGAGGGAGCACTGATCGCCGCCGCTCAGATCGGCGTGAGGTCCGGCTACTCGCTGGGACGCGATTACTGGGAGCCCACCATGGAGCACCAGTTTGTGCCCAGCGCTGATCGTGACAAGTTGCTGGAGCTGCACCGCACCAGTGACGCCGCTCCGGCGGCTCCGGGGACACAGAGCCAAATCGCGGGGTTCCAGTACCTGTCCTACACCCCGGATAGCGCAGCGATCGGTCTCGTAATGCGAGCACCATCCGCCGGCACCCCGCGCTATCACGTGCTGACGCTGACCCTGCTGTGGCGCGACGGTGACTGGCTCATGCAGGCACCGCCCGGAGGCACGTGGGTCTCCGTCAACCGCAACATCAGTAACCTCACCGGAATCGTCGAGTGGGGGCCACGGTAGATGTCCGAGTGCCCAACGTTTGACTTCAACTGCCGCGGCGAAGAACTCGTCAGGAATGCAGCTGACCGATTTTTCAGCATGATCGCCGAGCAGATGACCCAAGCGGCGGCGGAGATGCTGGAGTTGGTGGTCGCCGGCTGGCTGGCCGTCGATACGCCCAGCACGTCCGAGTCCTGCTCTGCCGTGGACGGCGAGCTCGTCTGTGAGGGCGCTATCGGCTACCTGCGCGCCTACACCAACTGGGCGGTCGCGGCGATCGCGGTCGGCGCGGTGCTCGTAGCGGCGATCAAGCTGGCCCTGGACCGTGATGGCCGGGAGGCCGGATCTGTCGGCAAAGGGCTGGTGGCGTTGGTCGTGCTCGCCGGCGCGGGCGTGCCGGCGGTGCGGTACCTCATCGAGATCGGCGACCAATACTCCACCTGGATCCTCAACGCCGCCGCCGACAACGAGCTCGGGGAGCGGCTGATCGTCTTTGCTACGCCGGCCGCCATCTCTCCGATGATGACCATCGGCATCTCGCTCATGCTGTTTTTGGCCACGATGGTGCAGCTGCTGCTCCTACTGGCCCGCAACGCGGGATTGATCCTGCTGTCCGGGCTGCTGCCGTTGGCCGCAGCGGCGGGCATCTCCGGCTCCGGCCGGTCGGTTCGCGACCGGTACCTGACGTGGCTGATCGCCCTGGTGCTCTACAAGCCCGCCGCCGCCACGATCTACGCCACCGTGTTTTGGCTCATCGGTGAGGGTCAGAGCATCACTGAAGTGCTGACAGGCCTGGTCATGTTCATCATGGCCGTCGTCGCGTTGCCGGCCCTAATGCGGCTGATCGCACCACCGGTAGGCGTCCTCTCCGGCGGTGGGGGCGGCGGTGCTGCGGTCGCCGCTGTGGCCGGCGCCGGAAAGCTCACCACCGGCGCGCTGCGCCTGGCCGACCGACCCGGCAAAGGCAGCGGGCAGCAGTCCGGTGGAGGA
Organism: Salinispora sp. H7-4; assembly: GCF_013416675.1. Lineage (NCBI taxonomy): Bacteria > Bacillati > Actinomycetota > Actinomycetes > Micromonosporales > Micromonosporaceae > Salinispora > Salinispora sp. H7-4. The sequence goes on from NZ_JABZED010000059.1 coordinate 46,125, forward strand.
GGCCGCCCGAATGGTGCCGACCCTGGCACCCCGCATCCAGCCCCACAACCGTCCAGTGGCGGCACGGGTACGGCTGCCAGCACGGGCACGACCGCGGCGGCAGCGGGCACTCAGGCCGGGCGCACCGCCGCGGCCACCAGCACCAGCTCGACCGCGGCGGCCGGCGCGGCCGGCGCGGCGGGACCGGCCGGTCTCGCCGCCGGCGCGGGGGTAGCGGCGGCCAAGGCCGGGCCGGCGGCAGTGCGCAGGGTCGGCGGGACAGCCTCCGGAGCGATTGATGGTGAGCACACGTGAGTAGCGGGGTACAGGACCGCACCAGCGGGCAGCAACGCACCTACGGCAACTGGCGGCTGGGGCGCGGCGCCGGCCTGTTCGGGCTGGGCCCAGCCGGCACGATAGCCGCGTTCGCGGTCATGGTGCTGTCCGCCGTGATGCTGCCGGTGTCCACCCTCGCGGCGCTGATCACCGCGGTCGCCGGGCTGCTCGTCCTGGCCCCCCTGGCCGTGCGCGTACACGGCCGCACCGGCTTCCAGGCCCTCGCCGCCCGGGTGGCGTGGTGGCAGGCCCGCGCGCGCCGCCACCACGTCTACGTCTCCGGGGTCGCCTCCCGGGTCACCGCCGCCCACCAACTGCCCGGAGTGCTGGCCCGCAGCGAGGTGTGGGAGGTGGAGACCGGCCGCTCCGGAGTCGTGGCCGTGGTCGTGGTGCCGCAGAGCCGGCACTACACCGTCAGCCTGCGCTGCGCGCCAGAGGGCATGGACCTGGTCGATCAGAGCAGCATCGACGCCCGCGTCGGGCACCTCGCCTCGTGGCTGGCGGCGCTTGGCCGCGAACCGCACCTCGTGCAGGCACAGGTCACCGTAGAGACCACCCCAGACCCCGGTACCCGCCTCGCCGCGGAGGTAGCCGCCACCAGCCGCCCCGACGCCCCGCAGCTGGCCCAAGCAGTTCTCGCCGACGTCGTGCGCTCCTCACCGGCCGGAGCAGCGACCGTCGACACCCGCGTGTCGCTGACCTACACCGCGCCGGCCGGCCGCTCCATGTCACACGAGGACGTGTGCCGGGAGGTCGCCGCGCGGCTGCCGAACCTGCACGCCGGTCTCACCGGCGCCACCGGCGCCGGCATCAGACCGATGAACGCGCGCAACCTCGCCGGCGTACTCCGCGCCGCCTACGACCCCGCCGCCGCGGTCGACCTCGCCCGCGACCCGCACCTGGCCCCCGACTGGACACAAGCCGGGCCCGTAGCCACCCGGGAGGGCTGGGACACCTACCGGCACGACTCTGCGGTCTCACGTACCTGGTGCATGACCGAAGCGCCCCGCGGAGCGGTGGACTCGCGGCTGTTCGCCCGGCTCACCGACCCGGACCCGCAGCTGCTGCGCAAACGGGTCACCATGCTCTACCGGCCGTACTCCCCCGGCGAAGCCGCAAGGCTGGTGGAGTCTGACAAGCGCGACGCCCGGTTTTTGGCCGGCAAAAAGCACCGTCCCAGCGCCCGCGACTTATCGGACCTCGCCGCCACCGAGCAGGCCGCACAGGAAGAGGCCACCGGCGCCGGCGTCACGCGGTTCGCGGTGCTGGTCACCGCCACCGTCGCCGACGACACACAGCTGGAGGAGGCCACCGGTGTCATCCAGGCCCGCGCCGGCGAGGCACGCCTGACGCTGCGGCCGATGTACGGCTGCCAAGCCGCCGGGTTCGCTGCCGGGCTACCCGCCGGCGTGGTCCTGCACACCCACGCCACGATCCCCTTCTAAGGACCCGGCATGAGCCCATCCCGCACCCCCCGCCCACCCGGACGGCCCGGTAGCCGCCGGCCCGGCCGCCTCGGCCACGCCGGGCCCGGCGGCGGCACCTGGTCCTACATCGAGGCACCCACCGAATACCGGGGCACCACCGTGCAGGTCTGCGGACTGTTCCCCTTCGGCACCGGCGCCTCCACCCCCATGACCGGCGTACCAATCGGCCGACACCTCTACACCGGGTCGGCCGTGTGCTTCGACCCAATCTCCTGGTACACCCGCGCCCGACTGATCAACAACCCGTCGGTGTGGATCGAGGGCGAACCCGGCATGGGCAAGTCCACCGCGGTGCGGCGGATGGTCCTCGGCCTCACCGCCCAAGGCGTCACCCCGCTGATCCTCGGCGACCTCAAACCCGACTACGCCGCCCTGGTCCGCGCCCTCGGCGGGCAGGTACTGCGCGTCGGGCCCGGCCTGGACCGGATCAACCCCCTCGACGCCGGCCCATGGCGCAACGTGCTGGACCGCGTCGACGAACGCACCGGCGCCGTGGTGCGGGCGGCGGTCACCGACCGGCGGCTCAACATGCTCGTCGCCCTGGCCACCCTCGTGCGCCGCGGACCCGTCACCTCCGACGAGACCACCGTCTTGTCTGCGGCGCTGCGCTACCTCGCCGAACGCGAAACCGATGACAGCCAGCCCGTGCTCTCCGACGTCCTGGCCGTCATCGCCGACGCCCCCGCCGACGTCCGCGCAGTCACCCTCTGGCAAGAGGAACAGGACCTGCATCGGTTCCGGGAGGAAACCAACGGGCTGCGCCGCACCCTGCTCGCGCTCCTGCACGGCCCGCTCGGCGACACCTTCGAGGGGCAAACCACCACCGCGATCCGCCTCGACACCCCCGCCGTGTGCGTGGACATCTCCGGCATCGACGACACCGACGAACTGCGCACCGCCGCGACGCTGCTCTCCACCTGGTCCTACGGGTTCGCCCAGGTCGACGCCGCGCACCTGATGGCCGACCTCGGCCTCGCCCCCGCGAGAACCTTCTTCACCGTCCTCGACGAACTGTGGCGCGCGTTGCGGGTAGGGCACGGCCTGGTCGACCGCGCCGACGGCCTCACCCGCCTCAACCGCCAAAAAGGCACCGGTACCGCGTTCATCACCCACTCCCTGGCCGACCTCGAGGCGTTGCCCACCGCCCACGACCGGGCCAAAGCCCGTGGCTTCGCCGAACGCGCCGCCGTACTGATGATCGGCCCCTGCTCCGAGCAGGAACTCGACGCCGTCTCCCGCGTCCGGCCGCTCTCACACGCCGAACGCCGGGAGGTGCTGTCCTGGTCGGCGCCACCATCCTGGACCGCCACCGAAGACAGCGAAACCGTCGGCCGCGGCAACTTCCTGATCAAAGTCGGATCCCGGCCGGGTATCCCCGTGCACCTGGAACCCACCGACACCGAGAAGGACCTGGGTAACACCGACTTTCGCTGGACCATGACATGAGCCGCCGCCCGGCCGGACCTCGCGGTGGCCACGACGACGCCGGACTCATCGTCGGCGCCATCTCCGCCCTGGCCCTGGCCCTCGCCACCGCCGCATGGCTACCCGTCGCGCTCGTACAACCCCCCGGCTACACCGGCGGCGGCCCCATCGCCACCACCGCCGCTGTGCTGCGCGGTGACATCACCTGGACCACCACCTGCACCCTCATCGCCGCCGGCGAAGTCGCCGCCCTGGTGCTGTTGACCACCGCGGCGGTGGCGGCCTGGCGGTGGACACGCCGCCGCCGCACCCGCGTCGATGGCGCCGCCCGCAAAATGGCCTCCCGCGCCGACCTGGCGCACCTCGGGCCCAAAGGCGTCGCCGACAGCGGCCGGCGGCTGCGCCCCAGCCTCGCCGACGTGACCCGACCCGACCCCGACCAGCTCGGCGTGCTCATCGGGCACACCGTCGCCGGCGGCATGCCGCTACGCCAATCCTGGGAGGACATGGCCGTCGACATCTGGGGACCACGCACCGGTAAAACCACCAGCCGCGCCATCCCCGCCATCGTCGCCGCCCCCGGCCCCGTCCTGGTCACCAGCGTCAAAGGCGACATCGTGGATGCCACCCGCGACATCCGCGCCAACATCGGCACCGTGTGGGCGTTCGACCTCCAACACATCCTCGGCGGCGGCCAGGGCATGTGGTGGAACCCGCTGCGCGCGGTCGCCACCGTCACCGACGCTCGCCGCCTCGCCGAACACTTCGCCGCCGCCGAACGCGAACCCGGCGTCAGCCGCGACGCCTTCTTCGACCCGTCCAGCGAGGAACTTGTCGCCAACCTGCTGCTCGCCGCCGCCGTGGCCAGCCGCGACATCCTCACCGCCTACCGGTGGGCCGTCAGCCCCCGCGACGACGAACCCGCCACGCTGCTGCGCGAACACGGCTACGACCTACCCGCCGACGCCGTCGCCGGTGTGGTCAACATGCCCGACAAAACCCGCGGCGGTATCTACGCCGGCGCCCAAAAAATGCTCATGTGCCTCACCGAACCGGCCGTCACCGCCTGGGTCACCCCACCCACCCGCGGCGGTATCCGCGAGTTCGACCCGGCCGCATTCGCCACCAGCACCGACGTGCTGTACCTGCTGTCCCAAGGCGGACCCGGTTCCCCCGCCCCATTGGTCGCTGCCCTCACCGACGCGGTCCTGCGCGCCGGCGAGCTACGCGCCCGCGCCTCAGCCGGCCGGCGCCTCGACCCGCCGCTGCTAAGCATCCTGGACGAGGCCGCCAACATCTGCCGCCTCCGGCAGCTACCCAACCTGTACTCCTACTACGGCTCGGCCGGCCTACCAATCATCACGATCCTGCAGTCCTACCCCCAAGGCATCGACGTGTGGGGACGCGAAGGCATGCGCAAACTCTGGTCCGCGGCAAACATCCGCACCTACGGCGGCGGCGTCGCCGACCCCGACTGGCTCGAAGAACTGTCCAAGCTGATCGGAGAGCACGACGTCACGACCCGGTCGACCAGCAGCAGCGGCACCGGATGGGGCCAACGATCCGTCTCCCACGCCACCCGACGCCAACGCGTCCTCGACATCTCCGACCTACACGCCCTACCCCGCGGCCGAATGATCGTCTACGCCTCCGGCGCCCCACCCACGCTCGCCCGCACCGCCCCCTGGCAAACCGGCCCCCACGCAGCGGCTATCCGCGCGAGCATCGACCACTGGGCCCCCCACACCGATTGGACCCTCACCCCCAACACCCCGCCGGAGCCCATCACATGACCACCCCGGCCCCCGGCCCCACAACCGACCCAGTCGCCGACCTGACCACCCTGCTCGACCAACTCGCCGGTGATCCCGGCGAACCGACCCCGGAGCAGGACCAGGCAACAGAGCCGGCCTTCCGCAACGTCGACCAATTCGTCTCCAGCTACCTGGTCCACGTCCTCGAACGACGCATCGCCTCCGGACCCACACCCGGCATCACCTGGTGCCCCCGCTGGTGGGCCCACCCCGAAGCCCTATCCCGCCTCTACGCCCTATGGCGAGCCTGGGAAACCCTCCGCATCAACGACCCCGGAACCGGCATGAGCATCTGGTGGCGCGACCACCTCGACCCGCACCTCACCGCCCTGACTGCCGACTACGGACCGTTCAACAGGTGCGGCCCGACCAAACACACCGAACCCCGGCCTCTGCCGGTCGAACCCGCGCCCCAAGAGGTACTCGCCCAACTTCCCGACGCATACTGACTCTGCCCGTAGTCACGACAACCAGGTTGGCCTAACAGGAGGTGCTAGAAGTGACCAATGACTCGCCAGTCTTCAAGTCTGACAGTCACCTGAGCGCAATCGTGCACTGGTCGCACCACCGCAACGGACGGGCACATTGCCTGGTACGTCTATATCGTCTCAGCGATCAGGTTACCGCAGTAGCGTCTGAGATCCGCTCCAACAGCGACAGCTACGGCATTGCCGATGACATGGCCGGCGTTGCCATGCAGGCGCTAGAACTTGCACAGGAACACCTCAACGTCGAGCCCAGAAACATCACCTGGATCGCCCATCACGGGAATTTCTCCTATTACGATGCTTTTGATCCAGACACATTCACTGCCATCCCCTTAACCTGGGACGGCTACCGCTACCAGGACAGACTTGAGGATCACCGCCTGCTGACCGAGAATCAGGTACACGAATTACTCGGCGGTTGCATTCTGGAGCCGGTGCCCGCCACACTCGCGCACCTCGGCTGGCCCAACTGAACGGTGCCAAATATGGTCACTGGAACCGAAAACCAAATCCCAGGCCGAGAGATCCTACGAAACGTCCATGATCTATACGTCGGCTACCGCGACTCCATGGCATCTCTCGACAAGAGAGCAACAATCATCCGAGTCGAGGCCGCAACTCACGACCCTGCGGATTGGAAAATACGCTCGGATGCCTCACGGATCTCAGCCGAACAGAAGGTCGCAAACTTTACCAAAATTGGCCTACATACCGACCATCTAGTTCTTCCGTCCCACGTCACCCCAGCGCAGTTCAGCGCCGCCATCGAAAGCGCTAACATCAGCCCCGCTGTAACCGCAATCATCGTGCAACAGCCAGTCCCGGCCCGGCTGCGTCAATTTGTGCAGGGTATCGCACCACACAAGGACATCGACGCCCTCACTGAGGCATCCAGCCGGCAGGTGTGTGCGACTGCCGAAGGGATCTGGCGAGTGATACGACCCTTCGCCCAGGATGCGCCATCCATCGCTGTCGTGGGAGCCCACGGGTTTGTCGGGCGCGGTGTCGTCAGCCGACTCGCCGAGCACGGTCACAAACCGCGCCAACTCGATCTCGGCGACGACCTGGACGCAGTTCGAGAAGCCGATATCGTCGTCTCGGTAACCGGCAGCCCGGGCATCCTTGGCCCAGAGCACATACGTCCACACCACCGGCTTGTGGTCGACTCCGGATTCGTGCCAGCACCCAACGGGAAAGTAGTTGGTGACATCTCCCCCGAGGCCACCAAAATCCCGCAAAACATTACCCCGGTACCTGGTGGTATCGGCCCCGTCGAGATGGCCGTCCTAGTCGAGCGGGCTATCCAAAAGGAGCTGCAACCTGAGCTGGAGTCGTGGCGGTACAAAGGACGTCCATATCAGGAACGCTTGAGTGAAGTCGACGCCTCCCGAGCTGCAGCCCTCGCCTTCCCCACCCCGACTCGCGTACCTCGCCAGGAGGGGCCGAGGACCACAAATCGGCCTCCCTACCAACAGGCTGGCCACGAACAAGGGACCGACCGAGACACACAGCGATGAGTTTGAACCCCGACACTGACCCAGCGCCCCTCAACGCCGTCGAGATCGCAAGGATGGTCAACAGCGGTCAACTCTGCCCCGTGGATGTCGTCGAGGCCGCCCTGAGACGTGTAGCGGCCATCGACCACGAACTACGGGCCTTCCGAGAGGTCTGGCCGGACCAGGCACGTCGTGCCGCGTACGAGCTACAGCGCATTGTCAGCACCGGCGTCAACCTGCCTCTCGCCGGAGTCCCGATCGGCATCAAGGCCACCGAAGGCATCGCCTCGCTACACGCCAAACGCCTCATCGCCGCCGGGTGTATCCCGATCGGTACCACGGCCGTGCCTCGCGGCACCGATTGGCAGACCTGGGGGCATACGGACCGCGGGCCCACCACCAACCCATGGCGAGTCGACCGCACCCCCGGTGGGTCATCCGCCGGCTCCGCAGCCGCAGTCGCCGCAGGTCTCGTACCGCTGGCTACCGGCAACGACGGTGCCGGATCTATCCGGATTCCGGCTGCCTGGTGCGGCGTGCTCGGAGTTAAGACCACCAATGGCCTGCTGCCCTCCGTGAACGCGCTCAACGCACCTGGTCCGCTGGCCCGCACTGTCGCTGACGCCACCAGCTACCTCGACGCCATCCTCGGCACACGACTTGCCGAACACCTCGCCGCCCCGTCACGAGGGCGACCAATCCGAGCAGTGTGGTCAGTCGACCTCGGCTACGCCGAGGTCGACCAACAGATAGCAAGAATCGCCCATGCTGCCGCAAACCGACTCGCCGAGGACGGATTCCTCCAATGGGCCGAACATGATCTAATCCTGAACGACCCTGAACCCGTATGGAAGGAACTCAGAACACAAACATCGACCGATAAAACTCACCCCAAAGAACTGCACATGCACAACAACCGCCAACTAGCCGAGCTGTTCTCCGCTGCCGATATCCTGGTCACACCAACAACCCCCTACACCGCTCACGGCCATGCGGGACCAGGTAGGCGCCTGAATGTAGCTCTGACCTGGGCATTTAACGTCAGCGGCCATCCAGCAGCCAGCATCCCTGCCGGCTTCGCCCCTGACAACACGCCTGTGGGCCTCCAAATAGTCGCCCAACACAACCGCGAAGACCTACTTATACGAACGGCTGCAGCCTTACAACACACCCAACCGTGGTCGAGTGCATACAAAGAAGACGCCAAATGAGCCCCCCTCCCCAAAAAAACCACCACGACCGCCGGGCACGGAGGCATCAGGGGCAAGGTGACCCGGACCGCAGCGCCGGCCACGGCGCGAGGACCGGAAGCACCGCGGCAGCCAGGCTTATCGGCAGGGTTCGCCGGGGCTGGCG
>NZ_JABZED010000060.1:0-135962 GCF_013416675.1 Salinispora sp. H7-4
GTGGCGAGGGTGTCCCGATCGACGTGCACGTGGCCTCCATGGTCATCGTTGCTCAGCAACGTCGATCATTGACGCCCTCGCCTCTCTTCGCTGTCCCCGTACCCCTTGGAATAGATCGTCTAGCTGGGGAAGCTTGCTGAGGTCCACGGCTTACCGGCCCTTCCCCCACTCTGCTGACCCTGACGTCGTCCGACCGGTTCTATCAGCACCTGACGCGCGGAAGATACCCGGCCGGCCCGTGTTGCACGGGCCCCGGGGAGAGCCAGCCAGGCCACAATCCGCCCACCCGCCGACGGCAGTCAGCCGGCCCCGGTGGCAGCATGGTCAGGGTGTCCCGGACCGAACCCACCGCCCGCCGGTTGCTGCACCCGCCGGCCGGGTACCGGCTGGCCGCGTCGGTCCGGCCCCTCACCTTCAGCCCGTACGACCCCTGCGCCCGGATCGTCGCCGGGGCGCTCTGGTGGGCCACCCGCACCCCGGACGGACCCGCCACCCTCGCCCTGCGTCCCGAGGCCGGCCACCTGGTCGCCGAGGGGTACGGCCCGGGCGCCAACTGGGTGGTGCACCAGGCCGACGCCCTCGCCGGCCTCCGGGACGACCTGACCGGCTTCGCCGAGCTGGCCGCCGCGCACCCGGTGGTGGCGGACGTGGCCGCCCGGCACCGGGGGCTGCGGCTGCCGACCAGCGGCCAGGTCTTTCCCCGGGTGTTCCGGGCCATCCTCGAACAGCGGGTGACCGGCAGGGAGGCGTACCGGGGGTACGCTGCCACGGTCCGCCACTTCCGGGCGGTGGCCCCCGGGCCGATGCAGCCGCTGCTGTTGCCGCCGGAGCCGGCGGCGGTGGCGGCCACCCCGTACTGGGCCTTCCACCCCCTCGGGATCGAACAGCGCCGCGCCGACACGCTGCGCCGGGCCGCCGCGGTGGCCGACCGGCTGGAGCGGTGCGCCGACTCGGCCGAGGCCACCCGCCGGCTCACCGCCGTCCCGGGGATCGGCCCGTGGACCGCGGCCGAGGTGGTTCGCGTCTCGTACGGCGATCCGGACGCGGTGTGCGTCGGTGACTACCACGTACCGAACACGGTGGCCTGGGCCCTCGCCGGCGAGGCGCGCGGCGACGATGCCCGGATGCTGGCCCTGCTCGAACCGTTCCGGGGCCACCGGGGTCGGGTCTGCGTCCTGCTGGCGGCGGCCGGCATCACCGCTCCGAAGTTCGGCCCGCGGGCACCGCTGCGCTCGTTCGCGCGCTTCTAGCCATCCCGCCGACCTGCAGCGGCGTGCCCGAGCCGGCACGACACCCACCCTTCACGGCATCCGCTGGTGACGATATTCACCAACTCCGGTAGCTGACCGTCGTCAAGGGACTCGGGCGCCACGGGATCGCGGCGCTGTGGTTGGCTGGGCCGGTGACCGCTCGCCCGCTGATCGCTCCCGCGACCCCGGCCGACGCCGGGGAGATCCTCACCGTCCAGCTCGCCGCGTACCTGGCCGAGGCGCAGCGCTACGCCGACCCGTTCCTGCCGCCGCTCACCGAGACCCTGGACGAGATTCGGGCCGTGCTCGCCGGCCCGCAGACGGTGCTCACCGCCCGGCTGGGCCATCGACTCGTCGGGTCGGTCCGGGTCCGCGTCGATGGTGTCATCGCCGCCATCGGCCGGCTGGCGGTCGTCCCCGACCAGCAGGGGCGGGGCATCGGTGGCCGCCTGTTGCGCGCCGTCGAGACGGTGGCGGGCGCGCGGGTGTGTCGGTTCACCCTGTTCACCGGGGCGGAGAGTGTGCAGAGTCGGCGGCTCTACCAGCGCTCCGGCTACCGGTTGGTGGGCCACGACAAGGACCCGAACGGCGTGCCGCTGGCGCTGCTGGAGAAGACGGTGCCGTCCCGCTGCTGACTCCGGTGGCCCGCACCCGATCCGGGCCAAGCGGCTGCTCGGCGGCCGGGAAGGGGCAGCCGTGGCTGGTGTTCCTCCCCACGGCTGTCGGCGCCGTCTGGTTGACTGGTCGCCGTGAAGCTGCCGATCAGCCCGCCGGTCGAGCCGATGCTCGCCAAGAGCGTCCCGCGGATCCCGACCGCGGCCGGGATGACCTACGAGCCGAAGTGGGACGGCTTCCGGTGCATCGTGTTCCGCGACGGCGCGGAGGTCGAGCTGACCAGCCGGGGCGGCAAGCCGATGACCCGCTACTTCCCCGAGGTGGTCGCGCAGGCCCGCCGGCAGCTGCCCGAACGCTGCGTCGTCGACGGCGAGTTGATCGTGATCCAGCGCGACCGGCCGGGCGGGCGGCCCCGGCTCAACTTCGAGCTGCTGGCCCAGCGCATCCACCCGGCCGCCTCCCGGGTGAAGCTGCTCGCCGAGACCACCCCCGCGGATTTCGTGGCGTTCGACCTGCTCGCCCTCGCCGACGAGTCCCTCCTGGCCCAGCCGTACCCACAGCGGCGGTCCCGGCTGGAGGCGGCGTTGGGCGGTGTCGCGCCACCGATGCACGTAACCCAGATCACCACCGACCCGGCCATCGCGCGCCGCTGGTTTGACCGGTTCGAGGGGGCGGGGCTGGACGGCCTGATCGCCAAGCCCGCCGACCTGCCGTACGAGCCGGGCAAACGGCTGATGTTCAAGGTCAAGCACAAGCGCACGGTCGATGTCGTGGTGGCGGGCTTCCGCTGGCACAAGTCCGGCCCGGTGGTCGGCTCACTCCTGCTGGGGCTCTACGACGATGCCGGCGTCCTGCATCATGTGGGGGTGAGCGCATCGTTCCCGATGGCCCGCCGGCAGGCGCTGGTGGACGAGTTGGAGCCATACCGGGGAGCCGGCGACGACCATCCATGGGTGCACGGCGACCACCAGCGCGGCCAGCGCATCCCGGGCGGGGTCAGCCGGTGGACCGGCACGAAGAACCTGGAGTGGGAGCCCCTGCGACCGGAGCTGGTGGTCGAGGTGAGCTACGACGCGATGGAGGGCGATCGGTTCCGGCACACCGCCCAGTTCGTCCGGTGGCGCCCGGACCGCAAACCACGTTCCTGCCGTTACGACCAGCTCGACCGTCCGGTCCGGTTCGACGTGGATCAGGTGCTCCGGGGCGACCCGGAGCACGATGGCCCCACGTCCGGGCCGGCGTAGCCGGCTACCCCGACCCCGAAAGGTCCACCCCGTGGTTCGCAGCCCCGCCCGCCGGTTCGCCCCGGCCGTACTCCTCCTGGCCAGCACGTTTCTCGCCGCCGGCTGCACCGTGCCGGCGCTCGCGCCGCGCACCGAGGCCCAGCCCGCGGGGCCGTCCGGCACCGCGCCGACCTGGCAGGCCTGTCCGGAGGTGGCCGAGGAGTTGGTGGGGCGTACCGCCCCGGGCATGCGCTATGAGTGCACCCGGATCCAGGTCCCCCGCAACTGGGCCGACGGCACCGCCGCCACCGCCGGCCCGGGCGCCGGGGAGACCTTCGAGATCGCCCTGCTGCGGGCCCGTTCCACGGATCAGCGGGACCGGATCGGCTCGCTGCTGATCAACCCGGGCGGGCCGGGCGGCTCCGGCGTCGACACCGCCGTCTACCTCTCCTTCCCGGCCGCGCTCGGCGGTCTACCCACCGCGGTCACCGATCGCTTCGACATCGTCGGCTTCGACCCACGTGGGGTGGGCCGTTCCAGCCCGGTGAAGTGCATCTCGGACGCCAACCTCGACGCCAGCTTCGGCTACGACCCGGACCCGGAGAGCCAGCAGTCCTTTGACGGTCTCGTCGCGCTGAACCAACGGATCGGGCGCGAGTGCGGCGACCGCTACGGCGACCAGCTCGCGCTCTACGGCACGGAGCAGGCGGCCCACGACATCGACGCGATCCGGGCTGCCGTCGGCGACGAGAAGTTGACCTATCTCGGCTACTCGTACGGCACTCTGCTCGGCGCCACCTACGCCCAACTCTATCCGGAGCGGGTGCGGGCGCTGGTGCTGGACGGGGCCGTTGACCCGCGGCTGGACCAGGTAGCCAGCTCGGAGAGCCAGGCCAAGGGCTTCGAGCGGGCCTTCGACAACTTCTCCCTGTGGTGCTCCTCCAACCCCGACCGCTGCCCGATCGCCCCCAGCGCGCGGGAGGCGGTCACCTCGGCGATCGACAAGGCGCGGGTCTCCCCGGTCCGGGGCGACGATGGGCGGGAGGCGACTCCGGGGTGGATCTTCTACGCCGTGGTCTCCTCGCTCTACACCGAGGCCGGCTGGGAGCAGCTGGCCCAGGCGATCGACGAGTTGGCGGGCGGGGACGCGACCGAGGTGTTCCGCCTCGCCGACGCGTACGCGGGTCGGGAGCCGGACGGCACCTACTCGAACCTGTTCGACGCGAACCTCGCGGTGAACTGCGCCGACGAGGCGGAGAAGCCGAGCCGGGAGCAGATCCGGGAGCTCCAGTCGCAGTGGCGTGAGCAGTACCCGCTGTTCGGCCCGGCGCTCGCGGTCGGTCTGCTCGCCTGCACCGAGTGGCCCGGCGGCCGGGACCCGTACCCGACCGGGGCCGCGGACGGGGCGCCGCCGATCCTGGTGGTGGGCACCACGGGGGATCCGGCGACCCCCTACGAGCAGACCCCGGCGCTGGCCGAGATGCTGGGCGTGGGTCGGGTACTCACCTGGGAGGGCGAGGGGCACACCGCCTATCCGCAGACGGACTGCATCAGCGCAGCGGTGGACGCGTACCTGGTTGACCTGACCGTGCCCGCCGAGGGGAAGAGCTGCCCGCCCCAGTGACCTTGGTCGCGGCCGGGGCGCCCGCCGTTGTGGCATCCTCCCCGGATGAACGACGTGATCTTCCGGGAGGCGGTCCGGGCCGACCTGCCCACCGTGCTCGACCTGCTCGCCGACGACCGGCTGGGGCGCAGCCGGGAGGTGGGACGGGTTGACGCCCGCTACGAGCAGGCGTTCACGGCGATCACGGCCGACCCACGCAACCAGCTCGTCGTCGCCGAGGCCGGCGGTGAGGTGCTGGGCTGCATGCAGCTCACCTACATTCCCGGGCTCAGCCGGCACGGCGCCGAGCGACAGTTGATCGAGTCGGTCCGGGTCCGCTCCGACCAGCGCGGACGAGGGCTGGGCCGGCAGCTGATGGCCTGGGCGATCGACCAGGCGCGGGCCCGTGGGTGTGCGCTGGTCCAGTTGACGACCGACAAGTCCCGGCAGGAGGCGCACCGCTTCTATCTGGGTCTCGGTTTCGTCGCCAGCCACGAGGGCATGAAGCTGCCGCTGTGACGGCTCAGCGGGGGCGGTCGCGGTCCTTGGACGGCTGCACCCGCTTCGGCTCGCCGGGCATCTTGGGGTGTTCCGGCGGGTAGGGCAGATCGCCCTGCCCGTTCGCGGCATCCCGCTCGACCCACTCCAGCAGGGGCGTGAGATCCCACGGGTTGTCGTCGATGCCGGCGTGCGGGTCCCCGCGCTCGGCCAGCCGGGCCGGCACGCTGCGCAGGTCGAAGTCGTCCGGTTCGGCGTCGGCCAACTCGTCCCAGGCCAGCGGGGCGGAGGCGGTGGCGCGGGCGTTGGCCCGCAGCGAGTACGCGCACGCGATCGTCCGGTCCCGGGCCATCTGGTTGTAGTCGACGAAGACCCGGGTGCCGCGCTCCTCCTTCCACCACGCGGTGGTGACCAGGTCGGGGCGGCGCCGCTCCAGCTCCCGGGCCAGGGCGATGGTCGCCCGGCGGACCTCGACGAAGGTCCAGCGCGGCTGGATCCGCAGATAGACGTGGACGCCCCGACCGCCGGAGGTCTTCGGCCAGCCGGGGACACCCAGCTCGGCCAGGATCCCGCGGAGCTCGGCCGCCGCTTCCGCCGCGTCGGCGAAGTCGGTGCCGGGCTGCGGGTCAAGGTCGATCCGCAGCTCGTCGGGGCGGTCCGGCTCGGCGGCGCGGACCGGCCACGGGTGGAAGACCACGGTGCCCATCTGGGCTGCCCACGCCACATGGGCCAGATCCGCCGGGCAGAGCTCGGCCGCCTTCCGGCCGCTGGGGAAGCTGATCTGCGCGGTGCGCACCCAGGGCGGTACGCCGCGGGCCGGCACCCGCTTCTGGAAGAAGGCCTCCCCCTCGATCCCCTCGGGGAAGCGTTGCAGGGTGGTCGGCCGCTCGGCGAGCGCCCGCATGATGCCCGGACCGACGGCGAGATAGTAGTGGAAGACGTCGGCCTTGGTGAAGCCCCGTTGTGGGAAAACCACCCGCTCGGGACTGCTCAGCCGGACTCGCTGCCCGGCGACCTCGATCTCTTCGGCTGCAGCCCTCGTGCCACCCATTGCGCGACCCTATGCGACGGCTCCGACCTTCGACGTACTGTTGGCGGGTGAGTCTCGACGACAGTGAACTGCCCCGCACCGAGGACGAGTGGCGGGTCCGGCTCAGCCCCGAGGAGTTCCGGGTGCTGCGGGAGCACGGCACCGAGGCCCCGGGGAGCGGCGAGTACGTGGACACCAGGACCCCGGGGGTCTACCACTGCCGCGGCTGCGGGCTGGAGTTGTTCAGCAGCGATGCGAAGTTCGACTCACACTGCGGCTGGCCGAGCTTCGACGACGCCATTCCGGGACGGGTTCGGGAGGTCGAGGACCGGAGTATGGGCATGGTCCGGACGGAGATCCGTTGTGCCCGCTGCGACAGCCACCTGGGGCACGTCTTCACCGGTGAGGGCTTCACCCCGAAGGACACCCGGCACTGTGTGAACTCGGTGTCCCTCCGGCTGGAGCCACGCGACTCCTGACGACTCCGGCAAACTGGAACAGGCCGCACCGGTTTACCGATTCCGGTTGCCGGCCCGGAGCGGATGTTTAACGCTTACCCCAGGAATCCAATTTTTGGGGGAATAGCATGGCGACCTGTGAGGTCTGCGAGAACGACTACTGGTTGACGTTTGAGGTTCGTACGATCAGCGGTGACGTGCACACCTTTGACAGCTTCGAGTGCGCCGCGCACAAGCTGGCGCCGATCTGCGAACAATGCCAGGTCAAGATCGTAGGCCACGGCGTCGAGGTCTCCGGCCGCTTCTTCTGCTGCGCGAACTGTGCCCGGGTCAAGGAGGGAACCGAGGGCGCCCAGGTCCGCGACTCGGTCGGAGCCCGACCCTCCTGAGCGGACGGGGACAGCAGGGCAGGGCCGGCCTCACTCCAGGTAGCGGTTTCGGGGCGGAGACAGCCGTGGTGGCGTTCGGGACGCCGACGTTAGCGAGCGGTAAGAAGACTCGATGCCGCACCGGGCTAACATCCGGACATGCGCACCACGACCCGGTCAATCCCGATCGCACTGACCATCGTTCTGGCGCTCTCCGCCTGCGGGAGCTCCGAGGACACCGCCGCGGGCGACGAGCCCACCCCCGCCCCGACGACCGCCTCCGCCAGCGCGCCCGCCAGCACCGCGGCGAGCCCGACCGGCGAGCCGGCCGCCGAGGTGCCGCCGACCCTCGACTTCACCGCCCGCACCATCGACGGTGACACGTTCACGGGGGCCAGCCTCGCCGGCAAGCCCACCGTCTTCTGGTTCTGGGCCGCCTGGTGCCCCAAGTGCCGGGGCGAGGCCGACTCGGTGGCGGCCGTGCAGCAGGAGAACGCCGACCGGGTGAACGTGGTCGGGGTGGCCGGGCTCGGCAGCGGTGACGACGCGATGCGCCGGTTCGCGCAGGACACGGGCATCGAGGGCTTCCCGCAGCTGGCCGACGACGCGGGCGAGGTGTGGCAGCGGTTCGAGGTGGTCTCGCAGCAGTACTACGTCCTGCTGGACTCCACCGGCAAGATCGTCCACAAGGGTTCGCTCTCCCAGGCCGACCTACGCGAGCGGGTCGCGGAGCTGACCTGAGATGGTTGACGCCCCCTACGGTCTCGCGCTCGGCGCCGGGCTGCTCGCCGCCGTCAACCCGTGCGGCTTCGCGCTGCTGCCGGCGTACCTGTCGATGCTGGTGCTGGGGGACGGCCCGGCGGACGGCCGCGGGTCGCTCGCGCCGGTGGGTCGGGCGTTGGCCCTGACGGCCGCCATGACCCTCGGCTTCGTCGCCGTCTTCGGCGGGTTCGGGCTCCTCGCCGGCCCCGCCGCCGACGCCCTGGCCAGCCGCCTGCCCTGGGTGTCGGTCGCGATCGGGCTCGCCCTGGTCGCCACCGGCGGCTGGCTCGCCGCGGGTCGGGCGCTACCGACCTTCGCCCCCCGGATCGCCAACGGCCCCGAGGTCCGGCGCGGCTTCGGATCGATGGTCCTCTTCGGTGCCGCCTACGCGATCGCCTCCCTCGGCTGCACCATCGGACCGTTCCTGGCCGTGGTGGTCGCCGGATTCCGGGCGGGCAGCCCGCTCGCCGGGGTCGGGCTCTTCGTCGCGTACGCGGTCGGGATGGGGTTGATGGTCGGCGCCGCCGCGCTCGCGGTCGCGCTGGCCCGGGAGTCTCTGGTCCGGCGCACCCGGCGGGCCGGGCCGCTGCTCGGCCGGATCGCCGGCCTGCTCCTGGTGCTGACCGGCGGCTACGTCGCCTGGTACGGCTGGTACGAGATCCGGCTCTTCGCCGGCGACGACGTCAACGACCCGGTGATCGACGCGGCCGGTCGGGTGCAGGCCACGATCAGCGGGTGGGTGGACGGTCTGGGCCCGTGGACGATCGGGGCCGCGGTCGCCGCGCTGCTCGCGGTGGCGGTCGCCGGCACGCTGCTTCGCCGGCGGCGCTCCGCCGCCCGGCAGCCGGCATCGGCATCGGCATCGGCATCGGCATCGGCATCGGCCGGCGACCTACCATCGCAGGATGCCGCCCACCACTGAGCTCCGGACCGCCTCCTTCACCGACCTGTCCGCCCGTGCCTTCCACGACCTGCTCCGGCTGCGCGTGGACGTGTTCGTGGTGGAGCAGGAGTGCCCGTACCCGGAGCTGGACGGCCGGGACGTGGAGCCGGGCACCCGCCATCTCTGGCTGGAGCAGGCCGGGGCGCCGGTGGCGTACCTGCGGGTCCTGGCCGGTCCGGACGGTCGGCGACAGATCGGCCGGGTGGTGGTGGCGAAGGAGGCGCGCGGCGCGGGGTACGCGGGCCAGCTGATGACCGCGGCCCTCGTGGAGGTCGGCGAACGCCCGTGCACCCTCGAAGCCCAGTCCCAGCTGGTCGACTTCTACACCCGGCACGGGTTCACGGTCACCGGGCCGGAGTACCTCGAGGACGGCATTGCGCACACGCCGATGCGCCGGAACACCCCGGCGGCGTAGCACACCGCGGCGCAGTAGAACACCGGCCATGGTGGTCCCGCGACATGGACTCACCGGTGTGCGCGTGGTGAAACGCCGCCAGGGCGTCTCGCCCTCACCTCGACGCCGCCGAGCGACGGTGCGGGCGCCCGGGCACAGGTCGCCCGCCGCCAGCCCGACGGGTCCTGGCTACAGGTGCTCGACCAGCCGGAGTTCACCACGCCCACCTCGGCATGACTCCCCCGAACGCCCTACCCACACCCGACGGTCAGCCGGCCCCTCGGCTGCCAGAGCGGCGGAGCCGGGCGGGCCACCGCCGTACCGCCGGGTGGGGAGGGCGGCACGGTCAGGGCAGGCTGGCGATGATGTCGGCAATCGTGCGGCGACGGCCGGTGTAGAACGGGATCTCCTCCCGAACGTGCCGGCGGGCGCGGGAGGCCCGCAGGTCCCGCATCAGGTCAACGATGCGGTGCAGCTCGTCGGCTTCGAAGGCGAGCAACCACTCGTAGTCGCCGAGGGCGAACGAGGAGACCGTGTTGGCCCGCACGTCGGGGTAGCCGCGGGCCATCCCGCCGTGCTCGGCCAGCAGCTCCCGCCGCTCCGCGTCCGGCAGCAGATACCACTCGTACGAGCGGACGAAGGGGTACACGCAGAGATAGTCCCGGGCCTGCTCACCAGCGAGGAACGCCGGGATGTGGCTCTTGTTGAACTCCGCCGGCCGGTGCAGCGCGAGCTGGGACCAGACCGGGGTCAACGCCCGCCCCAGCGTGGTACGCCGGAACCGCAGGTACGCGTCCTGGAGTGCGTCGCTCGACGAGGAGTGCCACCAGATCATCAGGTCGGCGTCGGCGCGCAGCCCGGCCACGTCGTACGTGCCCCGGATGGTCACGTCCTCGCCGGCCAGTTCGTCGAAGAAGGCGGTCGCCTCCGCGGTGACGTTCTCGCGCAGTGACGGCAGGGCGTGGTTCGCCCGATACACCGACCACATGGTGTACCGGATCGTCGCGTTCAGCTCGTTCAGCCGGGCCGCGTTGGTCTGCTCGGTCATCTCCCGGAACCCTTCAGTGCAGTGATGATCTCGTCGGCCGCCGCCGCGCCGGAACGGATACAGACCGGAATCCCGACGCCGTCGTAACCGGCTCCCGCCAGCGCGAGGGTTGGTCGCTGCGCCCGCAGCGTGGCCCGCGCCGACGCCACCCGCTCCAGGTGGCCCGGCGCGTACTGCGGCAGCGACCCGCCCCAGCGCTGCACGTGGGTGGCGATGGGGGTGGGCAGCTCGGCACCGAGCACCGCCGACAGTTCCCGGTACACGGTGTCGACGAGTTCCCCGTCCGGGCGCTGCAGCTGCGCCTCGTCCCCGTACCGGCCGATCGAGGCGCGGACCAGGGTCAACCCGTCGGGCCGATGCAGGTGCCCCCACTTGGTGGTGAAGAAGGTGGACGCCTTCATCAGCAGCCCCTCGCCGGCCGGGACCAGGAGGCCGGAGAGCCCGGGCAGCTCCGTCGCCGGCAACGCGAGGGTGACCAGGGCGATGCTGGCGTAGGCGAGGTCTCCAACGTTCTCGGCGGCAGCCGGGGCGACATCGGCGAGCAGTCGCCCCGCCGGCCGGGCCGGCACGGCCAGCACCACGGCGTCGGCGTGGACCTGCTCCGCGTCGCCGTTCGGGCCGACGGTCAGGTACCAGCCGGCACCGGCCGGGGTCAGCGCCCGGACCGTCGCGTTCCGTCGGATCGTGGCGCCGCTGGTCGACGCGGCGGCCTCGACCAGGGTGCTGAGGCCACCGGCCAGGGTGCCGAAGAACGGCGTACCGGGTGACCGCGGCGCCGCCGCCTGCGCCGCGCGGACCGCGCCGACCAGGGTGTGTTCGATCCGGGCGGTTCGGGTCAGCGCGGGCATCGTGGCGGCCAGGGAGAGGTCATCGGCGCGGCCGGCGTAGACGCCGCCGAGCATCGGCTCCACCAACCGGTCGACGACCTCGTCTCCCAGTCGGGCCCGCACCAGCTCGCCCACCGTGATGTCCGCGTCGGGGGGAAGTAGCGGCCGACCGGTGTCCACATCGTCCTCCGCGGTCGGGCGGGCCACCGCCGCCACCGCCGCGAGATCACCGGGTACGCCGATCAGCGTGCCCCGGGGCAACGGATGCAGCTCACCGCCGACCAGGAGCGCCGCCTGCCCGACGGTGGGGTGGACGATGTCGTCGGCCAACCCCACCCGGCGGATCAGGGTCACCGCCGCCGACTCCCCGCCGGTGCCGTCGCGCATCAGAAACGCTTCCGCGCCGAACTCCACCGGAGCGCCGGCCAGTTCGCCGGTGTGCAGCTTGCCACCGAGGGAGTCGCTGCGCTCGTAGACCGTCACCTCGGTGTCGGCGGGAGCGTGGTCCCTCAGCTGGACGGCAGCGGCGAGACCGGCGATGCCACCGCCGACCACCGCGATCCGCCATGGTGTCGCCATTCCACTCAGCTCCTTCCGCTTTCCCGAGCGGTCAACTCGTGGACCAGGGCCACCAGCCGGGTCAGGACGTCGGGGTCGGTCTCCGGTAGCACCCCGTGGCCGAGGTTGAAGATGTGTCCGGGGGCGGCACGCCCCTGCGCCAGCACCCGCCGGACCTCGGCCTCAAGCACCGGCCACGGGGCAAACAGCAGGCACGGATCCAGGTTTCCCTGCACCGCCCGCTGCGGGCCGACCCGGCGGGTGGCGACATCCAGCGGCGTACGCCAGTCCACGCCGACCACGTCGGCGCCGGCCTCGCCCATCGCGGTTAGGAGCTCGCCGGTGCCCACCCCGAAGTGGATCCGGGGAACGCCCGCGTCGGCAAGGCCGGCGAGGACCGTCTGTGAGTGCGGCAGCACGTACCGGCGGTAGTCGGCCTCGGAGAGGGCGCCGGCCCAGGAGTCGAAGAGCTGCACGGCGGAGACGCCGGCGTCGATCTGCACCTTCAGGAACGCCAGCGCCACCTCGGCGAGCCGGCCGGCCAGGGCGTGCCACAGGTCCGGGTCGCCGTACATCAGGGCCTTGGTCTTCGTGTGGTTACGCGACGGGCCCCCCTCGACGAGATAGCTGGCGAGGGTGAACGGGGCGCCGGCGAAGCCGATCAGCGGGGTCGCACCCAGCTCACCGACCAGCATCCGGACCGCTTCGTCCACATAGTGAACATCGTCGCGGGTGATCGGCCGGATCCGCTCCACGTCCGCCGCAGCGGTGACGGGATCGGCCACCACCGGGCCGGTGCCGGGGACAATGTCCAACGCCACCCCGGCGGCGGCGACCGGCACCACGATGTCACTGAAGAGGATCGCCGCGTCAACCCCGTGCCGGCGCACCGGCTGGAGAGTGATCTCGGTAATCAGGTCCGGCCGGCGACAGGACTCCAACATCGCCACGTTCGCCCGGATCTTCCGGTACTCCGGCAGGGAGCGGCCCGCCTGCCGCATGAACCAGACCGGAGTGTACGGGCCGGGCTCGCGCCGGCACGCACGAACGAAGGGGGAATCGGCCGGATCGCCGGGGCGCGGCCCCTCGTCTCGGGCGGCGGCGCCCGTGGTCTCGGTGCTCATCGTGGCCCATCGTGCCACGCCGCCCGCCCCGTCCCGCCGTCACCGTCACATCGTGTGATCCGCGCCCACAAAACGGTATTCGGGTCCGGACGCGGCCGCCCGCCGCCCCGGTTCCCGGCGTGCCGCCGAATCGGCTGGCCCGGGGACCCTTACGCTTCAGTAATGACCCCCCCGACCGCGTTCCCGGAGACGTTCGCCCGCGCGGTTGACGGGCTGCGATCGGCCGCCACCCGGACCGAGATCCAGTTGGAGGAGGTCGGCGCACCCCAACGGCTGGCCCCCTTCGCCTTCGCCCTCGCCGCGACCGTCCTCCGGGACGACGACGAGGTGGCGAACGGACGTCTGATCCTCCTCCACGACCCCGCCGGGCACGAGGCGTGGCAGGGCACGCTCCGACTGGTGACGTACGTCACCGCCGAGCTTGAGGTGGATCTGGCCGCCGATCCGCTCCTGCCAGAGGTGGGCTGGACCTGGCTGACCGACGCCCTCAGGGTGCGGAACGCCCGGCACCGGGCGATCGGGGGGACGGTCACGCAGACCATGTCCACCCGGTTCGGTGATCTGGCTGGGCCACCCGCGGCCGGCGATGTCGAGATCCGGGCGTCCTGGACGCCGATGGACGACGCACTCGTGCCGCATCTGCACGCCTGGTGCACCCTGCTCGCCTCGACCGCCGGCCTCCCGCCGCCCGGGGTGACGGCGCTCCCTGAGCGCCGCCCCGCCGGCACGACCCTGAGCGCCGCCCCGCCAGCACGACCCTGAGCGCCGGGGCGCGCCCGGTCAGAGATAGTCGTCGGCCTCTGCGCACACCTCTTCCAGGCCCTCGTTGGCCTCCTCGAAAGCCTCCAGATCGCCGAACGCCGCCGCGGTGAGCGCGGTGTTGAGCTTGTCCAGGCAGCTGGCGATAACCTCCTTCTGCCGGGCCTGCTCGTCCCGGTCGTTCTGGGTACCGGTGAGATCCTGTTGGGTACGCGCCAGCGTCTCCTGAGCCCGTTGCAGGTCGACCTTGACCTGCTCCAACTCGGCGCTGGTCGCCTCGATGGTCGAGTGCTGCTCGCTGATCCGCTCTTCCGCCCGGTTCAGATCACCGGTGGTCTTCAGGAACAGACCGGTCATCGCCCCACCAACGAGGAACAGCAGTCCCGCCACCACGGCCAGAATCACCGTCGCCCGGGCCGGCCGGACGCTGCCAGCAGCCGTACCAAACGGCGGACCCGACATCGGCGGACCCGACATCGGCGGACCCGACATCATCGGTGGGGCCGCCATCGGCTGCTCGACCGGGTGGTTGATGGTCGGGAGCGGCATGGTGCTGTCCAAGGGCGCGGCCGACGGAGCTGGGGCAGCGGCAGGATCGCCGGTTGGCTGCCCGGGCACCGCAGGCTGCGGCGCAACTGAAAACGGCTGCCCCGGCACGGTGGGCGCTGGAACCGGCTGCCCCGGCACGGTGGGCTCCGACGCAGCTCCAGTCGGCTCGATCGGGGGATGGGACATGACTCCTCCTGTGGAGCAGTTCGGGCAGTTCACCCGCGGGTCAGGGCAGGGCGAACTGATATGGAACGAGGTACCGGAACGGGGTTAGCAGATCTCGAAACCGTCGCAGGCGGTGGCGATCGGCACGGCGAGGCTGATCCCCTCGGCATCCCAGGCCTTGGCGGTGGCGATCCCGACCACCTGCTGCTCGTCGTTGATGACGGGGCCACCCGAGTTACCCGGGTTGATCGGCGCATCGAACTGAATAAACGGCGGATCACCCCCCTTGGCCTCGCGAAACGCGCTCACCACACCGGTGGTGACGCTGTCCTCCAGGCCGAGGGGTGCGCCCACAACGACGATCGGCTGACCGGACTTGACCGCGGTCGGTGCGGCGACCAGCCCGGTGAAGGTGCTGGTCGTCCGAAGCTGGGCGAGGTCGTTGGCCTCGTCAACCTCGACGATGGTGGCCGGGAAGCGCTGGTCGGTGCGCTCCAGGAAGACCTGCCGGTCCCCGTCCTCCCAGACCTCCTCGACGACGTGGAAGTTGGTGAAGAGATTGGTACCACCATCAGCGGCCGGCTCACCGACGGCGAACGCGCTGCCGGTGTACTGCCCGGCGCGGATCCGAAACACGCTGGGCAACACGGCAGCGGCGATCGCCTCCGGGTCGAACGCAGCACCGATCGCCGACTCCAGCTCCCGCGCCCGCGCCTCCAACCCGTCGAGCCGAGCCAGGCTCTCCTGCTGCTCAGCGTCCAGCCGCCGATCGGTGTCGGCGAGTTGCCCGGTGAGCTGATGGATCTGGTACGCCTGGACACCGGTCACCGAGAGCAGCGCCGCAACGACCAGCAGCACGGCCACCCGCCCGAACAGGGCAGGCCGCCGAGACGCCGGGGCGGGAGCCGGCTGGTCACTGGGCCAGCGCCCGGTTGGACCGCCAGGAGGGGGCACGAACGGCGGTGGAACGCCCGGCCCGAAAGCCGACGGTTGGGTGGGGCCAGACGCGACCGAGCCGCCGTACGGCGAGACCGCCGGAGGCGGAACCGGAGGAGCCGCGGCAGGAGCCGGGACCGTCGGAGGAACCGGGGCCGCCGGAGGAGCCGGGACCGCCGGAGGAGCCGCGGCAACCGGGACCGCTGGAGGAACCGGAGCCCCGGATGCCGCGCTGAACCGGCCGGGCTGGAGCGGCGGGGACCAGGTGGTTCCAGGCGTGGACTCGCCTCCCACCTCGGATAATCCCTCACCCATATTCATGATTGCCGTGCCCTCCCCGCGCCGATACCGTTGCCACATGGTGGCAACCGCCGGCCTTGACCGCTAACTGTTCGACCGCTACGAATGTTGTGGTCTACGACCGTATCTGGCACGCACATCCCTTGTCTGCTCGGATTACTCCACCGAAACGGCTGACTCACGACACGCACTGGACCGGCTGTCCCCGCCCGATCGGGTAGCGCAATAGGGTTGTCGGGTGACCGACGAACCACCCCTACCCCGTCGGGCCGCCGCAAACCGCACGGGAGACACACCGCACCCGCCGTTGATCCGGCCGGGAGACACGGACGTTGACCCGACCGCTGGTGGCCCAGCTACCACCTCGCGCGACGCCGAGGGCGGCCCCACCCCGCTGACCGCGCCCGGCGAGGGCACCCCTCAGCCGGTGACCACTCCGGCGGAGTTGGCCGAGGTCGTGGCCCGCTTCGCCCAGGGCACCGGCCCGGTGGCGCTGGACGCCGAACGCGCCTCCGGTTACCGGTACAGCCAACGGGCGTACCTGGTGCAGCTGCGCCGCGCCGGCGCCGGCACCGCCCTGATCGACCCGCTGCCGCTGCCGGAGCTGGCCAGTCTGGACGAGGCCATCGGCGAGGCCGAGTGGGTACTCCACGCGGCCAGCCAGGATCTGCCCTGCCTGGCCGAGTTGGGTCTGCGGCCACGGCGGCTCTTCGACACCGAACTGGCCGCCCGACTCGCCGGCTTCGAGCGGGTCGGGCTCGCCGCGCTGACCGAGAACCTGCTCGGGTTCAGCCTGGAGAAGCACCACTCGGCGGCGGACTGGTCGAGCCGGCCGCTGCCGGAGTCCTGGCTGACCTACGCCGCCCTGGACGTGGAGCTGCTGGTCGAGCTCCGGGACGCGCTCGACGCCGAGTTGACCCGGCAGGGCAAGGCCGAGTGGGCGGCCGAGGAGTTCGCCGCGCTGGTCCGCAATGGTGCCCGCCCGCCCCGGGTCCGCGCCGACCCCTGGCGCCGTACCTCGGGCATCCATCGGGTCCGCGGGGCGCGGGCGCAGGCCCGGGTGCGGTCCCTGTGGTACGCCCGGGACCAGATCGCGGCACGGCGCGACGCGGCTCCGGGACGGGTGCTGCCGGACTCGGCGATCGTCGCCGCCGCCGAGCTGGATCCGCGGGACGAGAAGACGCTACTGACCCTGCCGGGCTTCGGCGGTCGCTCGGTGCGCCGGCTGGCCCGTACCTGGTTGGCGGCGTTGGACGATGCCCGGGAGCTGCCAGCGGAGTCGCTGCCGGTCGCGCCGACGGTCGAGGGCCCGCCGCCGCCGCACCGGTGGGCCGAGCGGGACCCGGTCGCGGCGGCCCGGCTGACCCGGTGCCGGGAGGTGGTGGTCGGGACCGCCGGCGCGCACACCCTGCCACCGGAGAACCTGATCGCCCCGGACTCGATCCGCCGCCTCGCCTGGGTTCCGCCCGAGGAGATCACCGAGGGCACCGTGGCGGAGACCCTGCGGGGCCTGGGTGCGCGCGAGTGGCAGATCGCGCTGCTGCAGCCGGACCTGACCCGGGCCCTGGTCGGCCCACCGCCGACCGAAACCTGAGTCATCGATGTGGGGTGGGCCACACAGGGGGTGGTACTCCAGTTGGTTACTGACAAGTAGCATCCGAGAAAACGCCAGTCCGGCTATCCGGCTAGGAGGCTCAAGTGCCCCGTGAAGTTCGGGATGTCGTCTTCGTTGACGGCGTCCGCACCCCGTTCGGCAAAGCGGGTGGCATGTACGCCAACACCCGCGCCGACGACCTGGTGATCCGCTGCATCCGCGAGCTGCTGCGCCGTAACCCGCAGCTGCCGCCGGAGCGGGTCGAGGAGGTCGCCGTCGCCGCCACCACCCAGATCGGCGACCAGGGCCTGACAATCGGCCGGACCGCCGCGCTCCTGGCCGGCCTCCCCAAGACCGTGCCCGGCTTCGCCATCGACCGGATGTGCGCGGGCGCGATGACCGCGGTGACCACGGTCGCCGGCGGCATCGCCATGGGCGCGTACGACGTCGCCATCGCCGGTGGGGTCGAGCACATGGGCCGCCACCCGATGGGCGAGGGAGTCGACCCCAACCCGCGGATCGTCGCGGAGCGACTGGTTGACCAGTCCGCCCTGGTCATGGGAGCCACCGCGGAGAACCTGCACGACCGGGTACCGCACATCACCAAGGAGCGCACCGACGCGTTCGCGCTCGCCTCCCAGCAGAAGACCGCCAAGGCGTACGCCAACGGCAAGCTCCAGGACGACCTGGTGCCGGTGGCGGTCCGGGACCCGGAGACCGGCTGGGGTCTGGCCACCGTGGACGAGGCGCCGCGGGACACCTCGATGGAGAAGCTCGCCACCCTCAAGACGCCGTTCCGCCCGCACGGCAAGGTCACCGCCGGCAACGCGGCGGGGCTGAACGACGGCGCCACGGCGAGCCTGCTCGTCGCCGAGGAGACCGCACGGGAGCTGGGTCTGCCGGTCGCGATGCGGCTGGTCTCCTACGGCTTCGTCGGCGTCGAGCCCGAGGTGATGGGGATCGGCCCGATCCCGTCGACCGAGAAGGCGCTGCGCATCGCCGGCCTGACCATCGACGACATCGGCCTGTTCGAGCTGAACGAGGCCTTCGCGGTCCAGGTACTCGCCTTCCTCGACCACTTCGGCATCGCCGACGACGACCCGCGGGTCAACCCGTGGGGCGGCGCGATCGCCATCGGCCACCCGCTCGCCTCGTCCGGTGTCCGGCTGATGACCCAGCTCGCCCGGCACTTCGCCGAGCACCCGGAGGTCCGCTACGGCCTGACCGCCATGTGCATCGGCATCGGCATGGGCGGCACCGTGATCTGGGAGAACCCGCACTGGGAGGGTGGAGCCAAGTGAGCGCGAGCAACGGGTCGAGCCAGTGCGTCCCGCAGTCGGAAACGGAGGAGGCACAGTGAGCATCGCGGCACCGAACGAGGTCGTCACCAAGGCCTTGCTGCGCCTGGTGGACGTACCGGGCCTGGACCGCCCCGCCGCCCTGATCACGCTGGACAACGGCTTCGACCACAAGAAGCCGAACACCCTCGGACCCGGTGGTCTGACCAGCCTGGACGAGGCGATCACGGCGGCCCACGCGGCGAAGCCGGCGTTCGTCGCGGTGACCGGTAAGCCCTACATCTTCTGCGTCGGAGCGGACCTCACCGGCCTGCCGCTGCTCACCGACCGCGCGCAGGCGCTGGAGATCGGGCAGCTCGGCCACCGGGTCTTCGCCCGGCTCAAGGACAGCGACGTTCCGACCTTCGCATTCGTCAACGGCGCGGCCATGGGCGGCGGCCTGGAGCTGGCCCTGCACTGCCACTACCGGACGCTGTCCGTCGGCGCGGCAGCCCTCGCCCTACCCGAGGTCTCGCTCGGTATCATCCCGGGCTGGGGCGGCACCCAGCTGCTGCCGAACCTGGTCGGCATCCCGGCGGCGACCCAGGTGATCATCCAGAACCCGTTGATGCAGAACAAGATGCTCAAGCCGAAGCAGGCGGCGGAGATGGGCCTCGCGGACGTCCTGCTGGAGCCGGCGGACTTCCTCGAGCGGTCCCTGGAGTGGGCCGCCGCCGTGGTCCGCGGCGAGCACACCGTGACCCGGCCCGAGGTTGACCGGGAAATGTGGGACGGCGTCCTCTTCTTCGCCAAGCAGACCCTGGATGCCCGCCTGCACGGCGCCGTCCCCTCCGCCAACCGGGCCCTCGAACTGCTCGGCCTGGCCAAGGAGGCGGACTTCGCCGCCGGCACCGCCGCCGAGGACGAGGCCCTGGCCGACCTGGTCTTCTCGCCGGAGCTGCGCAGCGGCCTCTACGCGTTCGACCTGGTGCAGCGGCGGGCCAAGCGTCCGGCCGGGGCGCCCGACCGGGACCTGGCCCGGCCGGTGACCAAGGTTGGCATCGTCGGCGCCGGCCTGATGGCCAGCCAGCTCGCGCTCCTGTTCGCCCGCCGTCTGCAGGTGCCGGTCGTCCTGACCGACCTGGACCAGGCCCGGGTCGACAAGGGCGTGGCCTACGTGCACGAGCAGATCGAGAAGTCGGTCAGCAAGGGCCGGATGGACAAGGGCACCGCCGCCAAGCTGTACGGCCTGGTGAGCGGATCGGTCGACAAGTCCGTCTTCGCCGACGCGGACTTCGTCATCGAGGCCGTCTTCGAGGACCTCACCGTCAAGAAGCAGGTCTGGGCCGAGCTGGAGAAGATCGTCAAGCCCGAGGCGGTGCTGGCCACCAACACGTCGTCGCTGTCGGTGACGGCGATGGCCGCGGACCTCGAGCACCCGGAGCGGGTGGTCGGCTTCCACTTCTTCAACCCGGTCGCGGTGCTCCCGCTGCTGGAGATCGTCCGCGGTGAGCGGACCGACGACGCCACCCTGGCCACCGCGTTCGCCGTCGGCAAGCAGCTGAAGAAGTCGAGCGTGCTGGTGAAGGACGCGCCCGCGTTCGTGGTCAACCGGCTGCTGACCCGCTTCCTGGGCACGGTGTTCGCCGCGGTGGACGCCGGCACCCCGCTTGAGGTGGCGAACAACGCGCTCGATCCGCTGGGCCTACCGATGCGCCCGCTGGCGTTGCTGCAGCTGGTCGGGCCGGCGGTGGCGCACCACGTCGGTGGCATCCTGCACGCGGCCTTCCCGGACCGCTTCGGGGTCAGCGAGAACCTCAAGCGGATCGCCGAGGCCGGCAAACCGATCGTCATAGACGACGAGATCAATGCCGAGGTGGCCAACCTGCTGGTGGTCGGCGACCAGCCGCTCACCGCCGAGCAGGTCCGGCAGAACGCACTCGACGCGCTGGCGCAGGAGATCCGGCTGATGCTCGACGAGGGCGTGGTCGCCGAGGCGCAGGACATCGACCTGTGCCTGATCCTGGGCGCCGGCTGGCCGTTCCACCTGGGCGGCGTCACGCCGTACCTGGACCGCACCGGCACCACCGAACGGGTCACCGGCAAGCGGTTCCTGCCGGCCGGTGTCGCCAGCCTCCCGGCCTGACCTGCCCCTTCCCCGTGATCGCGGTGGCCGCCCTCGGGTGGCCACCGCGATTCGTCTCTGGCCGGCGGGGGTCGGTCCCGTGGACCGGATCCCCGACCGGCTAGCATCAGCCGCCAGCACCCTCGCCTGGAGGCGTTGTCATGTCCTCACCGGTCGATCCCTGGTCCGGCCCGCCGGAGCACGGTGCCCAGCCCAGCTATCCACCGCCGTCCTCCCCGCCGCGCGCAGCCCGGCACGCGCGTCCGGAGCCCCCCGAACCGCGACCGGACGGCTGGCGGCCCCCGCCCCCGCTCGACCCCACACCGCCTCCACTCGACCCCACACCGACCCCGCCTGGCTCCACACCGGCCCCGCTCCCCTGGTCGGCCCCGGCCTCCACACCGGCCCCTCCCGCCAAGCCGGCCCTTCCCAACTGGTCAGCCACACTTGACGAGCCGACCCAGGCACACCGCACCATCCCGCCGATCCCTCCGGCCGAGCCCGACCTGGCTGACCAGGATCGGCAACCAGCGGAGACGGGTAGCCCCGCGGCCCCGTCCGATTCCGCGGCATCGTCCGGCTCCGCGGCATCGTCCGGCTCCGCGGCATCGTCCGGCTCCGCGGCATCGGCCTCCCGGCGGCCGGCACGGTCCACCCTGCTGCTCTCGCTCGGCCTGGCCGGCCTGCTCGTACTCGCGCTGGGTGGCCTCGCCTACCTCACCCGTACCGGCGGAGACAGCTCGGCGCCGCCCCCGGCCGCCGCCCCGCCCTCTGCGGAAACGCCGCAAGCCGCCGACAGCACGGAACCAACCCCGTCGACCGAGCCCAGCCCCGAGCCCAGTCCCGAACCACAGATCCGCCTCGTCGCACCGAAGACACTCGACGGTCGGGCCAGGAGCACCGACTCGGAGCTGAAGGCGCTCGCCGACGAGCTGGTGAAGGAGCTGGAGGCCAAGGTCAGCAGCGGGAACAGCACGGTCGGGGCCTTCTACGGCAGCTTCGAGGATGAGGACATCATCATGATCGCTGGTGCCTCCGGTTTCGTCCTCAACCCGCAACAGGAGCTGGACGCCACCGTCGAGCAGCTCGCCTCGGACCTGAACGTCCGCAAGATGTCCACAGTCTCCACCGACCCCCTCGGCGGTGTCGCGAAATGTGGGGACGGGAAGGCCTCGGACATCCCGCTCGGAGTCTGCGCCTGGGCGGACAAGGGCAGCGTCGGCATGATCGTGATGTTCTCCGCGTCGGCCAGCACGGCCCGCGCCAACTTCGCCGACATCCGAGCCGAGATCGAGCAACGCTCCTGAGGCCGGGCCCCACCCTCCCGGACGGCGGGGCGGGCCGCCAATCACCCGCGCCCGGCTACCGCCCGAGGAAGCCACCAACCTGTCTCGCCCACAAGGCGGCGTAGCGGCCGTCGCGGCGGAGCAGTTCGGCGTGCGTACCGTCCTCGACGACTCGCCCCTGGTCGAGTACGACAATCCGGTCCATCCGGGCGATCGTGGAGAGTCGGTGCGCGACGGCGATCACCGTACGGCCGGCCATGACCTTGTCCATGGTTTCTTGGATCACCGCTTCGATCTCGGAGTCGAGGGCACTGGTCGCCTCGTCCAGGATGAGGATCGGCGCGTCCTTGTGGATGGCACGAGCGAGGGCGATGCGCTGACGCTGGCCGCCGGAGAGCTTGACCCCTCGTTCGCCGACATGTGCGTGGTAGCCGGTACGACCATCCTGGTCAGACAGCGTGCTGATGAAGTCGTGTGCCGCCGCCTGTCGCGCCGCCGCGACGATGCTCTCCTCCCCGGCTGTGGTCAGACCGATGTTGTCCCGGACGGAGCGGTGCAGCAACGTGGCCTCCTGGGTCACCATGGCGATCTGCCGCCGCAGACTCCGCTGGGTCACCGCGGCGATGTCCTGGCCATCGATCTCGATGGTGCCCACCTCCGGGTCGAAGAACCGCAGAATCAGATTGACGAGCGTGGACTTTCCGGCGCCGGAGCGCCCGACGACGCCGACTTTCTCGCCCGCGGCGATCTCGAGGCTGAGCCCGTCCAGCCCACCGCTGCCCGTACCGTAGTGGTGACTGACGTTGGTGATCCGGATGGCACCGCTCCGCACGGCCAGGGTGCCCGCGTCGGGGCGGTCGGTGACCGCTGGTGGCTGGGCGATCGTGCGCAGCGCGCGGCGCAGGGTGCCGAGATGCCCGAAGAGCGCCGAGACACCGTCGAGCAGCCACTCCGCCATCGCGGTCATCCGAAAGGTCAGCGCCAGGGTGGCGGCGACCAGGCCGATGGGGGCGGCACCGGCCTGCCAGAGCAGAATGCCGTACCCGATCAGCCCCACCATCAGGATCCCGCTGAGGCACATCATCCCGACGTTCATGGTGACTTCGAGCCGTTCCACCCGCAGCCGGGCCTCGCGCTCGGCGGCGAAGACGGCCCGGTCGGCCGCGGCCGGAACATCGAGCAGCGCAAGCGTGTCGACGTTGGCGTACGAGTCGACCAGCAGACCGGTGACCGCCGAGTCCGCGTCCTGATGGTGTTCGGCGGCGGCCCGGTAGCGCGGCACGACGTACGCCATCAGCCCGGCGTAGAGCAGGATCCACACCGCCAGCGGCAGGGTGAGGCGTGGGTCGACGGAGCCCAGCAGCCAGATCGACCCGAGGATGTAGACGAAGACGAAGGCGAGCGTGTGCACGACGTTGTACGTCGCCATGGCCGCGGCCGCCGAGCCTTCCCGCACCCGGGTGGCGATGCGACCGGAGAGGTCTTCGCGGAACCAGCCGACCGGCTGCCGGGAGACCCGCCGATGTGCACGCCAGAGCGCGCGGGTGCGCGCGTTGGGCCGGAAGGCGATGTCGTCCAGGCCCTCGTTGAACAGGTGCAGGAGCGGGCGGGCGAAGAGGATCAGCGCTCCGACCAGGCACAGCTCCACGCCGTGGGTCTGCCACAGCGTCGCCGGGTCGGCCCCGGCGAGCGTGTCAACCAGGCGGCCGGCGTACGCGATGAGCCAGAGCTCGACGCCGGCGCTGATGACGGTGGCGAGCAGGCTGGCGGTGAGGACACACCGCAGCGGCCGGAACTCGGAGATCAGGTAGGGCAGGACCCGCTGTGGTGCGTCAGCGGGCTCATCGGTGCCGAAGGGATCGGCGGCGTTCTCGAAGAGGCGAAACACGAAGACTCCAGGCAGTGCGGAAAGAGGGAAGCCAAAGACCGCCTGGTGTTGTCATCGGATCTCTCCTCCGGTAGCCCGCCTGATGTCGATGCGCGCCGAGGCTAGCGGGCGCCAGCCGGTGCACCGCAACCGGTTTTCGGTCGCTCCGGCAGACCAGGACGGAGAAAATGACTGCTGGAGCGGGGTGAGCGGCGGCTAGCATCGGGCCGATGATCACCCTGACCCGAGACGACGGCTACCTGGTCAGCACCGCGCCCGAGCGGCTCGACCTTGACCTGGTCTACCACTGGCTCTCCACCGACGCGTACTGGGCCCAGGGGCGGGACCGGGCGACCGTGGAGCGCGCCTTCGCGGGCTCGATCGGCTTCGGCGTCTACCGGCCGGAGGACGGGCGCCAGGTAGCGGTGGCCCGGGCAGTGACCGACCGGGCCACCTTCGCCTGGCTCTGCGATGTCTACATCGAGCCTGCCGCGCGCGGACGGGGGCTGGGCACCTGGCTCACCGGTGCGGTCCGCGACCATCTCGCGGAGTTCGGCGTACGCCGCATCCTGCTGGCCACCAGGGACGCGCACGGCGTGTACGCCAAGCTCGGCTTCGACCCGCTCGCACGGCCGGACCGGTGGATGCAGCTCGAGAACCGGTGAACGCCGAAAGTGGCCGGCGCCCGTCCCGGCGCCACCCGCCCAGCCGGGGCTGGCGGCCAGGTCGCCCCAGAACCGCCCGCGGCGGCGGGGTGGACTCAGGCAAGGGAGGTAAAGCGGCTGGATTGGTGCAGGATGGCGGCAGCACCTTCGACGTTGGCTGAGCGAGCCGCGAGCGTGGCTTCAGCTAGCCGTTTGGGAAGTGCGGCGGAGAATTTGAGGCCTTCCAGAGCTTTCTCGTCAATCTCGGGGAGGCAGAGTCGCTCTTCCGCCGTCGCTGCCGCCACAGCCCACTCCGCGGGCGTCAGGTCTGCTCGTAGGCGGATGCTGCGATCGTCGAACCGCCCGACCGGATCAATCACCTGGCCGAGCGTTGCGGTCAGGGTTGCGTTGGTGCGAAAGCCTGCCCACGTCCACCAGCGCAGGTCGCCACTCTTGTTACGCACAATGACGTTCCCGCCGGGATGCACGAGGTGGAGCTTCTCTTCACGCTCCCGGGCGAGCCGGTCCGACGCGCGTTTGGTCAGCTTCACGGGCGGGACTCCGCCGAGCAGCACTTCGCGGACGGTACGGGCCAGCGTGAAGCTCAGCCCGGCCCATCCGGTGCCGAGCCAGCGCGCTCGTCCACCAGTGTCAGCCGGCGCCACGAAGCACCGTCGCCGACGCCAGTCAATGTAGGTGACCCGCCAACTACGACCGCCCAACAGCAGTCGGCGGTCGCCTCGGACCTCCTCGGTGAGCAGGCTCGGATCGATCCGGCCGAGCTCGTCCCGCCCGGCCAACACCGTGAATTCCGGGGGTCCGGTGAAGACCGCGGTCAGCTCCATGAAATGCCGACGACCGAAACGCTGTTCGGCCATGGGCCCGATGAACAGCATGTCCGCGTCGCGGTCGAGGTAGCCCTGGTCAACCAGGTGACGGACGATCGGTCGGGCGCTCTCGCCAAAGGGGCCGAGCCCGTTCCACTCCTGGGTCCAGAGTTGGTCGCCGACCCGTCGCTCCTGGAGACAGAGAGCCAGGATCTGTTGGGCGACGATGTGCCGCGGTTCAGGTGGCGGGGTCACTGGTTCCACCCAGCCGCGGGACCAGAGCAGCAACAGCGCCGCTGCCTCGGTCAGCGCCTCCCCGTCGAGGGTCAGGAAGAGGCAGTTGCGGCTGGTTCCGGGGCGACGGCCGGTGCGGCCGAGGCGTTGTAGGAAGGAGGCGACCGAGGCGGGAGCGTCGATCTGAATGACCCGGTCCAGGTCGCCGACGTCGATGCCGAGCTCAAGTGTGCTGGTCGAGACGATGACACAGTCCCGCGCCTCGCTGAACGCCTGTTCGGCGCGGCGACGTTCGTCGGTCGACAACGACGCGTGGGAGAGGAAGGTGGTGATCCCCTTCTCCCGCAACAGTTGGCCGAGCTCTTCGACCGTCTGCCGAGACTCGCAGAAGACCAGGCGTTTCTGCCCGTGGTGAAGCCCCGCGATCACCCTCGCCGCGTTGGGTAGGGAGCCCACGTAGTCCAGCTCGATGTCGCCCGGCGGTGTGCGCTCGGCCACCGCCGCCGTCTCCGGGGCGACCACCTGCGCGGGTCGGTTGCCGGCCCCGGAGCCTTGGAGCCAGGTCAGGAGGGGAGCGGGATTGCCGACGGTGGCGGACAACCCGATCCGCTGCAACGGCCGCCCGGCTATCCGGCTCAGTCGTTCCAGCAGGGCCAGCAGATGCCACCCGCGGTCGTCCCCGGCGAAGGCGTGCACCTCATCGATGACGACCGCGCGCAGGCCGGCGAAGAAGAGCCGGTGATCCACCCGGACGCTGACCAGCATGGACTCCAGCGACTCGGGGGTGGTCAGCAGAATATCGGGCTGTTCGTAGAGCACGGTACGCCGACGTGCGGCGCTGACGTCGCCGTGCCAGACGGCGGCTCGGCGGCCGAGCCAACCGGCGTACTGCTCAATCCGGGGTTGCAGGTTGTTGAGCAGCGCCTTCAGCGGGGCCAGATGGAGCACGGAGGTGCCGGTCCAGCGCTGCTCCGCCATCCGGGTGAGCAGTGGGAACAGCGCCGCCTCGGTCTTGCCGCCGGCGGTCGGGGCGAGGAGCAGGGCATCCGAGCCGTCGCGAACCGGGGAGACGGCGGCGCGCTGCATCGGGCGTAGGTCGCGCCAGCCCAGGGTGTTGACCACATGGTGCAGAACGACCGGGTCAAGGTCCGGCAACATGTCAGATCGGCAGTTCGATATCGTCCGCCGAGGCGGCTGCGTTGCGCTCGACCTCGGTCAGTTCGGCTGCGCCGAGGGTCAGCTCGTAGTGGCGACGCGGATCCCAGTCCGAGAACTGGTCAACGCGATCGAAAACCTCCGCGACCAGTTTCTTCAGGTAGATCCGGGGCGCGACTCCAACCCGGCCGCCGAGCGCTCCGGTGACGGCTCGGGCCAGGGTGGCGAGGTAGTCGTCGTCTACTCGAGCCGCAACCGCTGGGCTGGCGTAGATCGTGCGCACCCGGTTACCGAGCTCGACGAGCGCGCCGGTCGTGAAACCGGGCAGCCGCAGTTGCGTGGCGCGGGGGTTGTCCCAGCGTCGCTCCGGCCCGAAGTCGGTGGCGAGCCGCTGGGCGAGCGGCGCGAGGCGCTGCACTCCCTGCGGTCCGTCGAAGAAGGCCGGAGTGCCGGTGATGACGACCATCAAGCCGGGAAAACGCTCGGCGTGTATCTCGTCGATGAGTTGGCGCAGCGAATTGAGCGCCTTGTCCCGGGCGTCGGAGCGTACCCGTTGCAGCGTCTCGACTTCGTCGAGCACGAGCAGGAGCCCCTGGTGCCCGCTGTCGCGCAGGACGGTCAGCAGTCCACGCAGGAAGCTCAGCGCCGCGTAGTGGTCGAGGTCGCCCTTCACCCCGCCGGCCCGCCGCGCTGCGGCGGCGACGTGTGGCTGAGCGCCGAGCCAGGCCACCAGGCCGTCGGCGGTGTAGTGGTCGCCGGTGGCGGTGGCAGCACGGTAGCCGCGCAACGCCGCCGCGAAGCCGGGTGTGCTGCGGGAGATCTCGCCGAGTCGGCGCTCCAGCAGGTCGCTGACGGCGCGGTCGAGCGCCTCCGCGTCGTCCTCGGCGACTACCCCGTCGGCGAGGGCGTCCTCCTCCAGCGCAAAGATCCAACCATCGAGTACGGGCCGGAACGCGCTGGGCGAGAACTGCTCGGTGTTGAGGTGCTCGACGAGCCGTCGGTAGACGGTCTCCATCCGGTGCAGCGGCGTCTCCAGTTCGGAGATCTGCACCTCGGCGGCGGCGAAACCGCGTCGTTTGGCCCGCTCGGCCAGCCACCGGGTGAAGAAGGTCTTACCGGCGCCGTACTCGCCCCGGACGGCCTTGAACACGCTGCCGCCACCAGCGACCCGGTCGAGGTCGTCGTCGAGGGCGGCGGTGAACCGATCCAGCCCGACCGCGAGCGCGTCGAGCCCGCTACTCGGCACGACGCCGCGACGCAGCGCGTCAACGATGTCTCGGCGGCGGCGGGCGGAGATCTCGGCGGTCATTACGGCTCCAGCTCAAACTGCTCGACCAGCAGCGCCCGGTTGAGGTGGACGGTACGGCCGTCGGGATCGACGGTAATGACGGGGTATCCCTCGACCTGCAGCAGACGGCGCAGCGCGGTGATGGTGCCGGTGATCCGGTGCGCCGGTACTCCGGCCCGAGCGGCAAGGGTGTCGAGGGTGGCCCGGTCGCCACCGGCGAGCAGGATGCCGAGCAGCGCGGCGACCCGCTCGTCTGCCAGCGGCGTTCGGGGATTCCGCCGTTCGGCGTAGCGAGGGCTGGCGAGCAGCGCCGGCACCAGGTCGGGGAGAGTGGGGTGTGGTGCGGGAGCCGCGGCTGCTGGGGCGGGCGCGGGATCCAGGTCGAACAGGCTCTCGACCTGCGGTTCGACGGGGCTCCGGTGTCGGTTGCGGGCGGGCGAAGCCGAGTCGGACGGCGCTGCCACCACCTCGGGCAGCGGTTCCCGCCACCAGTCGGGGCTGGCCACTGGGCCACCGGCCCATCCGGGTACGGCTTGGTCGTCGTTCGTGGTCAGCACAAGCAGCGGAATGACGGCCTCCGCCGGTGCGGCGCCGCCGTGGTAGCCCGCTTTGCGCGGTCCGTACCGCACCTCCTCCCGCCACGGCAGGACTACCGAGCCGCCGCCGAGCGCCACCCGGCCGCCGCTGACCGCGATCTCGCCAGCGCCGGCCGGCCCACTGCCCGTCCGCCACCGGTTCTCGCTGCCGGCGCTGGGCAGCACGACCGACTCGGGCCCCCGGTCGACCACGTGCCCGTGGTCAGAGACCAGCACAACCATTCGGTCGGCTGCCGACGCCAGCAGGTCACCGACGGCGGTGACGGTGTCCCTGCCCCAGACCGTGCTGCCGGGGTCGCCACGGTCGAGGGCGTCGTCGATCGTGTTGATCACCGCGGCGACCACCGGGGTCGCCCGATCATCGAGCGCGGCCAGCACCTCCGGGTCCAGGGCGGTGCCAGCAGCGGCCCGTATCGCTTTCTTGTGCAGCAACCGCCCGGTGGGCCACCGCTTTGCGAACGCCGTCAGCTCCGCCCGTTGGCCACCGGTGGTGATTCGCCCGCTGAGCAGACTGCACCGGCTGACCTCGGTGACCGTGGGCAGCGCCGCAAGTACACCGGTCCGTGGCCCACCTGCGGGGGTGAGTTCCACCCAGGCCCCGCTGCTGGTGACCGACTCAGCCAGCTCCGTGGCCGCCGCCACGCCCATGCCGTCGAGGATGAGCAGCAGCACCCGACGACCATGGTCGAGGATCGGCTGGACCACCCGGTCGAGTACGTCCTCGACGAGTAGCAGCGCGCCCGGTTCGGCGTTGGCGGCGGTCTCGCGAGCGAGCAGGGTGGCGAACTGCTGGTCGTGGCGGGACCGGCGAGCGTCCACGGCCTCGTGCAGCAGCCGGTACGCCTCGGCGACCGGCAGATCGGGGTCGCCGGCGAAGATGTCGAGCCGGGCCCGGTCGACCCATCCGTCCTGGCGGACCTGCCGATGCACCGCGTCCTGCAGGGTGGCGGGCGCGGGGCCGTCCACGGTGTGCAGCCAGCGCAGCAGCCGCACGGCCATGCGGGCGGTCTCCACCCGCCGGGTGTCTGCTGCGCGATGCGCTTCGACCGCGGCGAGCGCCGACTGGGCACGGGCGACCGCAGCCGGCAGCGCCGACCCGCTGGTCGGCACCGCGAGCCGTACGGCGTCGGCGAACGCCCGCAGTCGGTACCCGAAGCCGGTGGGCAGGACGGCGGAGGAGCCCAGCAGATCGGTGGTGCCGATCTCGGCGGCGATGGCCTCGGCCTGCCGCAGCATCCGCATCGCCTCGGCCTGCCCGTGGGGGCCGGAGTCGACCGTTCGGTAGATCCACGCCTCGGCTGCCTGGTGTAGCGCCTGGGCCTGCGTTGGGGAGAGCCGCAGCCCGCCGAAGCGTGGCTCCATCCGGGTCCTGCCGATGGCGGCGGCCACCTCGACGGCAGTCTCGCTGCCGTTGGCCCACAGCAGCCCGGCGAGCAACCCCAGTGGGATCGCGTCCACCCCGTGCCCGGCGCGGACGCTGGCCATGATCGGGGTGGCAGCCGGGCCGGCGGTGCTGGTCAGGTAGTCGGTGATCCCCTCGGCGACGGCGTCGGGCACCGTGGTGAAGCGCAGTTGCCGGTGGGCGTGCGTGCTCCACTGCACGAGGCCGCTGTCGTCGAGTTCGGCGGGGGGCAGGTCGAGCAACTCGGCGGCGAGGCTTCGCAGCGCGTGGTCCCGGGTGAGGAGCACCCCGGGCGGAGGTGGCCATCCGGTTGGCGGAGCGAAGTCGGTGAGCGCGTTGGCGACCCAGCGACCGAGCCGAACCAGGGTCGGGTCGAGGGCGCTCACCCCGCCGAACAGTTGCCGGACCAGATCCCACGGGTCGATCTTTCGGACGGTCTGCCGGCTGAGGTGGGCGAGCAGACCGTCGCCCAGTTCGCTGTCGGTCAGCTCGGTCAGCAGCACCAGTCGCTCACCTTCGGCCCGGTCGTGTAGGGCGGCGCGGGCGGCGATCGGGGTGGGGCAGGGCACCACCCGCACCGCGGTTCCGGCGACGGTCAACAACGGTCCGACGGGCCATTCCGGACGGGCCGTCAGCGCGATGGCTTCGGCCGGGTCGTCCTCGGCGAGCCACGCCTCGACCTTCCGACGAACGGCGTCCGGCTGTGCGGTGCTGACCGGCGCGCTCACGACAGCGACCGGTGGTCTGTGGCGGCCAGCCGTCGGTTGGCCGCGCTCCCGGTGTCGCCCCGTCCGGCTGCGGTGCACATCAGCGGATCTCCCAGGTGACGATGACCCGATGGCCGGCACTGACCTCGCTCGCGATCTCGGCGGCGACCTTGTCCCAGCCGGCCGGGTCAGTCACCTCGCGGGTGTGCTGCGCCACAGCGACCGGGCCATCGGCCGTCCGGTCGACCACGCCACCGATCGGCGGTGGACCGGCGGTCTGGGCCGGCACGCCGCCGACCATCGTGCCGCCGGTCGTCGCGCCATCGATGGTGCCGCCGGTGGCCCGACCGGGCTGAAGGCCGGCTGGGTTGACGCCCTCGTCGTCCGGCCGCGTACCGGATTGTGGCGGCACCGGCCCGGTAGCCCGGTCGGCGGGCGTCCCACCAGCAGCCGTACCGTCGTCGGGGCGAGCTGACGGCCCGGCGGCCAACAGGGCGGCGGAGGCGGAGACGGCCGCCCCGAGGGCGTCGACGAGGCCCTGCCCGTGCTGGTCCCGCCGGGCGGCATCCCGCAGCTCTTCGATGATCGCTCGGGCCTGTTGGTCGTGGGCGGCCCGGGCCGAGATGGCCTGGAGTACCGGCCACTGGTGCTGCTGGGCCAACGCACCGCTGACCTTCTCGGCCTGGCTGAGTACCGCCCCGACTGCCTGGTCGTCGAGTTCGCCCAGGTCGGCGCGGGCCATCGTCTCGACCAGCACCACGTCGTCGCGCTCCCCGGCCAGGTCGGCGACGAACCGGGCCGCCCGACGTGCGGTCGCCAGGCGGCCGGTTGCCGCCGCGACGTCCAGGCCGAGCACGTCCGCGTGCACGGTGAGCGCCTTGACCAGTTCCCCCGCCGCCTGCTGCCGGCTCGCCGCCGACGAACGCAGCGTGCCGGCGAGCTCGCCCAGGTTGGCCGGGGTATGCCAGACGGGCAGAACGCCACCGAAGATTGCCGAGCCGCGATCGACCGCCGTGGCCCACGCCTGCTCGTCGGGCATCGGCGGGTGCCGCAGTTCCAGTTCGTCTCGCACCGCGGCGAGGTCGGCCACATCGATCTTGACCTCGTGCTGGTACCAGGCGAGTTGCTGGTCCAGCCCGAACACCATAATGATCAAATTCTGCAGATCACGCTCGAAGCCGAACGCGGCGGGCTCGTCAATGAGCCTGCGCAGCACGCCCACCGGGAAGCGGTCGGTGTAGCCGTCGTTGGCAGCGGCCTGCAGCAGCTGCTGGCTCCACCGGCAGGTGGAGGTGGTGAGCACGTACCGGCCGTCGTGGTACTCGCCGAGACGCAGGGTGTTACAGATCCGGCGCAGCGTGCGCTGGTCGGTCGGGTTGGCGACGGTGACACCGCGGGTGGGATCGGCGGCGGCCCGCCGGACGTACTCCAGGACCTTGGCCAACTCGCCGCGGGTGACCGGCTTCTCGTCGTCGGGCATCGCCGGTTGGCCCGGGTAGGCCCAGGCGAGGAGTTCCCCGGTCAAGTTGTGGAAGGCTTCCGCGAGCGTGCCGCCGCGCGGATCACCGACGTGCAGCCCCTCGGTGAGGGTGTGGAACACCCCGACGGCGTCGTCCTGTACGTCCGACCCGTGCGAGGCCGCCGACCCGTAGCTTTGCATGAGCGCACTGAGCAGCGTGCCGCGCAGCTGGGTCTGGCGCTGTTGCAGGTAGACCTTGCCCTGCTGCCGGTCGGCGAGGGACCAGTCCGCGGCGAGGGAGTTGAGTCGGTCGCCGGTGCCGCTGCCGAGCAGATAGTTGATTTTGGCGAGCTGGCCGACCTTGCCCATCAGCTCGTCGGTCAGGAAGTACGGCAGCCAGAACACGGTGCGGGAGCCGCGTTCCAGGCTCTCGATCCGGGCCCGGTCATCGCTGCGCTGGTATTCCGGCAGGTCGAACGGGTAGTCGATGACGATCCGCCACGCCTCCCCGGTACCGATCAGCGCGGCGGCCGGCATCGTGTCAGGGTCGCGGACGTTGCCGAACTTGACCTGGACGGTGTGCGTCCGGCCCCGCCACGGACGCGGGACCAGCAGCTCACCGAGCTGCCCGCCGGCCCCGGTGATGCCCATTTCGGCGGTGACCAGGTCACGGAGGAGTTGCTGTCGGACGCCGGTGGTGGTGGTCTCCTCCTCGGGCACCAGGTCGAGCAGCTTGTCGTAGTCGACGGTGTGCAGCTTGAGGCTGATCACCGGATCGGGGGTCTTGGTGAGGTGCAGCTCGCCCGCGCTGTCGGCGACCCGGTTCAGGCGGTTGAGCACGATCTGCCGCTCGTAGCCGGGGATCGGGGACGCGATCGAACCGAAGTTGAGCGCGTGCAGCTTGGCGGCGGTGAGGTTGTGCAGGGCCGGCACCTCGGGCACCAGCGCCCCGAGCAGCACCGTCTTGATCAGCTTGTCGTCGAGCTGGAACTGCTGGTGCCCGGCGGCCTGCTGCTCGGTGATGCCGTTGAGATCGAGCAGGATCGGCCGCAGCTTCTGCCGGTAGAGGGTGCGGGCAGACTGGAAGAGCTGCTTGAGCTTGGGCCGGTCCGGCAGTTCGCCGTGCAGGACGAGCGGGTCGAAGAGCGCGGCGACACCGATCAGGTCGTTGACCTCGAGGGTGTCGCGGCGGTCCACGAGCAGCTCGGTCATCACCTTCAGCGCCGTGCGTTCCCGCTGCAGTGCCTGGGAGAGCGCGACCAGGGTGGCGACCAGGGCGGGTGAGAACGGGTAGAGCTTGCGGAAGGCGGCGGCGTCGGAGCCGATGCCGGCGTCGCCGTACTGGGCGCCGAGCAGTAGCGCGTCCCACACCTCCCGGTTTCCCTTCACGGCGCCGAACGCACTGTCGATCACCGCCCGTCCCTCGTCGGAAAGCGGCTTGAGTAGCCGCTTCTCGGTGATCTCCGGCAGGTTGGTGTCGGCGAGGGCGACCTCGCCGAACCGGCCCTGCACGCTGCGCATGACATGCGCGAGCGCCTCCCGCTCGGTGCCGCCGACCTGCGGGCCGAGGAAGTCCTCCAGGTTGCGCTGCCGGGCGACGAAAGAGATCAGTGGCAGGGGGCGGGTGGCGTCGGCCGACTCGACCAGCTTGTTGAGCTTGGCGCCCTCGGTGTTGACGAAGACGTGGTCGCTGATCTTCGTGGAGAGCCAGAGGATCAACTCGTCGAGAAAGAGCACGAGCCCGTCGTACCCGAGCGACTTGGCGTGCCGGGTAATCACCGCGAGGCCGGTGTCCAGGTCGAGGTATTCCCCGCTGCGGACCGCCCCGGTGTAGAAGGTGCTGGTCAGCGCGCTGACGAGGCGGTCCCGGTCGGAGGTGCCCGGCGGCGCCGCCGCGGCGGCGGCGTAGCTGTCCGGGGTCCAACCGGCGGCCCGGGTGACCAGCACGGCGAGCCCACCGCCATCGGCCGCAGGCCCGCCCCCATCGGCCGCAGGCCCACCGCCATCGGCCGCAGGTGCGCCGCCGCCGTCGCGCAAGGTGGCGAAGAAGGCGTCGTCACCCAGCTGTTCCCGCAGCCGCGCGGCGTCGGCGAGTAGCGCGTCCGACCGGTGTACGGCGGGGACGGGCGCCGCCGGGTGCAGCGCGGTGATCTGGTTGAGATAGCCCTCCAGGACGGCCTGCTCGACCGAGCGGGCGTCGAGCATGTGAAAGGTGAGCGGGAGCAGCTTTCGGTCGCGCAGCCACGGGTCAGCGGCCAGCACCGGCTCGGCCAGGCCGCGCACCTCGCGGGCCTCCGGGTTGTGCTGGAGGATCTCCCGCAGCACCGCCATGAAGTGCGACTTGCCGGAGCCGAACGAGCCGTGCAGGAACACCGCCTGGGAGCGGCCGGTGGTGACGGCATGGCCGACCCGGCGCAGCGCCTCGACGAAGTTCTCCCGCAGCTGGTCGGTCACGACATACCGACGCAGGTCAGCACCCTCGGCGGCGCGGACGACGAAGTCACCGTCCCCGACCGAGGTCGGAATGTCGATCACGTCCCGTAACAGGGTCATCCTTGCTCCTCGCGTCGCCGCCCGACCGTGCCGCCGACGTCACCGGCGACCCGACGATCCTAAGCCGTCCCGTCACCCTGAGCTGCGATCGACTCCTTCCGCTATTCCCCGCCGGGAAACCGCAGGGCGGAGACCGCGGCGTCGAGGGTGGTGGCTCGGGCAAGCGGCTGGACGTGTTCCCCCTCGGCCAGCCAGAGCTGGCAGCCCGTCCGGTCGAACGACACCAGCACCGGCTGCCCGGCGTAGTGCTGACCGACCCGGCGCAGCAGCGCGGTCGGGTCCGCCACCGGGGGCGACGGTGCCGCCTGCGGCGCGGGCACCGGCCGGTCCGGCTCCCGGGGAACGGCGGCGAGCAGATGTATGTCGAGGTACTCGACGCACCGGGCCACGGCGAGTTCGACGCTGGCGCAGAACGGGGATTCCACCCCGATCGGCGCGTCCCGGGCGGCGAGGCGGAGGTCCCACCGTTCCCCCTGGATTTTGGTCGGGTCGCCCGTGTCGAGGCGGTGATCACAGTAGGTCAGTACGGCGGCAAGGTCGAGCGCGTGGGCGAGCCGCAGCAGGTCGGTCAGCGGCGGCGCGTCGGGCGCGGCGGCCAGCACGAACAGCCGGGCTCCGGGCAGCCCGGCGCCGACCCGCTCGACGTGCTGGCGGGCCGGCTCGACGACGGGGTCGTAGCCCGTCACCGTGCCGTTGAGCAGGTCCTGGTCGACCGGCTGCTCCTCGTCGAGGCGGCTGAGGTCGGCCGGGCGTACCCCGAAACCGGTGGCGTGGCGGGCCAGCCGCCAGTGCGGGCGTAGCTGGTGCACGGGGGTGCCGTTGGGCTGGTAGCCGACCACCGGGGCCGACTCCCCCGCGACCGGGCGCCACGTCTCGTGGCGCACCCGGCGCAGGTCGGTCACGGTCACCGTCAGCGCCGCCGGGATCCGACCGCCGTCGCGGCAGGTGAAGCAGGCCAGACCCGACGGGGCGAAGCCGGCCCCGGAGCAACGCGAGCACTGCGGGTCGGGGCCGGGCGCACCGATTCGGCAGTGGCAGCGGCGCAGCCGGGTGCCGGGCCGGCAGTCCGGGCAGGGCCGGTGCCCGACCGGCTCGCCCCACCAGGCCGGGTCGGGCGGCTCCACGGCTCTGCGTACCCGCTGCCGCACGTACCTCACGATCTGGCCGGTGTCGCGTTCGTGCAGCTTCTCGACGCTGCCGGCGGGCCGCAACGGGGTGTGCCACCAGCGCCCGTCGCGCCAGACCGCCTGGGCGCCGGG
The DNA here is from genome assembly GCF_013416675.1 of Salinispora sp. H7-4. Lineage (NCBI taxonomy): Bacteria > Bacillati > Actinomycetota > Actinomycetes > Micromonosporales > Micromonosporaceae > Salinispora > Salinispora sp. H7-4. The sequence goes on from NZ_JABZED010000060.1 coordinate 35,684, forward strand.
CACGCCGTCGGCCAGGTCCGCGAGGACGGCCCGGCCGAGCCGGTCAAGGTCCACCCTCGGTGGTACGCCGGCAGCTCGCACCGGACGTACGGTGTAGGCGGGCGCCGCACGCCCCCGCTCGTCGAGCCCGCGCAGCGCCTCCCGGAACGTCGTCGCAGCGACCGCCGAGGGCAGGTCCCGGGCGTGGGCGGGCGGGTCGAGCGGCACCGGCCCGCCGGGCAGCTCGTAGCGGATCGCCCAGACCGCCACGTCGTGCTGACGGCGAGCCTCCACCACCAGGTCGAGGTGGAGCAGGTCGGCCAGTTCGCAGAGCCGGGCCAGCTCGCGGCCGGGTTCCGGGGGCGACGGCGCCTCGGTGCCCCGCCCGACGTAGACCCGCCACGGCGCGTACTCCTGCTGGGCGAGGGCTTCGGCCTCCAGGTCCAGGCGTTCCCGCGTCGGCAGGTCGGCCCGCCACTGCCGGGGCAGCCAGTACACCGGGTCGTCCAGGGCGCACTGCCCCCAACGTGGGCGTAGCCCGCGCACGCCGACGGTGGCGGCCAGTTCAGTGACAATGTCCCGCGCCCGCGTGATGCTGTCGGGGCCGGCCGGCGGGTCGAGGCGGCCGGGCAGCAGCCGCCGCGACGCCGCCGCCCCGGTGTCCAGGTTGACCACGGTGACCACGAGCTGCGCCCGCCGCCGCCCCGCACGCCCACACCGGCCGCAGGGCTCGACCACGCTGCCGTCGCCGCCGCAGACCCGACAGTCGGCGTACGCCTGGTCGGCGCAGCGGTGCCCGTCAACGATGAGCTGGTCACCGCCCTGCACACAGACGCAGCGCCGAACGCGGAAGCCCAGTCCGTCGCACTCGTCGCAGTCGATCACCTCAGGCATCGTTCGGTCCTTTCGCCCACCCGAGCGCGGCCTCTTCGCGCGGTCACGAGCGCCGACCGCCGAGCCGGCGGGAGCAGGCACCGTCGTGGCCGTCCCGCAGCAGACAGCGCCGGCCGCCGGGCAGCGGCAGGTCGCAGAAGACCCGATGGCGTACGTCCTGCGCGTCCTCGGCCGACACGGTGGTCTCCCCCGGGTCGGTCCGCGGCAGCACCTGCGCCCAGCGGGCCAGCACCCGGGCCAGCCGCTGCGCGGCGGGGAGGTCGCGGGCCACCACCGGCAGGTGGACGACGTAACGGCCGGTCACCGCCGGGGCTCCGAATCCGTGCCTGCCCACTGGACACGGGCCTGCTCGGACTGCCAGCGGCGCAGCGCGTCCTTGACCCGGTCGGTTTCCCGCCGGCTGCGGGCCAGCGCGTCGTAGACAGCGGCCAGGTCCCCGGCGACCCGGTCGAGGAACTCCCCCACCTCCTGCGGGTCCAACCCGCGCCGGCCCAGCCGCGTGGACCGGAACCGCCGCTGCCGCACCTGCCACGGCCACAGCGGGTCGTAGGCCGCCGAGCGGTAGCAGGTCGGCCCGAGGACCGATCGCCGACGACGCCCGGCACGCCGGAAGAAGACGCGCATGACAGCACCTGCCTTTCACCGTCGTAATTGAGCTGTGGAAGGGGTAGGCCCACCGGCCCGCCCCGCACCGGCGGACCCACCCCGGCACCTACCACCGCAGCCCCGATCGGCAGTACGGCAGCAGGGCAGACACCGCCATTGAGCTGCAGAGACTCCTCAATGACTGCGGGGCAAGTGAAGCACTGCACTGAATGCAATGCAACGTCTAACAGAGAGCGCCCGATAAAGATCAGAAACTCTTAGGAAGCTCAGAGTGATTTGTCTATTGTTTCTGAGACAACAAAGGCGTTTAATTGGATGGGCAAGCGTCCACCATGACCTGACCATCGGAGGGGCCGGTGTCACACGCTGTAACGGGCTCAACCATGCTTCGCCGACAGCTCGGCAGGAAGCTCGAAGCACTCCGCAAGGCCGCCGGGCTGACGACGGAGCAAGCAGCGGAGGAGCTGGATCGGGCCAGGGCGACCCTCTACCGGATCGAGAGCGGCGCGGAGAACGTCCGCTTCCGGGCCTCCGATGTCAAAGAGATGTTGCGGCTCTACGGCGCATCGGAGGAGGACATAGAACTGGTCCTCGCCATGGCAGCAGCCACCCGCGAGAACAAGAACTGGTGGCACGACTACATCGGCTCCGGCCTACCGCGCTGGTTTCAGCTCTACATCGGCCTGGAGGCAGCGACCTCCACCATCCGACAGTACGAGGCTGAGCTGGTCCCCGGCCTACTCCAGACCCGTGCGTACACCGAGCAAATATTCAGCACGCCCGGCGGTTCGATCGACGCCGGGGACGACGATGAGCAGCAACGAGCGGTACAACTTCGCACGGAGCGCCAGACGCTCTTGACTCGCTTCTCCGCTCCACAACTCAGCGTGATAATCAACGAGGCCGTGTTGCGTCGTCCGGTCGGTAGCGCAAGGATCATGGCCGACCAACTACACCAGATCGTCAAGGCTGCGGAACTACCGAATGTAACCGTGCAGGTGTTGAACTTTTCTGCTGGGCTACACGCCGGAGCGATGTCCGGAGCCTTCTCGATCCTTGAGTTCCCACGAGACGGCAGCGGCAAGGAGGTCGAACCGCCCGTGACCTATCTAGAAACAGCAACGGGTGCGATCTACCTCAACAAGCCACACGAGACCATCGCCTACAACACCATCTGGGCCGACATGGCGGACCGCGCCCTGAACGAATCTCGCTCCATCCACCTGATCCAGCAAGTCGCAGAGGAGTACTCCCGTGCCTGATCCGACCAACGCCGTTTGGCGCAAATCCTCCCGCAGCAACAACGGTGGCAACTGCATCGAGGTCGCCGACAACCTGCCCGGCGTCGTCGGGCTACGCGACAGCAAGGACCCTGCCGGCCCGGCGCTGAAATTCGCGCCCGTTGCCTGGGCTACTTTCGTTGCGGGAGTTAAGGACGGTTTGCCGAACTCCTGACAACGCGGCATGCACGGGTAGCCTCTAAGCCAAGAGGCGACCTAACGAGCGGTGAGCGGATGGTGCGTTGTGAACGAGATGGACATGACCAGCGTGACCTGGCAAAAGAGCACTCGCAGCAACGGCTCCGGCGACTGCATCGAGGTCGCGGCCGACCTGGCGGGGAAAGTCGGGCTCCGCGACAGCAAGGACCCGAGCGGCCCGTTCTTGATCTTCACGCCAGCAGCCTGGGCCACCTTCGTCCGAGCCACAAAGGCCGAAGGTTCGCACCGCTGACGCTGTAGCGCCACCTCCCAAGGCTGCGCGTCCTCGCCCGGATGGGCACCGTTGCTCTTGCCGTCCCCTACAACAGCATCCGGTTCAACCAGGCGGACCGCGCCTAAACGAGTCCCACCCCATCCGCCTGATCCAGCAAGCCCAGAGGAGCACTCCCGTGCCTGACCTGACCGATGCCACCTGGCGCAAGTCCACCCGCAGCAACAACGGCGGCAACTGCATCGAGGTCGCCGACAACCTGCCCGGCGTCGTCGGGCTACGCGACAGCAAGGACCCTGCCGGCCCGGCGCTGAAATTCGCACCCGACGCCTGGGCTGCATTCGTTACGAGAGTCAAGGACGGATCGCCGCGCTCCTGAGAGCGCGGCAGGTCCGGGTAGCCGTAATCCCGAAGGCCATCAGGTCAGGGAGTACAGCCGAGTCTTCGAGCACCTAGCCACCACGGCGGCAAGGTGCTCGCAGGTTTCGCGATCTGATCCAGGAGACGATCAACAAGCAGTGAGAGGATGACGTTCAGTGGACGAGATGGGAATCACCCGTGTGACCTGGCGAAAGAGCACTCGCAGCAACGGCTCCGGCAACTGTGTCGAGGTCGCCGATGACCTTGCGGGCAAGGTCTCGCTTCGGGACAGCAAGGACTCGGGCGGGCCGATCCTGACCTTCGCGGCCCCGGCCTGGCGAACGTTTATCGGGGTTGTGAAGGCCGAAAGTCGCTGGCTATAGCGGTCAACCGCCGCTTCGGTCCCGACAGCACGCCGGCCGACGTGGCACGGTACGTCTCGTCTGCACGAGCCAACTACCGCGACGGCAACACCCTGCCCGCGCTGGAGATGGAAGGGCTGATCCGCGCTGCTCTCGGTGAACCCGAGCTGGCCGACAAGATCGCCCCAGACGTCGCGCTCGGCGTTGAGGTGTTCATCTTGGGCCAGCTTCTGCAGGACTCCCACCTGACACCGGAGCAGCTTGACGAGTTCGTCACCGAGGCCGAACGGGCTGCCGCCGAATACCGGTAGCTGTGTGAACACAGGTACCAAGCGCGGGGATTTGGTGAGGGGATGGCGCGCGGTACTCCGGCCGTCTCGTGCCGGTCACGGTCGGCGGCGAGCTACCAGGAGGAGAAGCCCGGAGGCCACGATGCTTCCTGCCGCAGTCCACCGCATGATGTCTTCGATGGCCTCCGTGAGCCCCATACTTCTCGACTGGATGTCGATCAGCGTCGCCGCGGCCGCTACCGCGAGGCCGGAGACCCCGATAACGATCGCGAGGGTGACACCGGATGCTTCGCCCACCAGTTCCCGGGCGACAACCGACTGGGTGCCGATGTTGGACATCGCGTACCCCACGCCGTAGCTGAATCCGAACAACGCGAGGCCGGGCAGGTAGGTTTCGAAACCACCGCCGAGGGCGACCACGAACAGGCCAATCCCACCGGTCACCGCAGTGATACCCATCACTACCGGAATATTCAGGTGTTCGCCGATGCGCCCTGAGATCGGACCGGCGATACCGGTGGCCACCGAGGCGGCGAGAAGAATCAGACCCGCGGCGAGAGGCGAGCGACCCTCCGCTTGCTGTAGATAGACCGTGCTACCGAACACTCCGATGACGAGAGCGAGGTTGGCGACCGTCCCCATCAGGGTCACCATGACGTAGGGACGGTTGCGAAACAGTTCAAGGTTGACCAAGGGATACTTCGCCAACCGCTCGCGCTGCACGAACGCCACCAGAACCAGCAGCCCGACCACGGCGATCCCGGCCGTGGCGAGGGGCTGCCAGCTGCTCGCCAGGTCTACCGCGAGCGTGACCAGGGCGATCCCAGCCGCCACCAGGGCCAGGCCGGGCAGGTCGATCGACCGCGGCACCGTAGGGTCGCGTGATTCACGCACGCCAGCGGCGACGATCGCGATGGCGATAATGCTCAACGGTACGTTCACCAACAGCACGACCCGCCAGACGACCAGCTCTGTTATCCCACCGCCGAAGGGAGGGCCGAGCGCCATCGACACGGCGCCGATGCCGTAGGCGTAGCCGATCGCCCGTTTCACACGCTCTGCGGGAAAAGCATTCGTGACGATGGCGATGGCGAGCGGGAAGATGATGGCGGAGCCGACTCCCTGGACGGTCCGGAAGGCGATGACGGTCCCTGCGTTGGGGGCTAGGGCGGCACCCAGGGAACTCAGACCGAAAATCACGAGTCCGACCATGAGAATGCGTCGGCGGCCAAGGATGTCGCCGAGGCGTCCGCCAGGAATCAGGAACGCCGCCAGGGAGAGCATGTAGGCGCTGATCACCCACTGCAGGTTGGTGGGAGACGTGCGCAGCTCCGACGCCATCTTCGGCAGCGCGAGGTTGAGCGCGAAGAAGTCGAGCTGAACCAGGAAGATACAGAAGGATGCCGCGACCAACGTCAGCTTGGCCTGCGCTGCGGCTCCGTGAGGTGAAGCACTCCCGGCCAGGTGACGAAAGTGGTGCAGGCGAAGTAACACGGGTTTTCCTCACGTTGTGAAGTGGTCGGATGCCCGAGGTGCACGTAGGCACGTCTCGCACTGTCACACACCAGCCCCGGCTGGTCCGGGTGATTCCCGGTAATCGCCGAGCGTCAACGGCCCCGCTCACCTTCGGTGGTAGCGGAGGCGGGTCGCGTCGTAGGGCGGCGGGTTTCGGCCGAAGGCTCGGCGCCAGCGCCACGTCCTCACGATCACCGCACGCGTGGCGGCCTTGACGTTCGGTCTGGGCGACACCACGATGGCGCGGTGGATTCGCACGAGTTGAAGGCGCGGGCGCAGGCTCTCCGCTCCGCCGGCAAGACACCCAAGCAGATCGCCCGGGACCTCGGTGTCACCCGCGCGGTGGCCACCCGGCTGGTCCGCGGCGTCGAGGTCGTCCGGCCGAGACGAGCCCACCCGTCGGAGCTACCGCTGGTCGGGTGTTGGATCAGCCGGCAGTGGAGCAACGGGCTCGGCATCGCCGACCGGCCGGCCGACTGGGTCGACGACGAGGAACTACCGCCGATGGCGATGGGTGCGGGGCTGGTCAGTGTGGCCGTTGCCCGTGTAGACGGCGACGCGGTGACCACCTGTGGCTTCCTGGTCGACACCTACTGCCTCGGCGTCAAGAACGCCCTGCCGCCGACCACGTCGGACCCGAACGAGGTGCCGTATTTCGTGGGCGACTTCTTCGCCGCATACGACCAGGGGCCGACCGAGGCCCCGATCGGCCTGGCCCGGCACCTGGTCTTCGGGGCGGTCGACTACGCGCGCACGCTCGGCTTCGACCCGCATCGTGACTTCTACAGCGCCGCGCCGCTGCTCGGCACCTGGGAGCCGCCGAGCCGGATCACGTTCGGTCTGAACGGGAAGCCCTACTTCCAGCAGGGGCCGCACGACAAACCCGACCGGATCCTCCGCACCCTCGACCGGTCGGTCGGCCCCGGCAACTACCACGTCACCGTGGTGACGGAGCTGCACTCCTGACAGGTCAGCGCAGCTCCGGCACCCCCCGCAGCAGGGTCAGGGCCGAGCGGTCGGAGCTGAGCTGGGCCAGCTCGGTGTTGATGAAGTCGGTGAAAAACTCGGCCGGCGGCATGGGGAATGCGGGATGCTCGCCGGAGTGCCACTGGTGCAGCCACGGCTCGATCTCCACCAGCCCGGCGAGCAGCGGCAGCAGCCGGTGCGCCGGCCACGCCTCCTGCGTCTTGCGGTCCAGATAGACGGTGGCGAGCGCCCGCGCCTGCGCCAGGTGGTCCCACCCGGCCCAGCCGAGCAGCTCGCTACCGTCGCTGTCCCGACCCGCCTGCGGGTACGAGATGAACCGCTCCTTCGGCACGTCGAGCTTGCCGCGCGCCCGCCAGTACGACGGCCGGGCAAAATCCGCCGACGTGTACTTCGGCGGCACCTCGATCTCGACCTGCTCCCCCGCGTCCTCCCGGCGCTGCAACGCCCAGGTCCGCTCCCACTGCGCCCGCTTGCGCAGCCCGGCCGGCTTGTGACGCTGCGCCGGCAGGTACGGCACATGCTCGTCGGCGACCAGCAGGCCGATCGTCTTCGCCAGTTCGAAGTTGTCGTGCCCGACCCACAGCTCCAGCACCGCCCGGAAATCCTGGTCGCCGCCGACCCGGTCAGCGAGCTGCGCCACCGACAGCGGGGCCGGCTGCCCACCCCACAGCTCGGGCGCCTCCAGCCGGTCGAGCAGCCAGGCCCGCAGCGCGGCCGACTGCATCTTCTCCCACCCCTCGGTGGACCACCGGCGCTTACACTCCGGCCGCTCGATCAACCCGATGTGCCGGTTGGACCCGATGACGGCGATCCGCCGCTCCACCAGTGTTCGGTACTCCGCCGGCCAGTCCGGCTGCGCCCGGTCGATCGGCTTGGACCCGTGCCGGTTGAACCATTCGGTCTGCGCCCCACTGGTGTGCAGCACGATCTCGAAGGCCCGCTCCCCCAGCGCGATCTCCGGCGGGTTGGCGCAGGTCAGATCCTCGTCGCTCAGCCCGTAGAGCTGGTAGACCTCCCAGTCCAGCTCCTCCTGGAGCGCGATCATCCGGGCCCGCACCGAGCGGTACTCCGCCTCAGCCTCCGCGAGCCGCTGCCGGGTCGGCACCCCCGAAGCGGCAACCGCCGCCGGAGTCAGGCTCGCCAGCCGCTGCGCCAGCCCGTCCAACTCCCGCGCCCGCCCCAACGGGTACGCCTCCGGCAGCGGAAACTCCTGCAACTTGGTTCCGGTGAATTCGAAGAAGTTCTCCCAGGCTACAGTCGTCTGCCGAGCACCGCGCTGATCGACAGTGCTGCCCTTGTTATGGCTGACCTGCTTCAGCCAGAAGCAGGCGGTCGAGCTGTTCAGCACCCCGAGTAGCCGCAGGTGATCGTCCTCCGTCGCCCCCTCCGGCAACTTGATCACCGGCGCAGACTGCTTGAATACCTTCCCGCCCCGGTCCAGCACAAAGTGGTTATGCGTCGCCACAAAAGCGAACGCAATCGACAACGGCGTCCGATAAGCGGAAGCCGTGTGTTGGTGGTATTCCCACCACACCAAGCCAGCGTCAGCCATGTTGCCCTGGAACGTGCGACGTTTGGCTAGTAACTCACGCCAGGGCCACAGCTCATCAGCCAGCCCTCGGCTGTCCAGCGAGGAGTCGTAGGGGTACCAAATCGCGTCCTCGGGTGCCGTGGACCAATCCCGCGCGACCTCACCGATGACCAGTGGTCGAAGAGCGCGCTGGTCAGCGAACGACCTGAGCTTGCGGCGCATCGGACGCATGAATGCCTCGTCGGCTCCGGCCCGAATCGCCCGGCCGACTGGTAGGTCGATGACCTGGGCCATCGCGGTTCCGGCAGCTTCGGTCACGCTCACAAGATCACTCGCGCCACCACCGGAAAGACTCCAGGGGTGCATGACGAGTTGTTTTCGGGACAGGTCTACAACACTGACCCAATCCGAGTCGGAGCCTGGCCAGTCGATCTGCCTGGCGATCGCCTGCCAAACCAGGCCGTCGGAGGCGGAATCCGGCGTCGACGGCTCGCCCCGAACACCGAGCACGGCACGGATGCTGGCCGGACGGCGGCGCTTGTTGGTGCGGCCGACCAGGATCACCGTCGGGGTGCCGTGGCCTGGGATGTAGGCGCCGGAGGTGTCGATCACCTCGGTCAGTTCGACCTCGTGGGCGAAGTAGTCCTCGATCAGCTTCTTGCCGAACTCGCGCTTCATGAAGCCATTGCCGGTGATCTGGCCGACGTAGCCCGCGCCCTCGCCGTGTTCGTCCGAGCGTTTGGCCAGGTCGAAGAAGCGCTTGGCGAAGGGCACCGTCAGCGCGTACTGCCGATGGCACACCGTCGGATAGATGCTGCGGTAGAGCTTGTTGCGGGCGGGGTCAGCGACGGTGATGTAGGGCGGGTTCCCGACCACCACCGTGTACTTGTTCTCGGCCAGGTAATCCTGGAGCAGGTCGGCGTCCTCGCTCTCGTACGCGAAGACCTCCCTGCCCTCGATGGCGGCGAGCAGGTCGCCCTGCGCTCGGGAGCGTTCCGGCTCCCACGGCAGCAGGGAGTCGCCGGTGGCGACCCGGACCGGAAAGGCCGGCGTGCGTTCCAGCCGGTCCAGGTCGCACACCTTCATCGCCCCGATCAGCAGCCGGAAGCGGGCGATCGCCACCGCGAACGGGTTGATGTCGACCCCGGTGACCTGGCCAAGTGCCCGCTCGGCGAGGACCCGGATGTCGGTGGCGGGCTCCCGGTCCCGCCACTTGCGCAGCAGCCGGTGGAACGCGCCGAGCAGGAAGTGGCCGGAGCCGCAGGTCGGGTCGATGACGCTGGTGGCGGGCAGGCCGAACTCCTGGACGGCCGGCTCGAAGGTGCGGTCGAGGATGAACTCCTCCACGAACTCCGGCGTCTGCAACAGCGCGTACGTCTTCTTCGCGTGCGTCGACAGGTCCTGGTAGAGGTCGCCGAGGAAGCGGGTGTCCAGGTCGTCGCGGCGCAGTGACTCCCGGCCGACGCCCCGGCGGAAGAAGTCGCTCAGCTCCTCGGCGGCCGGGCCGGAGATGTCGAACCGCCACACCGGGTTGTGCCGGTCGAAAATCTTGCCGGTGGCACGCAGTTCGGCGAGGTACGTGAACGCCTCCCGCAGCCAGTGCCGGTCGTTGTGCCGGGGGTTGGCGATCAGGTACGCCTGCCGGTGCTGCACCCCCCGCTCGGCCGGGGCCGCCGGGTCACCACCGCCGAGCCACAGCCCGTCGACCAGCATGTTGTCCTCGCAGAACCGGACGAACACGCAGCCGAGCACCCAGGCCACCGCCGCCTGGTCGAGCACGCCCTCCAGCCAGGTCTCGAAGCTCGCGCCGACCCGCTCGGCGTCCTTGGCCCGCTCGTGCTCCTGCCGCAGCTCGGCGCGGAGCACCGGCGTCTCCGCGACCTGCCGACGCAGATCCTCCACCAGGCTCTTGACCTGAGCTTGCAATGCCTTCAGCTCAACCACCGCTAGATCCTAAGGTCTGCCGCCCCGCCCGCAACTACTCCGAATCGTCATCGGCCGCGCCGATCATCGCGCCGGAGACCGGCACGCCCGCACGCGCGGCGAAGGCGCGCAGCCGCTGCACCAACAGCTCGGTGCGATCCTCGACGAAGATCTGGCCCCCGTTGCCGCCCTCACAGAGCCGTCGCCACGCCTTGATCGGGATTCCGTGGCTCTCCAGGATCAGCTCGGTCTGCGACGGGACCACCGGATTGTTCGACGGCTCCGGGAAACCGTCGAACAGGCCCGGCCCGGTTGGGGGGCTGAGCGCCTTCAGCGCCGACAACACGGTGGTATTCGCGGTCGTGGGAAAGATCAGGCGGTTGGCGGGGCGTTTGTCCCGCGGCACCACGTGCCGGAATACCTGGTTGTCGGAGGTGGCAAGCGTTCTCGCCACGTCGAGAGGCACGCCCAGCATGTCGAGCCGGCGGGGAAACTCCAGCGCCTCCCAGATCACGTACGCCCTCGTCCGGGCGCTGTTGAGCTTGAACGCCTCCGGCATCGGCTGCACGTCGTCCGCATCCGGGGCCAGGTCGCCCTTGCCGGTGGCGTACGACCGCATCTCCGCCAGGGCCCGGCGCAGCACGGTCGAGGTCGCCCCGGCGAACGCGTTCGACCACGACGTTATCCAGAACCAGCGGCGCAGCCCGTCATATTGTTCGCCGCTCGGCTCGGGGCAGCAGTGAAAGAATGTCGCCAGGAGCACCAGTTGGTGTGCGTAGGGCAGGAACCGGGCATGTGGCACCCCGACCCCGCTCTGCAGGAACTCCGCTGCCCGCCGCACCGCCCGCTCGGTCTGTGGCAGGGCGTCGTGCAGCCGGTTCTGGATGTAGTTCGCGACCAGGCTCCAGCGCGGCGACAGGACGTCGGACTCACCGGCCACCGCCAACATCGAACGGAAGACGGCGAGGCGGGGCAGCTCACCGAAGCCCGTCTCGGCGATCGAGGCCACGATATCGTCGATCCGGTTCGCCAGGGAGGGCTGCTCCTCCCGATAGGTCAGTGCGGAGAGCATCTGGTCCGGCTCCATCCGGGTGCCCGTCCGGTTCAGCCGGGCGTAGACATTCACCGCCTGGTCTAGACTCGCGCCCTGGAGCCGTACCATGGTGAGCTTGTATGCCTTGATCCGGTACGCGACCGCCTCGGCCTCCCGGATCAGCGAGTCGGCCAGGCTGGTGTCCTTGACGCTCAGCTCCACCCGCTGGAAGTGCCGCAGGAAGTCCCGGGTGCGCATCACCGCCGCCAACGGCAGCAGGTGCGGAGTCCATCGACCGGAACGGTGGTGTCGGTAGCGGTCCGAGCCGCGCAGGTCGACCGGGCGCAGGTCCCGGTAGATCTGCCAGATCCAGTCCCGGTCCTCCTCGGCCGGGCCGTCACGCAGCGGCCGGTTCAACACCCCGAAGAGGGTGGAGACCCGCTGGTGACCGTCCAAAAGGTAGGAGACCTGCCGGCCGGCCGGTGGTGGCGGCACCGGCAAGCCGCCGATCTGGTCCAGCGAGGGCACCTGAGTGTCGGTCTGCCAGAGCAGGAGGCTGCCGATCGGATAGCCACGCTCGATGCTGTCGAACAGCTCCAGCATCTGCTCCGGCCGCCAGACGAAAGGCCGTTGGAAGGCCGGCACCCGGATCTCGCCTCGACCGATGCCACCCAACAGGTCGTCGACGAGGGCGATGGTCGGGTCGGGCCGGATCTCGGCCTGGTCGGCGCACATGGGCCCAGTCTCCTACAGGATGCGGTGGATCATTGCGAGCAACTCCCGCAGCTCGGCGACGACCTCGGGCCCCAACTCGGCGAAGTCCTCCTCGGTCAGGGTCAGCTCGGCGGGGAAGACCCTCTTGGGCGGGTGGCATCGCCGGCCCTTGAACCAGGTCTTGAGGTGCAGGTAGCCGCGCTGCTCCGGCTCGATGGCGCGCAGTTCGTCAACGTGCTCCGGCCGGTGCGCGAAGTGGTGCTCCCAGACCCGGAACGGCGCGTAGTTCTCCATCATCCGCCAGGCCAGCAGATGCACCTCGGCGACACCGTTGTCGCGGCACTTCATCGCCTTGTCTTCCTGGTTCCGGCCGGGGTCGCTGGCGGCTTTGCGGTCACTGTCGAACAGCACCGCGACCCGCACCAGCACCGTGAAGCCGGCCCGCTCGTCGGCCGCCAGCTCCGGGATGTCACCGCTGCCGCCGCCGTGGCTGAAGCCCAACCAGGGCGGCTGCTGCGACAGCGCCTCCACCACTTGATGATCGCCGAGCGCCGCCGCCACCGCGCGGACGAAGCCGCCGTCGGCGATCCGGTTCTCCACGATCAGCGTCGCCGGGCGGCGGAGGTCCGAGACGAGCTCCTTGAGCCGGTCGGCTGAGATCCGCGCGACCGCCGGTGCGGCCGGGGCCGGATTCGCCGCCTCCACCAGCGCCTGCTGCACGAACTCGGAAAACAGCGGGGCTTGCTCGGTGGCGAACCGTTCGGCGCTGATCGCGGCCGGCAGGCTCGGCCGCCACTCGTGCTGCCCCTCCACCGCCAGCCCCAGCAGGTGGATCACCGACAGCCGGTCGCCGGAGGTGAAGACGTCTGGTTCGATGTCAAGACGCATAGCCGCCCTGCCTGAGCTGCGCGGCGGCGAGCGCCCGCACCTCGTGGTAGTCCTGGGAGAAGTAGCCCTCGGGCCAGTCTTCGAGGTTGCCGAGCCGGTCGATGCCGACCCGCCGTACCTCGGAGACGCCACCGTGCTGTTCCACGACATACACCGCCACCATCTCCGGCGGGCAGCCCTCGGCGATGTGTCGTCGTAGTCGCAGCAGGAGGGTTTCGCTGTGGGTTTCGATGAGGAAGCGGGTCTGGGTGGCCCGCGCGGTATTCAGGTAGAGATCGGCCAGCGCGGCGTGTGCGCCCGGGTGCAGGTGCATCTCCGGCTCCTCAATGATCTGCAGGGCAGGTTGCATCTCCTCGCCCTGCACCTCGTCCATCGCGCACTGCACCAGGATCGGCAGCACCTGCGACAGACCGGTGCCCGCATCCGCCAGGTTGACCTGCACCGAGCTACCGCTGCGGGTCAGCACCGTCGACCACAACGAGCCGACCTCGATCTCCTCGATCCGCCAGCCCGGCACGATGGCCGGCAGCCGCTCGTTGACCCGGGCGAGCAGTTCGCCACCGTTACGCGCCTGGTCGTGGGCGAGGATGGCAAGGGTGCCCTGGCCCTGCTCGCCGATGCCGCGGGGCACCCCCAGTGGCAGCCGGTGTTGCCGCCCGGGGCGGTCCCGGTAGGCGCTGAGAAAGCGGATCGGCCCAAGACTCAGGCCGTCGCGCCGGTCAGTCAGCGGACGCAGCTCCGGAATGCCGGCCGGGCGGGGAAGCAGCCCGGCGAACGGCACGGTCCGGATGACCGGGGTCTGCCCCGACGCCTGGATCTGGTAGGACAACCTCGCAAAGTCATTGGTCAGGGTCGACTGCCCCGAGAGGACGAACTCGTGCTCCATCAGCCCGCCTTGCCCCGCCAATCCAACCCGCAGAGCCGAGACGAACGCGGTCCTATCCTCGATGACCAGCTGGACCGTCGCCTCCATCGAGAACGGAAGCGGCCCATCCACCTCGAACCCGAGGAAGAATTTGCCAATCGGGCTCTGCTCGAAGACCAGGTCGGCGAAACCGTCCACCTGCTGTGGTTCGAGCCGGTCCAGGTCGAGCGGTGCGGTGCTCATGGTGTCGAGGCCGGTGGAGATAACCAGCGGCGCCCGGGTCAGGACGCTCTTGCCGGAGTTGTTCTTACCGAGGACCACCGTGACCGGGGCCAGCTCGATCTCCTGCCGGTCCCGGAAGCAGCGGTAGTTCCCCAACACGATCTTGCGCAGCGGCATTCTTAGACTTTTACCACAGTCAGTGACCGCTCACCTGCCCTCCGAATGGCCACACCGGACGGCTTGACCGCACCGGACGGCTTGACCGCACCGCAGCTCGGTAGAGCGGCGCCTCCCGTACCGCCGCCGACACGCCCGCTACCGGCTCGGGGCTACCGGCAGGCCTACCCCTTTGATCCAGTCGTCGGCCAGCCAGAGCAACTGGCTGGCCGACGACGTCAACGGCACCTGTACGCCGTCCAGCAACGCCGGCTCGGGTCGGCGGGCCGGCACCAGCAGCAGCCGGGCGGCCGGTCGCGGCCGGGTCGGGTCGGCCAGCTCCTGGAGCAGCCCGAGCTGACCGTAGCGGGCCAGCGGCGCCGCCTCGGTGAGCAGCACCGGCCCGTCGGCGGCCGCGATGTTCTCCGCGATCGCCGGCACGACCTGGTGTCGGACGAGATCCAGCAGGCTCCGGAAGTCGGCGTCCAGCGCCACGCCCTTGTCCGCCGCGACGATCGCCTCCCACGGGAACCCGAGCGACCGCAGCCGGTCCAGCAGGATCGCGGTGATGTCCACCTCGGTCAGTGGCAGGCGGGCCAACAGCGCCCGGCGAGCCGCGCCCAACCGGCGCAGCGGGGCCAGCACCGCGAGGAAGGCGCGCCGATCGACCGCTGAGGCCAGCTTCTCTGTCACCTCATCGGCGGCGGAGAGCCCGAGGAGCGGAGCCTGGGTGGTGACCAGCTGGGTACCGGTCACCGAGGCGGTGGCGGTCACCGGCCCGTACGCGCGGTCGGCTGCGTGCCAGGTCAGCGGCACCCCAGCCGCGGCCAGCAGCGTGTTGAGGTCCGGTCGGCCCGGCAACCGCTCCGCCTTGGGGAATCGGCTGTGCACCCGGTCGCGGAGTGGCCCTTCGCCGAGCCGCTGGCCGATCAGGCTGCCCATCGACAGCCGCAGCGCCCGCTGGGCCGACATCCCCACCGGGTAGAGCTGCCCCTGCGGGGTGACGTCGACCCGATCGTTGCTCCCGACCGCCGCGAGCTGCAACAGCCGCACGTCTGCCACCGCCGGCATGCCGGCCGGCGCGGGTAGCCGGCGCAGCTCGTCGATCGCGCGTTGCCGGGTGAGGAGCGGGTCGGCGGCGGCCAGCTCCACGCCCCGGCCGCCCAACCCCACCACGTACTCGAGAAGGTCGGCGGCGGTGACGTCAGACGCCGGATCGTCCGGTTCCCGACCGACCAGGACGATGCCAGGGGCACGGAACCGGTAGAGCGCCACCCGGGCGTCCCCACCCGTGCTCAGCTCCGCCTCGACAGCGGCCCGGACCAGGCCGATCGCCTGCGGCAGCCGCTTCGGCTCCGCGGTGTAGGAGCCGCGCGCCGCGATCAGTGCCTGCGCCAGCTCCTCAGCGGACATCACCGCACCACGAGCATCGAGCAGCGCGACGATCTCGTTACGCACCGCATCCAGCGCCGGCTCGTCCAGCCAGGTACGGGCCTGACTGGTCAGCAGCTTGGAGATCTGCGGCTGGCTCCTGCCCGTGCCCCGGGCCGCCTCGCTCTGCGTCGGCCAGCGAAGAAAAGCACCATCGACGGTGGGTGCCTGCCCGAGGAGCACGGCCAGGGTGTGGTGGTTGCGAGACGCCTTCGGCGGCAGCAGTGTCACGCAGAGCGCCTCGACGCCCTGCGCCAGCGGCAGGGCATCGACGTCGGCTGCTTCACTGGCGGCGGGCAGTACCGCACGCAGGGCACGGATCTGGCCGACGATCTCCTTGCGGGTGGCGTCCGGCACGCCCTTGACCCGAGTGAGTTTGGACAGGTCCGCCGCCAGCAGATCACCAACGCTGTGCATGCCGAGCCGTTCCAACGCCGAGCGGGCCCGCGCCGTCAGCTCGGTCGCTTGCAGCGGCGACTCGCGGGTCAGCCCCACCACCGCCGGTGCCGAGCCAACCGGCGTCACCGCCGACCGCGGTACCTGCTGGAAGATGGCCCGCCAGGCGTCGGTCATCTCGTCAACCGTGTCGAACCGGGCCGTCGCGTCCCGGGCGAGGGCCCGCCGGAAGAACCCCACCAGCCGGTCGGCGACCGCCGAATCGAACACCGACGGTTCGAGGGTCACCTCCTCACTGACCGCGGCCGGGTTGGCGTTGTCGCCCCACTGGGGCAGCGTGCCGGTCGCCATCTCGTAGAGCACCACAGCCGCCGCGAACCGCTCCGCCGCCGCGTCAAAGCGCAGCCGACGTGGCGGTCCGAGGAACGGGTCCAGGTAGCCGACCGTGCCCGCCCCAACCTGGTCCGCCGGCGTCGATGACAGCGAGAAGTCGAAGACGCACAGGTGCGGCTGCTTGTCCTTTGGCCGGGGCCGAGCGGCCAGGTTCGCCGGCTTCAGGTCGCGGTGCCAGACTCCCTGCCCGTCCAGGAAGTTGACGATGTCGAGCAGATCCCGCCCGTAGCGCTCCAGCAGGTCCAAGGCAAGCCGGCCGCCGCGCAGTTCCTCGGCGAGGGTTCGCCGCCCGGCGCTCTCCATCAGCAGAGCGGTCCGGCCGCCGACCCGTACCGGACCCTCGACCAGGGCTGCGACCTGCGGATACTTCAGGTTGGCGAGGGTACGCGCCTCCGCGATCAGCCGGTCCTCGTGCCGCTCGTCACGCGCCACCTTCAACACCAGTTCGCGGGAGTCCTCACCGACGCGGCGCACGAGCAGGGCGACAGCCGTGGCACCGGAACCCAGCCGGTCGCGCACCTCCAAGCCGCCGTCGAGCAGGTCACCGCGGTGGGCCGAGAGCGGATCCGCCACCGGCTCGGGCTCGGGTGCGGTCAGCGTGTCCCACACCGCTTCCAGCCGCTCACGGATCGCCACCACCCCGACGAGCCGCTGCCCTGGGTCGCCCCGGGTCGCGTCGTAGACCAGCTTGACCAGCTCGTCTGGCATGCCGTCGACAGCGACGTCCAGGTGCAGACCGCTGTCGCGCACCTCGGCAACCAGTTCCTCCGGCGTCGTCGCTGGCGCCGAACCGGCAAAGATCCGGTACGCCAGCGCGCCGAGAGAGAAGACATCGAGCTGGTGTCCCGACAGCCGGGCAGCGTTCCCCGCCTCCGGTGCCTGATAACGACGGACCTCGTCGTCGAAGAACAACTCAAGGCTCGCCGGGTCGCTCGACGGACCGAGTCGAGCAGTCTGGGTGACCCCGGCCAAGCGTCCCCCGGTCTGCCAGTCGGTCACCACCAGTGACGGACGCGGACCGTCCGCATCGGTGACGTAGACCGCCCGGGGCGAGAGCGCCCGGTGCGCCAACCGGCGGGAGTGCGCGTAGTCGATGATCTCGGCGAGGTCCTGGACCAGTTGCAGACGCTGAGCCAGGGTCAGCGAATCGCCCCGGCGCACCAGCCACTGGTCGAGGCGGACCCAGTCCCGCTGGTGGTCGAAGACGACCGCCGAACCCCAGGCGTGGTCAACCAGGTCATGCGCCCGGGCCACCCCCGGGTGGTGGATGCCCTGTAACAGGCGGAACTCCCGCTCGGCCGCCTTGCGGATCGCCGGCACCTCGTGCTCGGCCGCGCGACTGGTCAGGTAGAACCGCACCCGGCGCACCAGCGAGGTGTCCAGTGCGTGCCCGGCGAGGAAGTCCTGCCAGCCAAGCCCTTCGGCGAGCGGCCTCGGGTACAGCAGCAGCTGACCGATCTTGCGGTCGGCGACCGACGGCCGGATTTTGGCACCTCGCACGAGCTCGACGATCTGCCGCCCACGCGCCTCGTCGACCCGGTGCCCCGGGTTGCGGGGCTGGGTCAGCAGCAGGTCCTTGAGACCGGGCAGCCCCGAGTCGTGTCCCTCCAGGCCGTAGACCTGCTTCCGGCCGATCACGTCCAGGCCCTTCGCGTCCAGGGCTCTGGCATGCAGGAAGACCGCCGCGCCGACGTACGGCGCCTGGGCCTCCCGGCCCTGTTTACGGGCGTAGTAGCGGATCAGACTGGCCAGCCGCTTCGCCTTCCGGTTGGCCAAAATGTAGGGGTTGTCCTCGGGAATGAGCCGGCTGTTGGGCGCCCTCCGCACCCACTGGGACCCGTCCCCACGAATCTCCCCCTGCCAGTGCTTCAGCTCCAGCACGTAAAGGCCGCTGGGGGTGAGTACCAGGGCGTCAACCTCGTTGATCGAGCCGTCGGCACCGACGAACTCGACGTTGGCCCAGACGTGGTACGGGTCGGTATCGGGCAGGTAACCGGCCAACTCGCGCAGCCCGTCCTGCTCATGGGCGTAGGAGCTGGCGTTGATCTGCTCCCAGCGCGGCGAATCCTCACGCATGCACTGGCTCCCTCGGCCGCTGACGAACTCTGGCACTTTACCTGCTCAGTGGAACTCCCCCGCCGAAGAACATTCCGGCTTTCGCCGGGGAACGCAACCACGCCGGCCTCTTGCGGCAATGGCCATCCATCGGCTATTCGCTGTCACGCTGCCGGCCGGAGTGGGACCGAACGGCCCTTTCGGGGACGCCGTCCCGCGCCGATCCGGGTACCCAGCCACAGCCCGCCCAGCAGAACGGCTGCGAAGACGGGCAGCCAGCGGAGGCGGGCGAGGATCCACCACCACGTGTCGGGCGCGGTGTGCAGTCCGGGCAGTGGGGCGGAGCCCAGGGCGAAGAGGGTCACCGCCACCAACGCGGTCTGGTGCCACAAGAAGATCCGCATGGCCGACAGGTTCGTCCCGGCCACGACAGCCCAGACCAGCGGCCGGCGGGCGAGCCGGGTCAGCGGGCCACGTAGCAGCAGGGCGAGCCCCACCTGGGCCAACCCGAAGCTCACGGCGATGAGGGTGGGCGGGTTGAGGTTGGACCGGCCCTGGCCTGGCACACCGACCAGACTGGCGGGATAGTCGCACCAGTGCACCAGCGCGGCGGTGGCCACGATCCCGCCGAGGAGCAGCCCGACCGCCGGCAGCCGGGCCCCACGGGCGCAGGCAACCCCGAGACAGAAGGGTACGAGCCAGGCGGTCGCCACGTTCACCCAACCGAGCCACGACGGGCCGCCGAGCCCGAACCGCGCCACGTCGACCACGGCGACCGCGGCGACGAGCGGCACAACGACCCGACCGGGACGGTTCCACACGAGCGGGGTCAGGGCGATCAGCCCGGCGTACACCACGACGAACCACAGTGGGCTCAGTACGATGACGCGAACGGTCCGCGCTGACTCCGGGCCGACGGCTGGCATCCAGACCACGGCCACCACCGCCCAGAAGGCGAGAAAAGCCAGCACTGGACGCAGGAGTCGGCCCATCCGCGCCAGCAGCCACTCCCGGTAGCTGCTCGCCGCGGGCAGCCCGCGCGCCGCGGCGAAGCCTCCGACGAAGAAGAAGATCGCGAGGGTTTGGAAAAGCCAGGAGATGGGGGTGAGGCCGGGCAGGTACGTCAGCGGGCTGGCCACCCGCAGCCCCGACCCGGTGACCACGAACGCGGTCACCAGCCAGTGGCCGAGCACCACACCGGTGATGGCCAGGGCACGCAGCACGTCGATGGACCGGTCTCGACCGGGCCGGGCGATCACTTCGAAGCGCGCGCGGAGCGACCTCGTGGTCATGATGCCCCCAACGCCACGGCGGCGAGACTTTCCAATGAGGTGGTGCCGGGGAGGAAGTACCCGTCGTGACCTACGGCGCCCGTGACATCTAGGTTTCGCGCGCCGAACGAGGGCTGGCCCGGGTCCGCGCCGTGACCGAGGCCGAGGATCCGCACCTCGGGGATTCGCCGGGTCCAGTCATCCTCGGCGCTGCCCACCCAGAGCCGTGCCTCGGTATCCAACTGTTCGGCCGCACCGACATCGAGGCCGGGGCTTCCCAGCACCACCAGGTCGGCGACCTGAACGGGCAGCCGGGCCGCCGCGTAGGCGAGGACCAGGGAGCCGTAGCTGTGCCCAATCACCGTGATCGTCGCGTCCGGCCGGGCCGCGGCGAGCTGCCGCACGTAGCCGGTCAGGGCCGTCGCTCCAGCCACCGCGCGCTCCGACCGGACCGCGGCGAGGTCAACGCCCCCGGGTGGCGCGTAGCCGAGCCAGGCCACCACCGCTACCTGCCCGCCGCACGCGGTGTGCAACTGCCGGGCCTGCCAGTGTGGCGAGCGTCGTCGCACTCCCCCGTGCCCCCGGTCGATGTTCTCCGGCGTGGTGCCCACACCGGGCACCAGCACGACGATCCGGTCCGCTGCTCGCGGATCGCCCACAGTCCGCACCACCGGCGCGCCAGGCGCCGCCGGGCTCGGGGCCGGGCACGCGGCTACCAGTAGCACCGCGGCGACCAGCCGCGACAACCATCGCTTCATGGCAGTGACGCTAGGTAGAGACCGTTCCCGGCGGCGTCACCCGCGAGCGCCAACCCAGACCGGTACCCCGGTACTACTCGCCCGGGTTGATCATGCCACTCTCGTAGGCGTAGACCACCGCCTGCGCCCGGTCCCGCAGGTTCAGCTTCGCCAGCACGCGGCTGACGTGAGTCTTGACGGTCTGTTCGGCGAGCACCAGGTCCGCCGCGATCTCCTGGTTCGACAACCCGCGCGCGACCAGCCGCAGTACCTCGGCTTCCCGCCGGGTGAGCATGTTGATCGGGTCCGGACCGGCTCGCCGCGGTGCTGTCCGGCTCGCGTACGCCTCGATGAGCCGCCGGGTCACCGAGGGAGCGAGCAATGCCTCACCCGCGGCGATCACGCGGACCGCGTGCACGAGTTCCGCGGCCGGCGCATCCTTCAGCAGGAACCCGCTCGCGCCGGCCCGCAACGCCTCGAACACGTAGTCGTCCACGTCGAAGGTGCTCAGGATCAGCACCTTCGGCCGATGCCGACCGGGGGGCAGCTCCAGGATCCGGCGCGTCGCGGTGAGACCATCCACGGTCGGCATCCGGATGTCCATCAGGATGACGTCGGGAGCGTGCCGGCGCGCCGCGGCAATCGCCTGCTCGCCGTCGGCGGCGTCCGCCACCACCACCATGTCCTCCTGGGCGGTGAGCAGCGCCCCGAAACCCTCCCGGACCATCGCGTGGTCGTCAACGAGCAACACCTTGATCATGGTTGGCTCTCCAGGGGCAACGTCGCCCGCACCTCGAATCCACCGTCGCCGGTCTCGGCCGCGCTCAGGCTGCCGTGGAGCACGGCCACCCGCTCGCGCATCCCGAGCAGGCCGTGACCACCGGTCGCGCCAGCTGCCCCGGGAACCGCTGGGGGGAGCGGTCGGCCGTTGGGGTCCACCCCGGCCGCGTTGCGGACTCGGATGGTCAACTCGCTCCGGGCCCGGTGCAGGGTGAGATCAGTCGGCGCGCCCGGAGCGTGACGAGCCACGTTGGAGAGTGCCTCCTGCACGATCCGATAGGCGGAGAGACCCACAGAATCCGGCACACCGGTGATTATGCCGTCCACCGACAGTGTGACCGGGGTTCCGGCTGCCCGCGCGTCCGCCACGAGCGCCTCCAGCTCCGCGAGGCCGGGCTGAGGCGCGGTCAAGGGCTGCTCCTGCGGGGCACGTAGGACGCCCAGCAGCCCTCGTCGTGGCGACGCAGGTGGTGGAGGTCTCCCTTCCTGCGGGGCACGTAGGACGCCCAGCAGCCGCCGCATCTCGGTGAGCGCCTCCCGGGACGCCCCGGATATCTCCCCGAACTCCGCGCGCGCCGCCGGTGGAAGCTTGTCCAGCCGGTAGGCGGCGGTCTCCGACCGCACCGCGATGAGGGACATGTGGTGGGCGACGACGTCATGCAGCTCACGGGCGATGCGTGCGCGCTCGGTCAGCATCGCACCCCGTTCCTGCTCGGCGACCAGGCCGGCGCGCGCCTGTGCCCACCGGCCCCACAGGTGGCCCAATCCCAGCACGCCACTGACCAGCAACATGCTGCCGTAGCCGACGCTCGGGTCGAGAAACACCAGCGACATCGCGATGCTGAACGCCCAGACCCAGAGCAGCACCCCCAGCGGATGGCGGTAGCCGACCACCACGAGGACTGCGAGGTAGACCAGGATCAGCACCGGATTGCCGGGCCAGGGGGCACCGGCTTCGTGTAGCCCGTTAACGCCACTGACCAGGGTGGCCACCGCTGCCACCCGCCACGCCAGCAGCGACCGGCCGGGAAGCAGGGCCACCGGCGCCGTGCTCAGGGCGGCGATGAGGACCGTCTCGAACCGACCAACCTGGTACGGCGCGAGGCCCGCCATCGCGAGGAGCCACAGTAGGAACGCGACCACCGGCGCCAACACCCGCAGCTTCGGGCGCAGCCGCGCCAACCGACGAGCCCAACCCGACGCGGCAGCGTCCCCCGGCTTCGGGTCGTGGCCGGTGGCGACCGCCCGCACCAGATCACGCAGCGCTGCGGTAATCGGCATGCGGTCAGGGTACTGTCACGCTTCGGCTCGGTGGGGATATGGCCAGTTTGGAGCCCAGGTCACGTCCCCACCGGCACGAGCCGTGGCTACCAGCCCTAACCCCGGGCGACTACAACCGGATCCCGGACGCCGCCCGGGCGGGGGCGTCAGTCAAGACAGAACTCGTTGCCCTCGACGTCCTGCATCACCAGGCACGACTCGTTGTAGCCGTCGGCGGGCAGGAGTTGCACCCGTACCGCGCCGAGCGCGACCAGCCGGGCGCACTCGGCCTCGAGGGCGGCCACCCGTTCGGCACCGACGAGCCCGGTTCCGACCCGCACGTCGAGGTGCAGCCGATTCTTCACCGCCTTCCCCTCGGGAACCCGCTGGAAGAACAGCCGCGGACCCACACCGGAGGGATCAGCGCAGGCGAACGCCGAACCCTGCCGTTCCGGTGGCAACGTGCGGTCGAAGTCCTCCCAGGTGGCGAAGCCCGTCGGGGGCGACGGTACGACGTATCCCAGTGCCTCGCACCAGAACCGTGCCACCCGTTCCGGCTGCGCGCAGTCGAAAGTTACCTGGACCTGCTTGACCGATGGCATCAGCCCACCCTAGGCGTGTGGCGGCGACAGCGCGACGCATATCCACGACGGCGCAACGCATATCCACGGCGGCGCAACGCATATCCACGGCGGCGCCGGACCGCACCGGGCAGCCGCTACCGACCCTTGGCGGTGTGAACGCGATTCGATAGAAAGCCCGGCATGCGCTGGGCCTGGGTCCGCACCGCGACCGTGATCGTCGTGGCGCTCGTGCTGCTACCGCTGCTGACGCTGTACGCCTACCTGCTCCTCTGGTTCCTACCGGATCTGACGTCCAACGTCCGGCCGGCGCTGTGGCTCGTGACCCTTCGTTTCTAGGGTTGATGACCACGTCGCTGCCATCGACCTGCCTGGCCCCGGCGCCAAGCGTGCCGCCATCCCGGTGGACCTGGCGCTCACCCACCGGGATTGACGACCTTCCCAACCTCTGCTCAGCCGGCCCGCTCGGCGTCGCTGCGTAGGACGCAGAACTCGTTGCCCTCCGGGTCGGCCAACACCACCCATCCGGTGCCGTCCGGGTTCCGGTGGTCGCTGACGAACCTCGCCCCCAACGCCATGACCCGTTCGACCTCCTCGTCCCGCGTGAGCTCGGGAGTGAGGCAGACATGGACCCGGTTCTTGCCGACCTTACTCTCCGGTACCCGAAGGAAGTGCAGGCACGACCCGCCAACCGTATCGAGGTACGCCTCTTCCACGCCCGGCGCGCACTCGGCGGCGATCGGCTGGTCCATGACCTGGCTCCAGAAGGTGGCCAGCTGGTACGGGTCAGCGGCGTCGAAACAGACGTTACGCAAGGATGTCGACATAGGAGGTTTGCTACCCGTTCCCACTCAGTCGATCAACCGAATTACGCCGACGACTCACCGAACCATCGCCGCAGCTGGGTACGCAGCGCCTCCTGGTCCTCGCCGACCCACGCCACGTGGCCGTCCGGCCGCAGCAGCAGCGCGGGCACGTCCAGTTCCGTGCTGACGTCCACCACGTGGTCGACCCGGTCGGCCCAGCCGGCCACCGAAAGCCGGCCGGTCTGGTCGAGCACCATTCCCTTGCCGCGGTGCATCAGGCCGTAGAGGCGCCCCTGCTTCAGCTCCACATCGCGCAACCGCCGGCCGAGCAGATGGTGCCCCGCGCCGACGTCGTACCGCACCGAGATCGCGGTGACCTTCTCGATCAGGTAGCGGTTCACCTCCTCGAAGTCCATCAGCTCCGCCACCACCCCGCGTACGGCCCGGGGGCCCGGCTCGAGGGTGATCAGCTCCGTCTGCGCGCGGGTGTTCTCCAGTACGTCGGCGGCCACCGGGTGCCGCTCCGCGTGGTAGCTGTCCAGCAGCCCGGTCGGCGCCCAACCGCCGATCTCCGCGGCGAGTTTCCAGCCGAGGTTGAAGGCATCCTGGATACCGAGGTTGAGCCCCTGCCCACCGAGCGGCGGGTGGATGTGCGCCGCGTCGCCGGCCAGCAGCACCCGGCCGACCCGGTAGCGCTCGGCGAGCCGGGTGGCGTCACCGAACCGGGACAGCCAGCGCGGTGAGTGCACCCCGAAGTCGGTGCCGGCGGTCACCCGCAGCTGCTGCTGGAATTCCTCGAACGTCGGCGGGGTCGTCCGGTCCTCGGCCACCCCGGCGGCGGGCACGACGACCCGGTACAGCCCGTCCCCGTCGCCGACCGGGCCGGCACCGAACCGGAGCTGCGTCTTGCGGACCTCGGTCATCACCGCGGTGACCTCCTCCGGCGCCGCGGTCAGCTCCATGACGCCCAGCAACGTCTCGAACCGGGTGGGCTCGCCGGGGAAGTCCACGCCGAGCAGCTTGCGGACCGTACTGCGGCCGCCGTCGCAGCCGACGAGGTAGCGGGAACGGAGCTGGGTGCCGTCGGCGAGTTCCGCGGTCACCGCTTCCTCGTCCTGGCGCAGGCTGACGAGTTCGGTGCCGCGCAGGATGTCCGCGCCGGCCGCCGCGGCGTGCTCGGCGAGGAGTCGTTCGGTGCTGGTCTGCGGGATACCGAGGATGTACCCGTGCGCGGTGTCCATGTTGTCGGGCCACGGCTTGGTGATGCCGGCGAAGTAGCCACCGACCCGGTACTGCTGGCCGTTCGCGAGGAAGCGCTCCAGCAGGCCGCGCTGGTCCAGCACCTCGATGCTGCGCACGTGCAGCCCGAGCGAGCGGACAATCACCGGCGGCTCGGTGTCCCGCTCCAGCACCACCACGTGCAATCCGTGCAGCCGTAGCTCACCGGCCAACATCATGCCGGTCGGCCCGCCCCCAACAATGATCACGTCAAACATGAAACTGCCCCCATTTCGTCGACACTTACCTCGGCCAGCCCTCCGCCGAATTGATGGCCCGAACCCGCGCACACGTGTGTGTCGCGAATCCCTGATTCCACAGGTACTGGCTTCGGCCGACGATTCTGCGGCAATAACGGGGTATTGCCGCAAGACCCCCTATGTGCTATACGTTAAGAGTGGCAGGGAATAAAGGACTCCCCCCGGTCACGAACGGCAGCTGAACGACGCGGTCGGCACCCCTCCGGCCCGGACGACGCACACGGCCTGACCCCAGATCAGCCCAGCGATCATGCGCCGGACCCGCACCTCACGCGCTCCCAGAGCGAACGGCACTCGCCGCTGGGTTGCTGCTCAAAAAAAACCGCCAGCCGGTTAGCGGTGTTCCATCCCTGTGTCCAAGATCAGAGTTCGGTTCCGACCGTAGGGTGGAAGCGCCGACCTGGGCGCGCGCATGAAGGAGCACCGGATGAAGTACATGCTGTTGATGAACCACGCGCCGACGGGAAACGAGCCAGCGATCGAGACCTGCACGGCCGAGGACATGCGGGCCAGCGGGGCTCACATGGACCAGCTCAGGCAGGAGTTGGTGGAGTCCGGAGAACTACTGGGCGCGGCGGGGCTGGCTGACCCAGATACGGCGAAGCTGGTGATCAGCGGCGGAGACGCCCCGGTCGTCACTGACGGGCCGTTTGCGGAGCTAAAGGAATTCCTGGCTGGCTACTGGCTGATCGATGTCGACAGCGAGGCGCGCGCCATCGAGATTGCGGCCCGCACCTCGGCGGCTCCCGGGGCAGGCGGCAGGCCGACTCGGCGGCCAATCGAGGTCCGCGCGGTGATGCGGGGAGCCGACCCGGAGTTGTGACCGACGAGCCGGTTGTCGAGGACCTGCTGCGCGAGTTGGCGCCGCAGGTCCTCGGCGTGCTCGCCCGCCGGCACCACGACTTCGCCGACGCTGAGGACGCCGTGCAGGAGGCGCTGTTGGCAGCTGCCGTACAGTGGCCGGCCGACGGCGTACCGGCTAATCCGCGCGGCTGGTTGCTTGCCGTCGCTTCCCACAAGCTGGCTGACCTCTGGCGCAGCGAGGCCGCCCGCCACCGCCGGGAGGCGGTCGCCGCCCTACGGGACCCATCCACCGCGCCTGAGGTCTCGGGCACCGACGACTCGCTTGCGCTGCTGTTGCTGTGCTGCCATCCGGCCCTGCCCGCGAGCGCGGCCATCCCGCTGACCCTGCGCGCCGTCGGTGGTCTGACGACCGCCGAGATCGCGCGCGCGTTCCTCGTGCCCGAACCAACGATGGGCAAGCGCATCGCCCGCGCCAAGCGGCGCATCCGCGACTCCGGCCTGCCTTTCGTTCTACCCAACCCGGCCGAGCTTCCCGAGCGGCTACGCGCGGTTGAGCATGTGCTCTACCTGATGTTCAACGAGGGGTACGCCGTCAGTAGCGGCCCCGGGGTGACCCGCGCCGACCTGTGCGCCGAGGCGATTCGCCTTACCCGAAGGCTGAACGCGAGCCTGCCCGACCACGAGGAGGTGGCGGGGCTGCTGTCGCTGATGCTGCTCACTGACGCCCGTCACCCGGCGCGCACCGGCGCGCACGGCGAGCTGGTTCCGCTGGACCGCCAGGACCGGACGCTGTGGAACCAGGACATGATCGACGAGGGCGTGGCCCTGATCTCCGCCACGTTGCCGCGCGGCAAGGTCGGTTACTACCAACTACTTGCGGCGGTCGCCGCAGTCCACGACGAGGCGAAGACGACCGAGGACACCGACTGGCCACAGATCCTAGCGCTCTACGGCCTGCTCACCCGAGTGTCGGCGAACCCGCTGGTGGCATTGAACCGGGCGGTCGCCGCCGCTATGGTGCACGGCCCAGTAGCCGGGCTCGCGGCGTTGGAAAGGCTCGACGGAGAACTCGCGGGTAGCCACCGCCCAGACGCGGTCCGCGGGCACCTGTGGGAGATGGCAGGTGCTCTCACCAAAGCGGTAGTGCACTACCGGCAGGCAGCGGCCAGGACGACGAGCGAGGCGGAACGGAGATATCTGCTCGCCCGCGCTGCCACGCTCGATGTCAAAGACTGATAGCCGAACGAGTAGCGACGGAGCGCATCAGGTCCAGGCGGATACCGCCTCTTGGTTCGTCCGTTTCCTGGAACGGTCCACATCCTCGAACGGCCCGACTCGGTGTCACCGCGTCACGGCGGGACCCGGCCCATCTGCCGCCGGCAGCGTCACCGTCACCTCCAGGCCTCCGCCCCGCTGCGCGATCGCCTTCACCACGCCACCGTGCGCGTCGCAGACGGCCCGGACGATAGAAAGCCCCAGACCGGAGCCGCGGGCACCGGTCCGTTCCCGGCCGCCCCGCCGGAACGGCTCGAACAGCCCCGGCACATCGGCCTGGTCCACCTCGAAACCGGTGTTGCCCACCACCAGCCAGGACCGCCGGCCGTCCGAACCGGTCCGCACCCAGAGCCGGCCGTGCAGATGGTTGTAACGCACCGCGTTCTCGACCAGGTTCCCGGCGAGCCGGTCGAGCAGCCCGGGGTCGCCGACCACCGGCGCCGGCTCCAGTGAGGTCTCCACCCGCAGGCCGATCCGCTCCACCTCCCGGCGTACCGCCGTCAACGCGTTGGCGGTGCCGGCGGCCAGGTCGCACTCCGTCCGCCGGGCGAGGCGATGGCCGGCCTGGGCCTCGCTGCGGGCCAGCACCAACAGCGCGTCCACCAGGCCGTTGGCCCGCTCCGAGGCATCCCGCACCACAGTGGACATGCGGCGGTACTCGGCGGTGTCCGCCTCGTCGTCGCTGAGCGTCACGTCAATCTCGGTACGCATCACGGCGAGCGGGGTACGCAGCTCATGTGAGGCGTTGGCGACGAAACGCTTCTGCGCGTCGAAGGCGACCGCGATCCGGTCCAGCATCGCGTCGAAGGTCTGCGCCAGCTCGGCCACCTCATCGTCGGCACCCGAGTAGCCGATCCGCTGATCGAGGGTGGTCTCGCCGAGCCGCCGGGCGGTGGCGGTGACCTGGTAGAGCGGGCGCAGTGCCCGGCCCGCGACCAGGTAGCCACCGGCGACCCCGACCACGCTGATCGCCAGCAGCGCCGCCAGCCCCTTGGCCAACAGTTCCCGGCTCGCCGTATCGCCCAGCTGCCGTTGCCACTCGGCGGCGTCCAGGGAACGCCCGTCGGCCAGCACCACCGTCGTCCCGGGAAGCAGCTCGTCGGTGGGACGCAGCGCATCGCGTACCAGCAGCCAGGCCAGCAGCACCAGGATCACCCCGGCGCCCACCAGCAGTAACCCGTTGAGCAGGGTCAACCGCAGCCGCAGGGTGGGCCGCATGCCACGGCTGGCGGTCACACCGGCGCCCCGGTCACCCGGTAGCCGGCACCGACCACGGTCTCGATCAGCGGTGGGTCGCCGAGCTTCCGGCGCAGCGTGCGCACGGTGACCCGGACGATGGTCGTGAACGGGTCGGTGTTCGCGTCCCAGACCCGTTCCAGCAACTCCTCGCTGGAGACCACCGCGCCGCCGGCCTTGACCAGTTCGTGCAGCACGCCGAACTCCTTGTTGGTCAGGTCCACCGGCAGGTCGGCCCGGGTGGCCGTCCGCCGAGCCGGGTCGAGCACCAGGTCGGCCACCGCCAGCACCGGCGGAGCGGCCGGGGTGGCGCGACGGCCTAACGCCTGCACCCGGGCGACCAACTCGTCGAAGGCGAACGGCTTCGGCAGGTAGTCGTCCGCGCCCAGTTGCAACCCCTCGACCCGGTCGGCGACCGTCCCGCTGGCGGTCAGCATCAGCACCCGGGTCAGGGTGCCGGAGGCGGCCAACTCGGCGCAGATCTGATCGCCGGGTACGCCGGGCAGGTCCCGGTCGAGCACCACCACGTCGTAGCGGGTGACAAAGGCCATCTCGTGCCCGCTGTCACCGTCGTACGCGACATCCACCGCCATGCCGCGCTTGCGCAGCCCCCGCGTGATCGCGTCGGCGAGGTGGCGTTCGTCCTCGACAACCAGTACCCGCATCCCAGCCTCCTCGCGCCTGACTCCCCGACAACCTAGTGCTTCACCGCCAGCGACGACCCGGTGCGTGACCGGTGGCGGAGCAGCCCGGCACCAGGCTCGGGCCAGGCCACGACCCCGGAGGGGACAGCGGGCAACCGAGAGTGACCGGGGCCGGGAGCTCCACCCCGGGGCCGCCTGTACGATGGCGCGTCGTGCCCGCGCCGATGGTTGACTCCGTGCCACAGACCAGCACCCCCGCATCCGCTGCGGCGGAAGTGCCGACCCGGCGTTCCCGCTGGCGTCCGGCGCGTGCCGACGTTCTGGCCATCGGCGTCTACCTGGCCCTCGGCGTACTGGTCTGCCTCAACCACTGGGGAGACATACCCAACCGGGTCTCCGCCCACCTGCCGACCGACCACAGCTGGTTCGAGTGGCTCTTCGCACACGGGGCGTACTCGGTGTTCCACCTGGAGAACCCGCTCTTCACCACCCGGCAGAACGCCCCGGTCGGGGTGAACATGATGGCGAACACCTCACTACTCGGGGTGACCCTGCCGCTGGCGCCGTTGACCGCGCTGGTCGGCCCCCAGGTGACGTACGTGCTCTACCTCGGCGGCGCGCTGGCCGCCACCGCCGGCACCTCCTACTGGGTGCTCTCCCGGCACCTGGTGCGCTCCCGGGCCGGCGCGTTCGTCGGCGGCGCGTTCCTGGGCTTCGCACCCGGCGTCGTGCACCACGCCAACGGCCAGCCCAACTTCGTCTCCAACTTCCTGCTCCCGCTGATCGTGCTCCGCGTGCTGCGGCTCGGCGAGCCCGGCCGCTGGCGGCGCAACGGCATCCTGCTCGGCCTGCTGGTGGCGTACCAGATCTTCATCAACGAGGAGATGCTGCTGCTCACGGCGCTGGCCTGCCTCGTCGTCGTCGCCACGTACGCGGTGCTGCGGCCGAGGGCCGCCTGGCGACAGGCCGGCACCTTCGCCGCCGCCCTCGGCACCGGCGGTGGCCTGGCGCTGCTGCTCACCGCGTACCCGATCTGGTTCCAGTTCAACGGTCCGCAGTCCTACCGCGGCCTGCAGGGCGGCATCTTCCACAGCTGGGGCGAGGACCTGAAGGCCTACGTCACCTTCCCCCGGGACACCCTGGCCGGCGACCCCGCGGTGGAGCAGACGCTCGGCTTGACCGAGCAGAACAGCTGGTTCGGCTGGCCGCTGGTGATCCTGGCGGTGCTGGCCCTCCTGCTACTGGTTCGCCGCAGCCTGGTGGCGCGCATCCTGGCGGTGCTGACGGTGGTGTTCACGGTGGCCTCCCTCGGCCCGACGATCCGCTTCGACGGCGCCGAGACCGACACCGACGGCCCGTGGTCGTACGTGTCGGAGGAGCTGCCGCTGGTCGAGATGATGATGCCGACCCGGCTGAGTCTGGTCGTGGCCGCCGCGATCGGGGTCCTGCTCGCCGTCGCGTGGGACGCCGTCTCCCGGACCGGCCGGCCACCGGTACCCGCGCAGCGCTCCGGCCAGCCACCGGTGCCCATGCGGCGCTCCGGCCGCCCGCTGCGATTCCTGCTGCGGTGGCGACGCCCGGTCGGCTACGCGGCCATCACGCTGGCGCTGTTGCCGCTGATCCCCCGACCGCTGCCGGTGGAGTCGGTGGCGCCCCCACCGCACTTCATCACCGCCGAGGGCTGGCGGCCGTACGTGCCCGAGGGGCGCACCCTGGTCCCGGTGCCGATCCCGAGCAACGTGCACGGCCTCTCCACGCTGCGCTGGAGTGCGCTGGCCCAGCACGCCTTCCCCGTCCCCGGCGGGTACTTCATCGGCCCCAACGAGCAGGGGGAGGGGATCTTCGGGGCGGCGAACCGGCCGACGACCCGACTCATCTACTCCACGATGGGCAAGAACGCCGCGCCCGACATCACCGACGTCGAGCGGCGGCAGGCGGTCGAGGACCTGCGGTACTGGCAGGCCTCGGTGGTGGTGCTCGGCGCCCACCCCCAGGAGGCGGTGCTGCGCGACCTGATGACGTCGCTGCTCGGCACACCGCAGCGGGTGGACGACGTCTGGCTCTGGGACGTCCGTTCCCTGGTCGACTAAAGACCCCGCCTCAGGCGGCCGGCGCCGGGTCCGTCAGGGCGCGGACGTCCCACACCCACACGTCCAGTTCACGCGTGCCCGGGCCGACCAGTTGCTCGACGGTCAGCCGCAGCGGCTCCGCGTGGTGCTGGTCCACCGGTAGGACCAGGATCGCGGCCCGCCAGTGCCGCAGGTCGTCCAGGGCCCGCCGCTGCTGCCGGTCGTCGAGTTGCAGCGTACGTCCGGTGCTGGCGACCTCGCTGAGTAGCTCCCCGAGCCCGCTGGGGCGGCCACCGAACCGACCTGGGTCGCCGGTGTTGGCGTTGCGCGGCGCCAGGAAGTAGCCACCGGGAATCTTGAAGTCGAGGTTGGCGGCGGCGGCCCAACGCATGCCGTGGGTGTTACCCATGCTCGGCACCGGAATGGGCACCAGCGTCTGGTCCGCCGCGACGTAGCCGCGCCACCGGTCGGCGGTGATGAACTCTGGCACCGGTGGTCGGGAGGTCACCGCCAGCGGCATGGGCGCGATCGGCAACAACGCCAGCACCAGCCCGGCGGCGGTGCGCAGCCGCAGGGTACGGCGGGGCAGCGGCAGCTTCCGGGACCGGTCCACCGCGAGCGTCAGCAACAGCCCGACGGTGACGGTGGTAATCAGCCCGAACCGGGTCGGCACCACCGCGTCCAGCAGCGGCAGCCGGACCAGCCACTCCCACGGCCCGACCCCGATCTCCTGGTCCCACCACGAGATCCGCTCGCCGAGGGAGAGCACCGCGAAGAAGATCCCGGTCGCCGCGAGGGCCCGCACGACCACCTCGTGGCGCAGCCACAGGACGATGCCGACGGCGATCAGGGACAGGCTCCAGCCGAAGAAGGCGTTCTCCTCCGAGTAGTTCGGGGCGAGGCCGGTGTTGGCCGCGTCATCCCCGCCCAGGGTGGGCGAGCCCGGGGCGACGAACGCGGCGATGTCGTTGCCGTAGTCCCGGACCGCGTCGCTCAGCCCGTGGTACGCCATCGGCCCGGCGAACTGCACGTAGAGCGGGTACGCCAGCAGCGCGCCCGCCACCGCCGTACAGGTGGCGAGGGCCTTCGCCAGGGGCCGCCACGCCGCCCACCACAGCCGGGGCCGCTGCGCCAGCACGGCGGCGAGAAAGACCCCGCACGCCATCGCGGTGAAGAGCAGGATCTCCTCGTTGATGAAGGCCTGCACGGTCACCAGCAGGGCGAGCAGCAGGCCGTCGCGGTACGGACGCTGGGACCGGGTGATGGCGAGCACCCGCCACACGATGAACGGCAGCAGGAACTGACTGATGATGTTGGGGTGCCAGTTGGCGTGCGACAGCATCGCCGGGGAGAACCCGCAGAACCATCCGCCGACGGCAGCCGCCAGTCGACTGCGGACGAGGTGCCGGCGGAGCACCACGTACCAGGCGGTCGCGGTGCCGGCGAGCCCGAGGGTGACCAACAGCACAAAGGTCACCGCCGGGCCGAAGAGGAGCGTCACCGGCACCATCGGGATGCCCAGCGCGAGGATGGCCGTGTTGGCCATCAGGTTGACCCCGTCGGGGTAGTTGAACTGTTCGGTGAAGAACGGGAACTCCCCGTGGAGCACCACCCGCACCGAGTGTGCCAGGAAGAACTGCACCTGCGCCGGGTCACTGCTGTAGAGCGCGGCCACCCGGCCGGCCGGGTTGATCCAGATCTGGCTGGTCACCCAGAACGCCGCGAGCAGAAACCCGCCGACCACCACCAGGTGCTGCCGTCGGGCCGTCAACGACGGCAGCCGAAGCCGACGACGCCCCGGGGCCGTCGCCGGTGGGTCGGGCGTCGGCTTCCGGTCCCCCGCCGCAGCGCCGTTCAGGGGGAACACACCCGCGCTGTGGAGATTGACCGGCTCCGACGGAGTCACGGCGGCGGGGTCGACGCGGGTGTCAGCAGAGGTCACAGTCGGCGGAGTCTACCCGAACGGAATTCACCGGAGAGCCAGCGCTCAATCCTTTGTGGGCGGCGCCGGACGGCACCATGTCATCTCGTACGATTGCGGTTCGCACGACCGGCTGGGGTAAACGGAGGAGCTAAAAAGTGCTTGCAGCCCGCCGGACCGGCAGGACGACCGCCGCCGCGCTGGCCCTGATGGCGTCCCTGGCCGGCTGCGGAGTCGTCACCGACCGGGCACCGGCTGACCTGTCGGTGGGGCATGACAGCCAGGACGGCTCGCTCATGGTCTGGCCGGCCCGCGGTTCCCTCGCCGCCGAGGCCGCGACGACGACGGCGGTGACCGAGGCGGTCCGTGCCTGGCGGTCACCGCTCGACGACCGGGCCTACCTACCCACCTCCGGCATTCTCTGGGTCGGTGAGGTTGACGGCGCGCCGCTCGCCCTGGTCGCCGCGGATGTTCCCGGCACGGGTTCCTCCTGGCTACTCCAGGTCGCCGGGGAGGCCGGGCGCCACACCGTCACCCACGCCGTCGAGCACACCGACCCCGGCTACCTCATCTACTCCGATGTCCTTCCGGTGCACACCGACGCGGGTCGCCGCTACCTGGTCTCTGCCCGGGTCACCGACCTGACCGGTCCGGACGGCGAGGCGGTGACCATCGAGGGGGGCCTGAGCGCCCCCGTGGCGGTGCCGGCCTGCTCCGCGGTCCCGGTCACCGCCACGCTGCGCGCCACCGAATCGCTGCCGCAGGGGCGCGCCACCGATCGTTTCCTCGACCTCGGCACCGGCCTGGACGCGCCCCGCGACCCGCTGGTACGCGACGAGTCCGGCTCCGGGCAGCAGGCCCTGGCCGGGTTGGACACCTGCGCGCTCGCCGGCGACGAGGGGCCGTTCGGCAGCATCCAACGCCAGTTCGGGAGCCGAAAGTCGGCGAAGTCGGTGCCGGCCTCCTGGCCGATGTCGGGGCTGACCATCCGGACGGTCGGCGAAGGCGCGCTCGGTGCCGGCCCGCCGGGTGAGGTGCAGCAGCTCACCTGGGAGGCGGCCGGCGACGAGATGACGGCGATGCTGTACCGGCCGGCCACCGGCGGCGCACCGCTGATGTCAGCCGCCGACCCGGCCGCACCGCTGCAGGCGTACGTCCTGCCGGTGGCGGGGCAGCGACTCGGCGTGTTGAGCTGGCAGTCGACGCCGGAGGACTCGCTGTCGGTCCCGGCCGGCACGTCCCGCCTCGTTGACCGCCCGGGCCTGACGGTCCTGCCCCTGGCGGACGAGAAGGTCACGGTGAGTCTGGCGACCACCGAGGAGACCCACTACCGTTCCCTGCCCGCTCCCCAGTAACGCTTGGGCGGCGCCGTGCGCCGGTAGTGCCGGGGCGGCGGGTCCGCGGGGTCACGCCGGCGGCGGCCTCCGCCGCGATGCCGCGGTGACGGGTGGGCGACGGCGGGTCCCCGCCGTCGCCCACCCACACCCTCACTTCGGGGCGGGGGCCTCCTGCGGCGTGACGATCGGCTCCACCTGGTCGGTGACCAGCTCCTTCTCGTCGCCGAGGGCGCCATTGTCGAGCCGGGAGATCCAGCCGGTGACGTCGCGGGCCACGTCCTGGGCGGTCAGGCCAAGGTCGGTGAGGATCTGGGCCCGGGTGCCGTACGGGTGCCAGTCGACCGGTACGCCCAGGTCCTTCACCGGCACCTCGACGTCGGCGTCCCGCATCGCCTGGGCGATCGCGTCGCCGACGCCGCCGGCCCGCACCCCGTCCTCCACGACGACCACGAGCCGATGCCCGGCGGCCAGCTCCACCAGTTCGGCCGGGACCGGCCGGACCCAGCGCGGGTCAACCACGGTCACGCCGTAACCCTGCTCGCCGACCCGGGCGGCGACCTCCACGCCGAGGCCGGCGAAGGAACCGACCGCGACCAGCAGCACGTCGGCGCGGGCCGACTCGGCGAGCACGTCCACCGGACCGACCCGGCGCAGCGCCGGCAGGTCGGCGGCGACGGAACCGGTCGGGAAGCGGACGATGGTGGGAGCGTCGTCCACGGCGACCGCCTCGCGCAGCTCCTCGCGGAGGGTGGCGGCGTCCCGGGGGGCGGCGAGCCGCAGGCCCGGCACCACCCCGAAGATGGACATGTCCCACATGCCGTAGTGGCTGGGCCCGTCCGGGCCGGTGATCCCGGCCCGGTCCAGCACGAAGGTCACCGGTAGCTTGTGCATCGCCACGTCCAGCAGGACCTGGTCGAATGCCCGGTTGAGGAAGGTCGCGTAGACCGCGACCACCGGATGCATTCCGCCCAGCGCCAGCCCCGCCGCCGAGGTGGCGGCGTGCTGCTCGGCGATGCCCACGTCGTAGGTGCGCTCCGGGTACTTCCGGGCCAGCTTGGCGATGCCGGTCGGCTCGGCCATCGCCGCGGTGATTCCCACCACGTCCGGCCGCTCGTCGGCGATCGCCACCAACTCCTCGGCGAAGACATGCGTCCACTTCACCGACGGCACCGCGGTGGCCTTGCCGGTCTCGGTGTCGAAGGCACCGGGGCTGTGGAAACAGTCCGCCTCGTCGTCCTCGGCCGGGCGGTAGCCGTAGCCCTTGCGGGTGACCGCGTGCACGATCACCGGGCCGCCGAAGGACTTCGCCGCGCGCAGCGCCCCCTCGACCGCCGCGATGTCGTGCCCGTCGACCGGGCCGACGTACTTGATGCCGAGGTCCTCGAACATCGCCTGCGGCGCGACCGCGTCCTTGATGCCCCGCTTGACCGCGTGCAGCACCTCGTACATCGGCCGGCCGACCAGCGGGGTCGAGCCGAGCGCCTCCCGGACCGTGTCCAGCACCCGCTCGTAGCCGGGGTTCAGGCGCAGCGTCGAGAGGTGGTCGGCGAGCCCACCGATCGTCGGCGAGTAGGAGCGGCCGTTGTCGTTGACCACGATCACCAGCGGGTTGCCGGCGGTCGCGATGTTGTTCAACGCCTCCCAGCACATCCCGCCGGTCAGCGCACCGTCGCCGACCACGGCCGCCACCGCGCGCGGCTCGCCCCGCAACGCGTACGCCTTGGCCAGCCCGTCCGCGTAGGAGAGGACGGTGGAGGCGTGCGAGTTCTCGATCACGTCGTGCTCGCTCTCGGCCTGACTCGGATAGCCGGCGAGCCCGCCGCGCTGGCGCAGCTTGTCGAAGCCACCCTGGCGGCCGGTGAGAATCTTGTGTACGTAGGCCTGGTGGCCGGTGTCGAACAGGATCCGGTCCCGGGGGGAGTCGAAGACCCGGTGCAGCCCGAGGGTCAGCTCCACCACCCCCAGGTTGGGGCCGATGTGCCCGCCGGTGCGGGAGACCTTGGCCACCAGAAAGTCACGGATTTCGGCGGCGAGGATGTCCAACTGCTCGGTGGACATCCGCTTGATGTCCTGCGGACCGCTGACGGCGGCCAGCAGCCCCGGTTGGTTTGCCGGGTCCCGTTCAACACTCATGACCGGAGAGTCTATCGGCCGGGTGACAGCTCGCAGTCCGGTCGGGAGCACCCGGAACGGTCCGCGGGACACCAGCAACGCTGAGCCGATGATCAGGCCTCGTTCCACCGCTGGTGCGGCAGGTCAGGCGTCGCTCAACCGCTGGTGCCGCAGGGTCAGGCATCGCTCGGCCGCTGGCTCGGCGAGGCGGGCGGCAGCAGCAGCCCCACCAGCTCCACGTGCTGGGTCATCGGAAAGAGGTCGAAGCCGCGCAGCGCGGCCAGCCGCCAACCCCACTCGGTGAAGCTACGGACATCCCGGGCAAAGGCGGCCGGGTCGCAGGCCACGTACGCCACCGCGCGCGCTCCGGCGGCGGCCACCGCCCGCACCACCCGGGCCCCGGCCCCGGAGCGGGGCGGATCGAGCACCACCAGGTCCACCGGCGCGATGCGGCGCCCCCGGTCCAGCACCGGGGCGACCCGGCCCGAGACGATGCCGACCTGTGGCAGGTCCCGCAGGTTCTCCCGGGCGGCGGCGATGCCGGCCCCGGCGGCCTCGACGAGGGTGACCCGACCGGTGACGCCGACCCGCTCCGCCAGCGCGGCGGCGAAGAGGCCGGCCCCGCCGTACAGGTCCCAGGCCGTCTCCCCCGGCTGCGGGTCGAGCTGCGCCAGCACGGCGTTCACCAGGGTGTCCGCCGCCGCCGGGTGGACCTGCCAGAACGCCGATCGGGGCAGCGTCCACCGACGGCCGACGGCCTCCTCGTGAACCCGTTCCGGCCCGCTCACCGGCCGCGCCGCCCCGTCGGCGACCGCGGTCACGGTCACGTCCCCACCGGTCGAGGCGACCGACTCGACGGCGTCCGCGTCCGGCCACCGTACGGGGCCGAGCACCGGCAGTTGTTGAATCGCCGGGTGGGCGATCCGGCACCGGTCGATCGGCACCACCTCGTACGAGCGGTGTTTGAGCAGGCCAGCCCGACCGGCGCCGTCGACGGTGTAGCGCACCCGGGAGCGCCAGCCCAGCGACCCACCGGGCAGCGCCTCGACCTGGATACCCAGCGCGTCCAGTTCCCCGTCGGTCAGCCCGCCCAGTCGGGTGAGTTGCTCGCGAATCACCCCCGCCTTCCAGGTCAGCTGCGCCTCGGGGGACACGT
Source organism: Salinispora sp. H7-4 (assembly GCF_013416675.1). Classification (NCBI taxonomy): domain Bacteria; kingdom Bacillati; phylum Actinomycetota; class Actinomycetes; order Micromonosporales; family Micromonosporaceae; genus Salinispora; species Salinispora sp. H7-4. Next base: position 73,521 of record NZ_JABZED010000060.1, read on the forward strand.
GCTGCAGGTCGCAGCCGCCGCAACGGCCGGGTTTCGCGTACGGGCAGGGGGGCTCGACCCGCTCCGGCGCGGCCGTCAGCACCGTCACCGCGTCGGCCCGGACGTACCCGCGGTGCACCTCGGTGACCTCGGCCACCACCCGCTCGCCGGGCAGCGCGTGCCGGACGAAGACCACCTGGCCGGCGACCCGGGCGACGCAGTGCCCGCCCGGGGCCACCGCCCCGACGGTCAACTCGACCCGCTCGGCCTCCGCCAGCCCCTCGTCGCCGGTCACCGGCCACCTCCATCGGCCGAATCCGGGCCGCTCCCGGGCGGCGGAGCGGGGACCGCTGGCGGGCCGGGTGCCGGCTCCGGGCCACCCGGCGTCGCCCGGGGACCGCGGGCCGGGCCGCGGCTGAGCGTCTCGTCCAGCCGGTCCAGATCCTTGCCCTCGGTGGAGACAAGCTGCCACGGCACGCTGGTAACCATCACTCCCGGTTCGAAGAGCAGCCGACCCTTGAGCCGCAGTGCGCTCTGGTTGTGCAAGAGGTTCTCCCACCAGTGGCCGACCACGTACTCGGGGATGAAGACGGTGACCACGTCGCGGGGCGAGGACCGACGGATGCCGGCCACGTAGTCGAGGATCGGTCGGGTGATCTCCCGATACGGCGAGTCGATCACGGTCAGTGCGACCGGCACGTCCCGCCGTTCCCACTCGGCCTGCAACCGGCGGGTGTCCTTGTCGTCGACGTTCACCGTCACCGCGGTCAGGCTGTCCGGCCGGGTCACCTGCGCGTAGGCGATCGCCCGCAGGGTCGGCTGGTGCACCTTGCTGACCAGCACGACCGCGTGGTTACGGGCCGGTTTCACCGGCCGCCCCTCGTCGGGGATGAGCTCGACGGCGACCCGGTCGTAGTGCCGCCGGATCCCCAGCATCACCAGGTAGATCATGACCATCGCGGCGATAGCGATCCACGCGCCGAGCAGGAACTTCGTGAGGACCACGATCACCAGTACGGTGGCGGTCATCGCCATCCCGAAGCTGTTGATCGCCCGCGAGCGGATCATCTGCCGGCGGACCTGCTGGTCGCGTTCGACCCGGAGGTAGCGGTTCCAGTGTCGGATCATGCCGGCCTGGGACAGGGTGAACGAGACGAAGACGCCGACGATGTAGAGCTGGATCAGCTTGGTCACCTCGGCCTGGAAACCGATGATCAGCACGATCGCGAAGCCGGCCAGGAAGAGGATGCCGTTGGAGAACGCGAGCCGGTCCCCCCGGGTGTGTAGCTGCCGGGGCAGGTAGCGGTCCTGGGCGAGGATCGACCCGAGCACCGGGAAGCCGGTGAACGCGGTGTTCGCGGCCAGGAAGAGGATCAGTGCGGTGACGCCGACGACCACGAACAGCAGCAGCGAGCCGGAGCCGAAGATGGTCTCGCCGAGCTGCGCGGTGACGGTCTTCTGCACGTACCCGTCGGGGCCGCCGACGATCTGCCGGGCCGGGTCCTCCACGAACTGCAGGCCGGTCAGCCGGGCCAGCCAGACGATGCCGACCAGCATGGTCACCGCCACCGCGCCGAGCATGAGCAGGGTGGTCGCCGCGTTGCGGCTCTTCGGCGCCCGGAAGGCGGGCACCCCGTTGGAGATCGTCTCGACGCCGGTGAGCGCAGCGCAGCCGGAGGAGAAGCTCCGCAGCAGCAGGAACGCCATCGCCCACCCGGTCGTGTCGCTCCACTCGGTGGCGATGACCAGGTCCGCGCTGGGAGCACGCAGGTCGTGGCCGAGCAGCACCACCCGGACCAGCCCGGTGAGGATCATGCCGACGATAACGATCATGAAGCCGTACGTGGGGATGGCGAAGGTGGTGCCGGACTCCTTGATCCCCCGCAGGTTGACGGCGGCGAGCAGCACCACCGCGACGACGGCCACCGCCACCTTGTGGGTGGCCACGAAAGGGATCACCGCGCCCAGGTTCGCCACCCCGGACGCGACCGAAACCGCGACGGTCAACACGTAGTCGACCAGGAGGGCGCTGGCCACGCCGACACCGGCGCGGCGCCCCAGGTTGACCGTGGCCACCTCGTAGTCGCCACCGCCGGACGGGTAGGCGTACACGTTCTGCCGGTAGCTCGCCACGACGGCGAGCATCACCACGACCACCCCCAGGGCGATCCACGGCGAGAAGACGAACGCCGAGGCCCCGGCGAACGAGAGCATCAGCAGGATCTCGTCCGGGGCGTACGCCACGCTGGAGAGCGCGTCGGAGGCGAAAACGGGCAGGGCGATGCGCTTGGGCAGCAGGGTGTGCTGGAGTCGGTCAGACCGGAACGGTCGACCGACGAGCAGTCGCTTCACCAGCGAGGCGGGTCGGGCCACAACCGCCAAGCGTACGACCCTCGGCCACGGCCACGCCCGGGTGGCCGGAGACCGGGGGGTGTACGCACGGAGTACCGTCGGTCCGCGTCCGCCCCCGGGGACGTGACAGGCTCGTCCAACAGCCGCAACGGCTGGTGCGGGCGGATGTTGAGGAGGGGCACGGTGCATGTGGTGATCATGGGCTGTGGGCGGGTCGGAGCGACCCTCGCGCACGGTCTGGAGGCCCGCGGGCACTCGGTGGCGGTCGTCGACCAGGATGCCGACGCCTTCCGCCGACTCGGCCCGGACTTCGCCGGCATCACGGTGACCGGTGCCGGCTTCGACGGGGAGGTACTCCGGCAGGCCGGCATCCACCGGGCGGACGCGTTCGCGGCCGTCTCCAGCGGCGACAACTCCAACATCATCTCCGCCCGGCTGGCGCGGGAGACCTTCGGGGTCACCCGCGTCGCGGCGCGCATCTACGACCCGCGACGGGCCCAGGTCTACGAGCGCCTCGGCATCCCGACGGTGGCCACCGTCCGGTGGACCGCCGACCGGATGCTGCGGCACCTGGTGCCGGACGGCAACGAGGCGTTGTTCCGGGACCCGACGAGCACCGTCTCGATCGTGGAGGTGCCGGTGCACAAGGACTGGGTCGGCCGGCCGGTGCTGGCGCTGGAGAAGACAACCGGCGCCCGGGTGGCGTACCTCACCCGGTTCGGGATCGGCACGTTGCCGACGCCGAGCACCGTCGTGCAGGAGGGGGACCAGATCTTCATGCTGGTCACCGACGACATCGTCAACGCGGTCACGTCAGCGGCGGCGCAGCCGCTGGAAGGGGGGCAGTGACCATGCGGGTCGCCATCGCCGGCGCCGGGAACGTGGGCCGCTCCATCGCCCAGGAGCTGATCGAGAACGGCCACCAGGTGACGCTGATCGAGCGGCAGCCCACGATGCTCCGGCCCGAACGGGTGCCGGACGCGGAGTGGGTGCTGGCCGACGCCTGTGAGCTGACCAACCTGGAGGAGGCCGAGCTGGCCAACCGCGACGTGGTGGTCGCCGCCACCGGGGACGACAAGGTCAACCTGGTGGTCTCACTGCTGGCCAAGACCGAGTTCGCGGTGCCCCGGGTGGTCGCCCGGATCAACCGGGCCGAGAACGAGTGGCTCTTCACCGAGCAGTGGGGGGTGGACGTGGCGGTCAGCAAGCCGCGGGTGATGGCCGCCCTGGTGGAGGAGGCGGTGACCGTCGGCGACCTGGTCCGGCTGATGACCTTCCGGCAGGGGGAGGCGAACCTGGTCGAGATCACGCTGCCGACGAGCGCCCCGTACGTCGGTCACCCGCTACGGGAGGTGCCACTGCCCCGCGACGCGGCGCTGGTGGCGATCCTGCGTGGCAAGCGGGTGCTGGTGCCCAGCCCGGACGACCCGATCGAGGCCGGCGACGAGCTGATCTTCGTCTGCACGGCGGAGGTGGAGGACTCCGTCCGGACGGTGGTGCTCGGCCCGGACAGCGTCGAACGGACCCGCAAGGCCTGCGGAGACCCGCGGCCGGCCGTTACTCGACCGGGGCCGGGGGCGTCCGGGGGGCGTGCGGGTGGTGCCGGGTCACCCGACGCACCGTCCAGACCGTGATCAGCAGGAGCAGCACGTACGGCGGGTAGCCGAGCACGAGCCGGGCGATGCCGAGCGCGGTGTCCTGGTGGGCGAGGTAGAGCCCGGCCTGCACCCCCACCTTCGCCAGCCAGACCACCCCCCAGAGCACGGTCAGCCGGGTGAAGGTCCGCACCAGGATCGGGTCCTGACGCCAGTCGGAGGCACCCTTGGCCACCAGGATCGACCAGATCCAGCCGACCAGGGGCTGCCGGATCATCCCCGAGACCAGCAGCGCCACGCCGTAGCCGATGCCGTAGAGGATGCCGGGCAGGTAGAAGTCCCGCTCATCACCGGTGCGCCAGGCGATCGCCGCGCCGATCGCGATCCCGAACAGCCCGTTCACCGCGTGCCGCACCGGCCGCCGCTGGGCCAGCCGCAGCACCGCGATCAACACCGCGACCGCCACCGCGGCGACCACCGCCGGACGCAGCTCACCGATGATGTTGGCGACCACGAAGACGACCACCGGAATGCTGGACTCCAGCATTCCGCGCCAGCCCCCCAGCTGGTCGGCCATCTGCTCGGCGAGCGTCGGGAGCGGTTCCTCCGCTCCCGTGCCCGGCTGCGCCGTCGGGCGCTGTCCCGTCGTCACTTCGGCGGCTCCAACTCGTAGTACGGGTTGTAGATGACCTTACGGTCACCTCGGACGGCAACCCGACCCCGTGCGGTCAGGTGCCGGCCCGGTTCGATACCGGCGATGTGCCGCCGGCCCAGCCACACCAGGGTCACCACGTCGCTGCCGTCGTACAGGTCCGCCTCCAACGTCGGCTGGTTGGTCCGCGGCGTGTAGACCACGGTGCGGAGCCGGCCGGAGACCGCGACCAGCTGGCCTCGGCAGCACTGGCGGGCCGGCATGCCGCCGTGTTCGGCGCTCTCCCGGAGCAGCTCCTGCGCCTCGATCTCCGCCTCGCTGGCGGTGAGCCGACGCAACACGCGCCGCAGCGAACCCCGTCGCTCGTCGGTCGACATGACCTCCGCGTCACCCTTTCCGGGCTGGGCCGACCGGGGCCGGCGGTGGGGCGGCCCACCGCACGCCGGGACCGCCCCGCCAGCGTACGCCGACGGAGTGGACCCCAGCGGTCGGTGGAGCGCCGTCAGGCCTGCGGGGTCGGCTTCGGCTCGGCGGCAGAGCCCACGGCCGCCTGTTCCCCGGCCGCCTGTTCCCCGGCCGCCTGTTCCCCTGCCTCCCGGGGCAGGCGCAGGGGCAGCGGCTCCCGCACCGGCCGCGCCTCCTGCCCCCGGTCAACGACGAGGCCCTCCAGACAGGCGGTCAGCGGGCCGGCTACATCCGGCTCGGTCGCCGCCGCGCCCTGAAAGACGGCCCGGACCATCCAGCGCGGCCCGTCGACGCCGACGAACCGCAGGTCGGTACGGCCGTCCTGGGTAGGGACCTGCGCCCGTAGCTCGACGCCGTACCCACCCGTGACCTCCTCGGTGGTGGCGCCGTCGTTGGACAGGGACTGGTGGATCTCCTCGCGTACCTCGTCCCAGATGCCCGCGCTACGCGGGGCGGCGAAGACCCCGAGCTGAAGCGCGCTCTGCCCGTGCACGAGCACCACCTGCTGAACAGCGCCCTGCTGGTCGGCCTGCACCCGCACCTCGACCCCGCCGACCGCGGGAATCTGCAGGCTCCCCAGGTCGAGCCGCTGCACCCCGGACGGCGCCTCGGTCACGTCGTAGGGGCCGGGGGCCGGCGCTGCCGAATTCGTCGCTTCGTGCGCGTCCCGGGCCTCGGGCCGCTCGTCGCGCGGGCGCCGTTCGGCACCGGCCCGCTTTCGGGAGAAGATCACTGCGTACACCCTCCGCTGTTCACGCTCTTCACGCCCACCCTGTCACTTTCCTTCGCTACCGGCGATGCGTCCGCTCCGGGTGTCACGACACCTCCGGCACCGGTTGCCGGCCGGCGGTCGGCACCGGGGCCGAACCCAGGCCGGCGTGGCCGCCGGTGGAGCCGTGCCCGCCGGCGCCCCGCTGGGACCCGGGCAGCTCCGCCACCGGTTGGAACCGCGCCCGGGCCACCCGCTGCACGACCAGCTGTGCGATGCGGTCACCGCGCGCGATCCGAGCCACCGCCTCCCGATCATGGTTGATCAGGTTGACCAGGATCTCACCCCGGTAGCCGGCGTCGACCGTACCGGGCGCGTTGAGCACGGTCACGCCGAGCCGGGCCGCCAGACCCGAACGGGGGTGTACCAGGCCCACGTACCCCTCGGGCAGCGCGATGGCCACCCCGGTCGGCACCAGGGCCCGGCCACCCGGGGGCAGCTCCACCTCCGCGGCGGCCACCAGATCCGCCCCCGCGTCGCCGGGATGGGCGTACGCGGGGAGCGGCAGCCCCGGGTCGAGCTGCCGTACAGGCACGGGTACGAGATCGGTCACGGTTCCCTCTTCCCTCCGGTTCCTGAGTGACCTGCCCATCCTGCCCGGTACTCGCCGCGGCGCGCGCCGTACCCTTCATCTCGTGCGCGTCTCCTCGTCCCCGGCTGCCCGCTACGCCGAACGGCTGGATCTGCCGTGGTGGCTCTGGCTGGGCGGATTCGCCGCGGCCGGGCTACTCGCCACGGAAATCTGGCTGGGCGCGTCCGGCATCCGGTCGTGGCTGCCGTTCGTGCTGCTGCTGCCGGCGTGCCTGGCGAGCCTGCTCTGGCTGGGCCGGATCCGGGTGGCGGTGGACGACGGCGAGCTGCGGGTGGACGACGCGCGGCTGCCGGCCCGGTTCGTCGCCGATGTCATCCCGTTGGATGCCGCCGGGCGACGTGAGGTGCTCGGTGTCGGCGCGGACCCACTGGCGTTCGTGATCCAGCGGCCGTGGATCCCCGGCGCCGTGCAGGTGGTGCTCGACGACCCGGCTGACCCGACCCCGTTCTGGGTGATCAGCACCCGGCGGCCGGTGCGGCTGGCGGAGGCGATCCTCGCCGCCCGAGGCCCGGCCGACACCGCTCAGGACTGAGTCGGCCCGGGCTCAACCGGCGGCCGGCGACTCCCGGGACAGGGCTACCCCCGACAGCCCGGGCTCACGGCGGATCCGGGGGTGCCCCAGCCCGGCGTCGGAGATCAGCGCGGAGGAGATCGGCCATCGCTCGGGTGGCCCGTCGGTTGAGGTAGCTCGCGACAGCCGCGCCGGTCAGGAACGGGCCCAGCGTGGTGAGGTTGCGGCCGAAGCGTCTGACCAGCCGGTCCCGCAGCTCACGGCGGGCCGCGGCGCTCAGCACCGCGCTCACTCCCACGCCCGGCCGCATCGGGTTGATCCCGCGCCGCCCGGACCAGGAGACGACGAGCGCCACCGCCCGCTGGGCGCCACCGGCGGGCAGCGGCACCCCGTACGCCTCGTGTAGCTCACCGACCAGCTTCAGTTCGATCGCGACCACCGCCACCGTCTCGGCGGCCAGCAGCACCGGCGCCGTGAGCAGACTCGGGGGCACCGTCCACTCGACCGCGGCGACGCCACCACCGGCAGCGCCCACCCCGGTGCTCGCCCGGGCGGCGTTCCGGACCAGCCGGTCGGCCAGCGCCTCGCCGTCGAGGTCAGGGAAGTGCCGGTGGAGCGTGACCCGGTCCCGGACCGGCACGTGTGGGGCGATCTCAGCGATGGTGTCGACCATCCAGCCGAGCGCCGCCCTCGGCCGGAGCAGGTCGCCGAGCCCGCGGGTCCGGGCCTGCCCAACCAGGCGACCGAGGAGTTGTCCCCGCCGAGCCGGCGGGACATCGTCGGCGGCCAGCTCCGCCACGGTGGCCCCGAGGCCGTCGGCGTCACCGACCGGTTCGCCAACGATGCTGTCCGGCGCGATGCGACCCTGCTCGATGCGGTCCGGCCCGGTGGAGTCCCGCTCGATGCGGTCCGGCCCGGTGGAGTCCCGCTCGGTCATGGCACCGGACCTCCCGCTGGGCCGCGCTGGCGGCTGGCCGGGACGGGTGCAGCGTTGGCCACCGGGCCGCCGCACGACGACCGGGGGGTGCGGCGGCCCCAACACAGAGCCGCCGCCAGTAGCGCGATTCGCGTCCCGGTCAGATGCACTCGCGGCAGATGAGGTCGCCGTTGCGTTGGGCCGCCAACTGGCTGCGGTGGTGCACCAGGAAGCAACGCCCGCAACGGAACTCGTCCTGCTGCATCGGCAGCACCTTGACCGTCAACTCCTCATCGGCCAGGTCGGCGCCGGGCAGCTCGAAGCTCTCCGCCACCTCGGCCTCGTCCACGTCCACGGCGCCCGACTGTGAGTCGACGCGCCGGGCCTTCAGCTCTTCCAGGCTGTCCTCGCCGAGGTCGACCTCGTCGCGACGCGGGGCGTCGTAGTCGGTGGCCATCGGTTCACTCTCCCATATCGATGTTGTCGCTTCCGGTTGTAACGCCGGACGACGTTGTTTCGGTCCCGCTGGGCGGCCACCACTTGTGTCGTTCACCCGACCCGGCATGAGTCGGGTCGACGCCGCCAGGAAACTCCCCCAGCGAGCGCGGTACCTTACCTCCACCGCGGGCGTGGCATGTATACCGCCCTCGTGGAAGAGATGTACGCCTCTGCACAGGAAGTTGTTCCCAATGTGACTCAGGCGACATGAAGATAGGGGTAGTACTACCCCGTTCCTTGCCGGCGCGCCGGCATGTCCGGCTGTTTCCACGCCGCCGCCGGACAACCGTTAACCTCAGCGGCGTACCGGACGGCCGTTCGGGCGCTTCGCCCGCCGCTGACGACCGTCGCCTTCCTCCGTCCCGGGAGCACCTTGATGAGCTTTGCGCGAGTGCGGGCACTCGTCGTCGTCGCCCTGTTGGCGATCCTGGCGCTGATCTTCACCGTTGTCGCCCTCGTCCGGGACACGCAGAGCGACGCGGGGCTCGGCGCCGGCTGCCAGAAGGGCTGGCCGGAGGCGGACGTCACCCTCCGCGAACCGGCCGAGGTAAAGATCAAGGTACTCAATGGGACCGACCAGGTGGGCCTCGCCAGCAAGATCTCCGACGACTTCCGGAATCGGAAGTTCCAGGTCGAGGAGACCGGCGACGCGGCGAAGAGTGACAACATCGCGGTCCTGCGGTACGGCCCGAAGGGCGTTGGTTCGGCGCACCTGCTCCGGGCCTACTTCCTGAACAACGCCGCGGCCGAGTACGACCCGGAGCGCGCCGACGCCACCGTCGACATCATCCTGGGCAGCGCCTTCCAGCAGCTTGCCACCACCACCGAGGTCAACCAGTCCCTCGGTGACCTCGGGGCACCGGTGGCGCCGCCCGACACCTGCCCGGTCCAGGAGGAGTGACCGAAACCGCCCGCAGAGCGGCTCAGGGGCCGCCGGCGGCGTCGAGGTCAGCCAGCCGGTCGTGCAGCGGCGCGAAGAGCCCCGGGGGCGCGGCGATCACCAGATCCGGCCCGGCCGCCGCGCCGGCCAGCCCGCCGACCCGCAGTCCGGCCTCGGTGGCCACCAGGCCTCCCGCGGCGAGGTCCCAGGCGGCCAGCCCCTTCTCGTAGTAGGCGTCCACCCGCCCCTCGGCGGCGAGACAGAGGTCGAGGGCCGCCGCGCCAAACCGACGGATGTCGCGGAGGTGCGGAATCAACTCGGCCAGCACGCGGGCTTGGTGCTCCCGGCGGAGCGGGTCGTAGCCGAAGCCGGTGGCCACCAGCGCCTGGCCCAGATCTGGCTCGGTGGAGCACTGCAACCGTTGACCGTCCCGCCAGGCGCCGTTACCGATGGTCGCGGTCCACTCCTCGCCGGTGACGACATTGCGTACCACCCCGGCAACCACCACCCCATCGACCTCGGCGGCGAGCGAGACCGCGCTGTGCGGGATGCGGTACAGGTAGTTGACGGTGCCGTCGATGGGATCCACGATCCACCGGACGGCACCACCGGCGCCCACTTCCCCGTACTCCTCACCCAACACGGCGTCCCCCGGCCGGAGCCGGCGCAGCGCGTCGTGCACCTGCTGCTCCACCGCCCGATCGGCCGCGGTCACCACGTCGGTGACGGTGGTCTTGGTCGCGGCCACCGAGACACCCTGGCTGCGCATCCGGTACGCCGTCGCGGCTGCCTCCCGCGCCACCTCGACCGCGATCTCCAGTAGTTCCCGCGGCTCCGGTACCGAGCGGACCATTCTCGTCCCCTTCCCGCACGACCGGGGTGGTCGCGACCATATGCGGGTATCATCCTTTCAAAGTCCACATCCGCGCCAATTCGGCGGTCCGAGCGGTGGTCCGGCGTGCGCCGCCGAATGATCGCCGTGGACAGCGTTACAATTCACCCTGCCCACGCGCCACGGACCGCCCCAACCGGCTGGCCCGCGACTCGGGGGTCCTCAACGACTCGCCCGGCACCGCGCTCCGCCCCACGCCGGACGACCCTGCCGTGCTCGCTCTTCGCCACCGGAAGGTCATTCGTGACAGAACCCCGCCAGACCGGCGCCGACGTTCGCTCGCTCACCGACACCTTGATCGCCCATGCGCAGAGCGCCGGCGGTCAGCTCACGTCGGCACAGCTCGCGCGCACTGTCGAGTCAGCCGAGGTGACTCCGGCCCAGGCCAAGAAAATCCTCCGGGCGCTCTCGGAGGCAGGGGTGACCGTCGTGGTAGACGGTTCGGCCAGCACCGCCCCACGCCGCCGGGTGGCCGCCGCCCGGTCAACCACCCCAGCATCCCGGGCCACCACCGCCAAGACCACCAAGAAGGCCGCCACGCCCACGTCGAAGGCGGCACCGACCGGGGCCGAGGCACCGGCACCGGCGCCGCGAAAGGCCACCGCCCGCAAGGCGGCTGGCGCTGCCGCCGACGGCGCCAAGGCCACGCCGGCGAAGAAGGCCACCCGGGCCACCAAGGCGACCGTGGCCGCGGCGACCGGCCCGGCGAAGGCCACGACGAAGACCGCGAAGGCCACGAAGGGCGAAGCTGCCGGCGAGGTCAACGCGGAGGAGTTGGCCGCTGAGATCGAAGACGTGGTGGTCGACGAGCCGGCGGAGCTGACCCGGGCCGCCGAGACCGACGCGGCGAACTCCGCCACCGACACCGACTTCGAGTGGGACGACGAGGAGTCCGAGGCCCTCAAGCAGGCCCGCCGAGACGCGGAGCTGACCGCCTCCGCCGACTCCGTCCGGGCGTACCTGAAGCAGATCGGCAAGGTCCCGCTCCTCAACGCCGAGCAGGAGGTCGAGCTCGCCAAGCGGATCGAGGCCGGCCTCTACGCCACCGAGCAGCTGCGCGCGGCAGATGAGGGCGACGAGAAGTTCAACCGCGACATGCAGCGCGACATGATGTGGATCTCGCGGGACGGGGAGCGGGCAAAGAACCACCTCCTGGAGGCGAACCTCCGCCTGGTGGTGTCGCTCGCCAAGCGCTACACCGGCCGCGGGATGGCCTTCCTCGACCTGATCCAGGAGGGCAACCTCGGCCTGATCCGCGCCGTCGAGAAGTTCGACTACACCAAGGGCTACAAGTTCTCCACCTACGCCACCTGGTGGATCCGCCAGGCCATCACCCGCGCCATGGCCGACCAGGCCCGCACCATCCGCATCCCGGTACACATGGTCGAGCAGGTCAACCGCATGGTGCGGACCCGGCGCGAGCTGTCGGTCGCGTTGGGCCGCGAACCCACGGTCGCGGAGGTGGCGCGGGCGTTGGACATCCCGGAGATCCAGGTGATCGAGCTGATCTCCTACGACCGGGAGCCGGTGAGCCTGGACCAGACCGTCGGCGAGGACGGCGAGAGCCCGCTCGGCGACTTCGTCGCCGCGGTGGACCCGACGGCCAGGACCGAGGACACCGCCAGCTGCGGCGAGTTGCGCCAGGAGATGCGGGGGGTGCTCGCCACCCTCTCCCAGCGGGAGCAGGCGGTGATCCGGCTCCGGTTCGGGCTGGACGACGGACGGCAGCGCACCCTGGACGAGGTCGGTCGGGAATTCGGCCTCTCCCGGGAGCGGATCCGCCAGATCGAGAAGGGGACCCTGCACAAGCTCCGCGCCCCGGAGCGGGCACAGCGCCTGGAGGCGTACGCCTGCTGACCCGCGCGACCAGCTCCGGAAGCGTCAAAGGCCACCGCCGCACGGCAGCGCGTCACAGCCGGCGGGGGCCGGTGTCGGGGCGGACGGCAGCGGAACCGAGCCGTACGGTGGCGTGCAGCACCGACAAGCCGTCCGGCCGGGCCAGCACCGGGTTCAGCGTCAGGGTGCGGGCCCGCGGCTGCTCGTCGGCGAGCCGCCCGACCCGCAGTAGCAACTCGGCCAGGGCCCTCCGGTCCACTGGCGCCGCCCCACGGTGACCGCGCAGCAGTGGGGCCGCTCGGGGCTCGTCCACCAGCTCCGCGGCGTCGCGGTCGGTCAACGGCACCGCCCGCCAGGCCCGGTCGCCGAGCAGCTCGGTGGCGACACCCCCCACCCCGAAGCCCACCACCGGCCCGAACGCCGGGTCCTCCACCAGCTCCACCACACAGGCCACTCCGGGCGGAACCATCGGCTGGACCAGGACGTCCGCCCCAAACTCCGTCGCCATCTTTGCGTACGCGCGTCGTAACCGCGCCTTGTCGGGCAGGTCGAGGCGGACCGCGCCAAGGTCCAGTCGGTGCCGCAGACCGGGGGCGGCTGCCTTTATCACCACCGGGTATCCCAGCTTCCGTGCCGCCGCGACGGCCTCCTGCTCCGACCCCACCAGCACCGACTCGACCACGTTGATTCCGTACGCGGCGAGCAGCCCAGCCGGATCGAACGCCCCCGGCCGCAGTGCCGCCTGGGCCGCGTTCCGATCCACGTCCATCAGTTCCGGGTGCGTGCCGGTGGGGCGACGCAGCCACCCGGCGTACGCGGTGACCTGCCCCAGGGCACGCACCGCCTCCTCCACGCTCGGGTACGCCGGCACCCCGGCGGGGGCGCGTCCGGCCAGGAACGTCGCCACGGTGGGCTTGCCGCCGGCAAGCACCGCGGGCAGCGCCGAGGTGAAGTCGGTCTCGGTGTCGGGCAGCTGACCCGGCAGCGGCGGGGCGAAGACCGCCACCAGCGCGTCCACCCCGTCGTCGGCCACGGCGGCGCCGAGGGCGGTGGCGAAGTCGGCCGCCCCGGCGTCTGGCCCGACATCGCGCGGGTAGCCGTCGGCGACGGCGAGCCCGACCGCGGTGGCGGCGGAGGCGGCCAACCCGGTCAACGCCGAGGAGTTACCGACGATCCCCACCCGGTCGCCGACGGGCAGCGGCTGGTTGGCCAGCAGCACGCCGACATCGAGCAGTTCGGCGACGGTGGCCACCCGGATCACCCCGGACTGGGCGAAGAGTGCGCTGACCGCGGCTTCGTCCGGACCCGGGGCGGCGGGGCCGGATACGTGGGCCGACGGCGCCAGCGCAACGATCGGCTTCTCCCGCCCGATCCCCCGGGCCAGTCGGGCGAACTTGCGGGGATTGCCGAAAGTCTCCAGGTACAGCAGGATCACATCGGTGTTCGGGTCGTCCTGCCAGTACTGCAACAGGTCGTTGCCGGAGACGTCGGCCCGGTTCCCGGCCGACACGAAGCTGGACAGCCCCAGTCCCCGCCGCTCCACCTCGGCCAGCAGCGCCACCCCGAACGCACCGGACTGGCTGAACAGACCAACCCGACCGGGGACCGGCAACCGCGGGGCCAGCGTGGCGTTCAGGCGTACCGCGGTGCTGGTGTTCGCCATCCCCAAGCAGTTCGGGCCGATGATCCGCATGCCCACCGCGTGCGCCGCCCGAACCAGCCGACGCTGGGCGACCGCGCCGTCCGCACCGGCCTCGGCGAAACCCGCGCTGATCACGACCAGGCCGTGCGCTCCAGCGGCGGCCGCGTCGGCGACGACCGTCTCCACCGCCGCCGGCGGCACCGCCACCACCGCCAGGTCGATCGGCAGGCCGGCCTCGGCGGCCGACGGGTACGCGGGCAGCCCGGCCACCATTCGCGCGCTCGGATGCACCGGCACCACCGCTCCGGTGAACCCGTAGTCGCGCAGGTTCCCGAGGACCGCCGCCCCAACCCCCTGCCCGGTGGCGCTGGCGCCGTAGCAGGCGATTCCCCGGGGTGCGAGCAGCCGGGCGACCGACCGGGCCTCGGTGCGGTGCTCGCGGCCCCGCTGCACCTCAAGGGTCGCCTCGGTCGGCGCGATCGGGAAGCTCAGGTGCACGACCCCGTCGGCGAACTGACGCCGCACCTGATAGCCGAAGTCGGCGAAGACCCGGAGCATCGCGTTGTTGGCCGGCAGCACCTCCGCCACGAAGGTCGGGATGCCGACCCGCCGGGCCGCGTCGGCGAGGTGCTCCAACAGCACCGATCCGATGCCCCGGCCCTGGTAGGCGTCCTCGACCACGAAGGCGACCTCGGCTTCGGTGGCGGCTGGACCCAGCCGCTCGTACCGGCCGACCGCGACAATCTGGTCGCTGACCAGAACGACGAACGCCTCCCGGTCGTGGTGGTCGACGTTGACGAACCGCCGCAGGTCGCGCTCAGGAATCCGGGGGTACGGCGAGAAGTAGCGCAGGTAGCGGGTGCGCTCGGAGAAACGCGAGTGCATGGCGACGATGCCCGGTGCATCCGCTGGCCGGATCGGCCGCAACTGGACGGTGGTGCCGTCGCTGAGCAGCACGTCCGCCGGCTGTTCACCGGTTGTCACGTCACCTGTGGTCACGCGAGCGTCCTTCCTCCCGGCCGCGTTCGGTCCGGTGTCGTCGAAGGTCGGCGCGACCGGCGGGTGACTCGACACGGGCCCTAGTCGCGCGGGTCGTACGGGTCGAGCCCGAGCAGCGGGAACACCGCCTTGCGGGCGGCCACGATGGCCCGGTCCACCGAGTTCGGCTCCCCGGAGGGCTGCCACGACTCGTACGACGGGTTGACGTCGTCGGTCATCCGCAACGGCACCTCCTGCCCCGGACGGCGGACCTGGGCGAGCTCGCGCCAGGCGGACGGACAGAGGGTGGCCGGCGCGAGCGGTTCGCCGGTGGCCACCGCGAGCAGGTGGGTCCAGGCCCGGGGCACGACCTCGACCAACGCGTATCCCCCGCCACCGGTGGCGACCCAGCGGCCCGCGCAGAGCTCGTCGGCGAGCGCCCGTAAAGCAAGGTAGGTGGCCCGCTGCCCGTCCACCGACAGGCGCAGGTCAGCCAGGGGGTCGAGCCGGTGCGCGTCCGCGCCGCACTGGGTGACCAGGATCTCCGGCTGGAACGCGCGCAGCACCGACGGCACGATCGCGTGGAACGCCCGCTGCCAGCCGGCGTCCTCGACCCCCGGTGGCAGCGGCACGTTGACCGCGGTGCCCTGGGCCTGCGCACCGCCGGTCTCGTCGGGAAACCCGGTGCCCGGAAAGAGCGCGAGTGGGGTCTCGTGCAGGCTCACCGTGAGTACCCGGGGGTCGTCCCAGAAGACCTGTTGCACCCCGTCGCCGTGGTGCACGTCCACATCGACGTAGGCGATCCGGCGCGCGCCCAGGTCGAGCAGGTGGGCGATGGCCACGGCGGGATCGTTGTAGACGCAGAAGCCGGCGGCCCGGTCGGGCATCGCGTGGTGCAGCCCGCCCGCCACGTTGACCGCCCGACGTGCCGTGCCCCGCCAGACCGCCTCTGCCGCCGCAACGGTGGCCCCGGCGACCAACGCACTGGCCTCGTGCATCTGCGCAAAGACCGGATTATCCGGGGTACCGAGCCCGAACCCGGTGCCGAGCGGATCCTGCGGGGCAGCTCGCACGGCTGCCAGGTAGGCCGGGTCGTGCACCCGGGTCAGCAGTTCGTCGTCGGCGGGCTTCGGCTCGACCAGCCGTACCCCGGGACGCCGGAGCACACCCAGCTCTCGGGCGAGCGCGACGGTCAGCTCGACCCGTACCGGGTCGAGGGGGTGGTCGCCGAGGTTGTAGGAGAGCAGCGTCTCGTCCCACACCACCACTGTGTCGTCCGACATGGGCCTATCGTCGCACGGGGACTCGGCCGGCCCGTCGTACGCGCTGCCCACGCCGCCGGTGTCGCGCGGCGTGGGGCAGCCAGTACCCGAGAAATGTGAGCGGTCGGCCGCGGCCTGGGCCGCCGCGCGGGCGCCCTGGGGGACCGCGGTCAGGCCGGGGTGATTCCGGGTTCCTGCCCGACCGCGACGGGGCGGGACGGGTCGGCGACCCAGTTGCTCCAGGACCCGACGTAGAGGGCGACATCCGGGCGACCGGCCAGGTGCAGGGCGAAAGCCGCCTGCGCGGCGGTCACGCCGGAGCCACAGTAGACGCCGACCGGTTCGGCGGCGGCCACTCCGGCGGCGGCGAACCGCTCCCGCAGCACGTCGGCCGCCGGGAAGCGCCCCTCGGTCACGTACTCCGGTGCCGGCAGGTTGACCGCACCCGGCACGTGCCCGGCAACCGGATCGACCGGCTCGGTCTCCCCCCGGTAGCGCGGTGCGACGCGGACGTCCACCAGCGTCCCCGTCTCGGCCGTGGCGAGCCGGGCGGCCTCGGCCGCGACCAGCACCGGCAGGGCGCCGGGGCGCACCGCAACGTCGCCGGGGCTCGGGGTGGGTGTCTCCGTGGACGTGGGCAGCCCCGCCGCCACCCAGGCGGGGTGGCCGCCGTGCAGCACGCGGACCGACCGGTGACCGGCCCAGCGCAGCGTCCACCAGGCGCGGGCGGCGGACATGCCGTCCCCGCCGTCGTAGACCACCACCGGGTGCCCGGCCCGGACGCCGGCGGCCCGCAGCGCGGCCTGGAGGGCGGCGGGTTCGGGTAGCGGGTGCCGGCCGGCGGCGCCGGGCGGGCCGCACAGTTCGGTGTCCAGGTCGACGAAGACCGCCCCGGGCAGGTGCCCGGCGGCGTAGTCGGCGCGCCCGGGTGGGCCGGTCAGGCGCCAGCGGACGTCGAGCAGGGTCGGCGGGTCGTCACCGCGCATCTCGGCGGCGAGCTGGTCTACCTCGACCAGCAGGTTTTCGGTACCGGACATGACGCCCAGTCAACACCATCCACGTACATAGAATCGGCGGGTGGATGTGGTGGCGGCCTGCCGGGCCAGAGGTGCCGATCGGGCCGGACTCGACTTTGGCAGGGGGCTGGGGATGCCGTCGAAGACGGAAAGGGTGAAGTTCATGCTGATCTGGCATACGTGTCCCTGCCGTCCAGCTCACGCCCACGGGTTGGGCCTCGGCGACCGGCGCCTGCGGTACGGGTAACATCGACGTACCTCACGCCGAACCTGAGGGCCGGGCGACCGCGTAACCCCAGATCGGATCGGGAACTGCCATGGTCAACCACAACCCGCGGTAGCGGGTCACGTGGATGAGTGGGGGTCGTGCGTGAGACACTTGCCGTCCGATTTGTTTCTCGTAAACGGGTGATTGAGATCATCGCGCACTCACTGGTCGATACGACCGAGATGTACCTACGGACCATCCTCGAGCTCGAGGAGGAGGGTGTGCCGCCGCTGCGTGCCCGCATCGCCGAGCGGCTGCGCCAGAGCGGTCCCACGGTCAGCCAGACCGTCGCCCGGATGGAGCGGGACGGCCTGCTCACCGTTGAGGGCGACCGCCACCTCACGCTCACCGACAGCGGCCGCGACGCGGCGGTCTCCGTGATGCGCAAACACCGACTGGCGGAACTCCTGCTGGTCAACGTGATCGGCATGCCCTACGAGGAGGCCCACGAGGAGGCCTGCCGGTGGGAGCACGTCATGAGCGACGCTGTCGAGCAGCGGGTCTACGACCTGCTCAACCGCCCGACCCGCTCGCCGTACGGCAACCCGATTCCCGGGCTGGAGGCGCTGGGGTCGGCGGACCCCTCCGCCACAGAGCCCGCCGAGGGGGAGCGCAACCTGGCATTCCCCGGCCTCTCCGGCACGGTCGTGGTCCGGCGGATCTGCGAGAGCCTCCAAAGCAACGCGGACGTGCTGCGCCAACTGCACGCCGCCGGGGTTGACCCGGGCGCCACGGTGAACGTCGCCCAGGAGCGCGACGGCGTGTCGGTCGACCGCTACGGCGACCGCGTCCGCCTCCCCCGCGAGGTGGCCTCCCGCGTTTTCGTCGCCGCCGGCTGACCGCGACTGTCGGGCGGCCACGCACCGCACCGACCCGGCTGAGGGCTCAGTCGACGTACGGGCAGTGGCGGCAGCCACGACCGCAGCAGGTGCCCCGGCGGGCGAGAAAGCCGGCGGTCAGCACGAACAGACCGGTGGTCGGGTCGGGGTAGCCGGCCGCACCGGCCGCCAGGGCAGCAGCGTGGGCGGCGCAGATCCGCTCGCGTTGCGGGTCCTCGGGCGGCAACCGGGACGGGTGTGGCTCGGTCAACGGCCGATTCGCCAACGGTTTTCGCTCCCCACCCACGCCGGGCAGTGTAGGACCCGACGGTCAGGACCCCGCCGCGGGCCGGGTGGCTAACCGAACCAGGCCGCTGCCTGCCCGTGCGCCTGGGCCCACGCCAGTGGCGTGCCGTCGAGCGCGAGCACATTGTTGAAGCCGGCACCGGGTGGGTCGGGCAATCCGTCGTAGGGCAGCGCCCGCGGCGACTCCACGGCGATCCAGGTGCCGGGCAGCCCACGAACCACCTCGACGAAGGCGGTGCGTCGGCGCTGCGGCACCTGGTACAGCACCGTCGTATGGAACACCACCAGGGTCGCCTCGGGTGGGGCCAGTGCGGCCACCGCCGGCAGGTCGTCCACCAGATCGCCGCGGACAAGCAGCGGCGGATCGGCCGCGGCCAGAGTCGCCGCCGCCCGCAGCCGTGCCCGCCGGTGGGCATGCTCCGGCCAGATGAGAGCGTCCAGCCAGGCAAGATCGTCCGCGTCGGTCACGTCCAGCGGATTGAGGTCCAGCCCGGCCCGCCACACCACGGTGGGGAGCCGGCTCGGGGGCAGGGTGCCGGTGAGCGCGCAGTCGAGGACGGGGCGGCCGTCGCCCAGGAGCTGGCGGTCGTAGCGGTACGCGTACCGGTCGGGGTAGAGACAGAGCCCCGCCGACGCGCCGACCTCCAACAGCGCCAGTGGTTGGGGTAGCGCGGCGAGCAGCGGCAGCAGGACGGCGCACCGCCCGGCCTCGTTCGTCTGGGTCGCCCGGCGTCGAATCTCCACCTCGATCAGCGGCCAGTTCGCCAGAACGTAGGCGTGGAAGGCCGCGGGGTCCTCGACCGGGCCACCGAGCAGCCGCACCACGCCGAAGAGCAGATTCGGCTGCCGTTTGGGCGGCGGAAGCTGCTCGATCAACGCGAGCAGTTCGGCGTCACCGGACACCGCCAGGGCCAAGCGCTCGTACGCCGGTGAGACGCCACACGCTTCCCGGGTGGCAAAGGTGCGATAGGTATCGGCTGCCGTCATGCCCACAGGATCGCACCACAAAGGAGAGTCCAGGGCCCCACACCGGCTACCGCCCCGTGTGACCCCGGGCACCCTGGCCCGAGGTCACACGTGGCACGTACGTCAGCTACAACCGCTGGTGGAACCGCAGCCCTCGCAGACGTAGCAGCTGCCGGCCGGGCGCATCTTCGTACCGCAGGTGAAGCAGAGCGGCGCGTCGGCGGCCTTACCGATCACCGCTTCCAGCAGCTCGGTGCTCGACCCCACCGGCGGCGCCGGCTGCGCCGCCGCGACATCGGCCAGCTCCTGCGCCGGCTGGGCGACCGGGCCGATCTTCGGCTCCTCCGGCCGGGTCTCGACCGGGGCCGACGAGGCCATCGCGGTGAGGTCCGCCGTGTTCGCCTCCGCCTCCGCCTCGGCCGCGAGCTGGGCGGCCCGCTCCTTGGCGGTGAAGATGCCCAGCTCCGCGCGGCGCTCGTACGGCAGGAAGTCCAGGGCCAGGCGACGGAAGATGTAGTCCATCACCGAGGCCGCCATCCGCACGTCCGGGTCGTCGGTCATACCGGCCGGCTCGAAGCGCATGTTGGTGAACTTGCTGACGTACGTCTCCAGCGGAACACCGTGCTGGAGACCGATGGAGATGGCCACCGAGAAGGCGTCCATCACGCCGGCCAGCGTCGAGCCCTGCTTCGACATCTTGAGGAAGACCTCGCCGAGGCCGTCGTCCGGGTAGGAGGACGAGGTGAGGTAACCTTCTGCGCCGCCGACCGAGAAGGAGATCGTCTCCGACGGGCGCTTCTTCGGCAGCCGCTTCCGTACCGGCCGGTACTCGATGACCTTCTCCACGACCTTCTCGACCGCGGCCGGCGTCGCCGCCGGGGCCGGGGCCAGGGCGGTGGCCTTCTCCTTCTTCGCCACCGACAGCGGCTGGCCGACCTTGCAGTTGTCGCGGTAGATCGCCAGCGCCTTGAGGCCGAGTCGCCAGCCCTCGAAATAGATCTTCTCGACGTCCTCGACGGTGGCCTGCTCCGGCATGTTGACCGTCTTGGAGATGGCGCCGGAGATGAACGGCTGGACGGCCGCCATCATCCGCACGTGGCCCATCGGGGCGATGGAACGCTCGCCCATCGCGCAGTCGAAGACCGGGTAGTGCTCCGGCTTGAGCCCCGGGGCGTCCACCACGTGACCGTGCTCGGCGATGTGCTCGACGATCGCCTCGACCTGCTCCTCCTGGTAGCCGAGGCTGCGCAGGGCGCGCGGCACGGTCTGGTTGACGATCTGCATCGAGCCGCCACCGACCAGCTTCTTGAACTTGACCAACGCCAGGTCCGGCTCGACCCCGGTGGTGTCGCAGTCCATCATCAGGCCGATGGTGCCGGTGGGCGCCAGGACGCTGGCCTGCGAGTTACGCCAGCCGTTCCGGTCGCCGACCTTGTTGCCGAGGGTCCACTGCCGGGTCGCCTCCCGCTGCACGGCCGTGGCCACGGTGCCGGTGGGCTTGATCTCGTCGTTCGCGGCGGCGTGCTTGCGCATGACCCGCTTGTGCGGTTCGGCGTTCCGGGCGTAGCCGTCGTACGCGCCGACGATGCCGGCCAGCTCGGCGGAGCGCCGGTACGCGGTGCCGGTCATCAGCGAGGTGATCGCCGCGGCCAGCGTACGACCCTGGTCCGAGCCGTACGGCAGTCCGGAGGCCATCAGCAGCGCACCGAGGTTGGCGTACCCGATGCCGAGCTGCCGGTACGCCCGGGTGGTCTCGCCGATCTTCTCGGTGGGGAAGTCGGCGAAGCAGATCGAGATGTCCATCGCGGTGATGACCAACTCGACCGAGCGGACGAACTTCTCCACCTCGAAGCCGCCGTCGGCGCGGAGGAAACGCATCAGGTTGAGCGAGGCCAGGTTGCACGAGGAGTTGTCCAGGTGCAGGTACTCCGAGCAGGGGTTCGACGCGGTGATCCGCCCGGTCTCCGGGCAGGTGTGCCAGTCGTTGATGGTGTCGTCGTACTGGAGCCCCGGGTCGGCGCACTCCCAGGCCGCCTGCGCGATGGTCCGGAACAGCGGCTTCGCGTCGATCGTGTCGATCACCGTACCGTCGAGGCGGGCCCGCAGGTCGAAGGTGCCGCCGTCCTGCACCGCCGTCATGAACTCGTCGCTGACCCGGACCGAGTTGTTGGCGTTCTGGTACTGCACGCTGACGATGTCGGCGCCGCCCAGGTCCATGTCGAAGCCGGCGTCACGCAGGGCACGGACCTTGTCCTCCTCGCGCGCCTTGGTGACCACGAACTCTTCGATGTCCGGGTGGTCGACGTCGAGAATGACCATCTTGGCCGCCCGCCGGGTCGCGCCGCCGGACTTGATGGTGCCGGCCGACGCGTCGGCGCCGCGCATGAAGCTGACCGGGCCGGAGGCGGTGCCGCCGGAGGAGAGCAACTCCTTCGAGGAGCGGATCCGGGAGAGGTTGACTCCGGAGCCGGAGCCACCCTTGAAGATCAGCCCCTCCTCCTTGTACCAGTCCAGGATGGAGTCCATCGAGTCGTCAACGGCGAGGATGAAGCACGCGCTGACCTGCTGCGGCGAGGATGTGCCGACATTGAACCAGACCGGCGAGTTGAAGCTGAACACCTGGTGCAGCAGCATCCACGTCAGCTCGTGGGCGAAGATCTCGGCGTCGGCCGGGGTGGCGAAGTAGCCGTACTCCTCACCGGCGGTGCGGTAGGTGGCCACCACCCGGTCGATCAGCTGTCGAAGCGACCACTCCCGCTCCGGGGTACCCACCGCACCCCGGAAGTACTTGGTGGTCACGATGTTGGCCGCGTTGACGCTCCACTCCTGTGGGAACTCCACGCCGCGCTGCTCGAAGTTGATCGAGCCGTCCCGCCAGTTCGTCATGATGACGTCCCGACGCTCCCAGGTCACCTCGTCGTACGGGTGGATCCCCTCGGTGGTCCACACCCGCTCGACCTTCAGACCCGCTGCCGCCTTGCTCCGTGACTTGCTCGTTGTCACACCGTCCCCCGGCATCTCATCGCCCCTCGTCCGCGCCCCACGCGCGGCCCTACCGTCAAACCCGTCCGCGTCTCACCCGCGGCCCTACCGTCAAACCCGTCCGCGTCTCACCCGCGGCACGCTCTGGTGCGGCCAGCTACCCCGACCGCCTCAGCCTCCCTCGCGGACCTGCGCCGCGGTCCGCAGCGTCTCGATCTCCCGCTCGAAGTCGGCGAGCGACTCGAACGACCGGTAGACGCTGGCGAACCGGAGGTACGCCACCTCGTCCAGGTCCTGCAGCGGCCCCAGGATGGCCAGCCCGACCTCATGGCTGGGAAGCTCGGCGGCGCCCTTGGCCCGCACGGTCTCCTCCACCTTCTGCGCCAGCAGGGCAATGGAGTCGTCGTCAACCGGACGACCCTGGCACGCCCTGCGCACCCCGCCGATGATCTTCGTGCGGCTGAAGGGCTCGGTGACCCCGCTGCGTTTGACGACCGCGAGGACCGCCTCCTCCACCGTGGTGAACCGCTTGCCGCACTCCGGGCAGGAGCGCCGGCGCCGGATCAGCTGACCGTCGTCGGCTTCCCGTGAGTCAACGACCCGGGAGTCGGGGTGCCGGCAGTACGGACACCGCATGGAGCCCGACCTCCTTCGTCGGCCGTGGGCCGAGCCGGGCCGCACCCCGGACACGCCTCACCGCGGCGGAGCCGTCCTTTCGACGGTCTTCGCCGTGCTGGCGGATGAAGTGCGGTCCGTAGTCGAACCCAACCTATAGGCAACTAAGGCCCAATGACTACTACATCTAGGGGTCGACCGTATGCCGCCGGAGAACTGGGGTCAAGTTGGCGAGCCTGTCCGGCGCGTCACCAAGCGACCTGGATCACCCCGCCCGCGCGGCCCACCTGACCAGGACCAGCGCCACCGAGATTTTCAACCCCCTTCGACCCCGAATCGGTACGGGCACCCAGCGCAGCTCATCCCCTGCGGCCCCGAAATTAGAACAGAAGTACGACCCGTCGTACTATTTACCAGAACAGGAGTACGACCCAGGCGAGAACCACCCCGACACGCCGACCAAGGTCGTACAGATGTTTGAAGAAGGCTGATCTCGCCTATACGGTCAGGGACGACCGGCTCACGACGGCTTCCGGCGCGGGCCAACACCACGAGCGACTGGACACCCAAGCGCCGACCAGGGAGGACGGACGTGACCGAGGACCGGACCAACCGGCCGAAGAGCCCGCAGCAGACCACCGAAGCGGGGCCGGCGAGCACCCGCCGTCGACGTGCTGCGCGGGGCCGCACCGGTTCGCCCGCTGTGCGTCCGGTCACCCCCGTCGTCAGCGCCTACCCCGAACCGGCGACCGTCGACCTCACCACCCGGCAGCGGCGGATCCTGGAGTTCATTCGCACCTGGGTCGAGCGGCACGGCTACCCGCCGAGCGTGCGCGAGATCGGCGAGGCGGTCGGGCTGGTATCCCCGTCCAGCGTCGCCTACCAGCTCAAGGAGTTGGAGAAGAAGGGCTTTCTGCGCCGCGACCCAAACCGCCCGCGCGCGGTTGACGTCCGGCCGCCCAGCGACGCCCTCGACGACGACGCGGCGATCGCACAGCGGCCAGCCCCGGCCTATGTGCCGATGCTGGGCCGGATCGCCGCCGGCGGTCCGATCCTCGCCGAACAGGCCATCGAGGACATCTTCCCGCTCCCCCGCGAGTTGGTCGGCGAGGGGGAGGTCTTCATGCTCCAGGTCAAGGGCGACTCGATGCTGGATGCGGCGATCTGCGACGGCGACTGGGTCGTCGTCCGGCAGCAACCCACCGCCGAATCCGGCGACATCGTGGCTGCCATGCTGGACGGCGAGGCGACGGTGAAGACCTACCGGCGGCGGGACGGACACGTCTGGCTGATGCCGCAGAACCCGGCCTTCGACCCGATCCCGGGCGACGATGCCACCATCATGGGCCGGGTCGTCACCGTGCTCCGCCGCATCTGACCGTGGTAGCCGCCGGACAGCCGGATCAGTAACGGCCGTGCCCACCACCGTCACGGCGCGGTGGCTGGGCCCGACCACCACCGCCGTGCACCCGACCACCGGCTCCCCCGCCGTTCACCCCACCACCGGCTCCCCCGCCGTACACACCGCCGCCACGACCCCCGCCGGCCGAACGGCCGCCATCGGCGCCCTGACCGCCGCCCGCGGCGGGACGGGGCCCACCAGCACCACCGGCACCACCGGCGGGCCGCCGGCCGTAGACACCAGCAGCGGGACGACCCCCCTCCGCCGGACGGCCACCACCGTGCTCGCGCTTGTCGGCCGGAGCCGCCGCCCGGCCCGGCTCCGGACGCACCCCGTGACCCGCGGCGGGCGGCGCGCCGCCGTACACCGCGCCGCGCGGGCGGTCGGTGGCATCGCGTGAACCACTGTCATCGGCCGGCCCACCGGCACCCGTGGTCTCGGCCGGTCGCCGCCGCGCCCGTACGACGCCGGTCAGGCCCGCTGCGACCAGCCCCACACCGATCAGGCCCACGGCGGCGACGGCCAGGTACACCTTCCCCTGCAGGGAGAAGCTGTCGAACCAGGAGGCCGTTGACTCCTCCGCTCCGTCGGCGTTCGCCTCCGGGCCGGACTCCGGCTTCGCCGTCGGCGAGTACGACAGGACGTCGATCGGCTCGCCGTCGTCGAGCTGGCCGCCGTCGGAGACGGTCAGGAAGGTCTTGCCATCCGGGGTATAGGTGATCGCCTCACCAAACGGATCCGCGAGCGGAGTCACCCGCGGTTCCGTCGACGTCAGCGCCGTCACGAGGTCGCCGTCGGTGACGTCGTACTCGAAGGCGTCCGCATAGGTGCGCAGCGCCACCCGAGTGCCATCCGGGGAGCGGGCGGCCCCGGTGATCGCCGCGCGCCCGAGCGCCCCGAAGGCGTTCTCGGTCTCGGTCGTCGGCAACTCCACCTCGCCGAGCTTCTTCATCTTCCCCGGTGCGGTGTCACCGCTGGGTAGCTCCCCATCAACGGTGAAGATCTCGGCCTTGCCGGAGGCAACCTTGGTAATGATCATCGGGACGCCGTCATCGTCGATGACCAGGGCCTCGGCGTCCCGCGGCTCGTTGTCCGGGTAGGCGAGGCGGTGCAGCGTCAGCCGTTCGTCACCGCTTACCGGCATGCTCCACACCGCCACCCGCTCCCGGCGGGTGCTGCTGGTCACGTTGTCGCCGGTGTCAGCGACCCAGAGGGTCTTGCCATCCGGCGACAACGCCAGGTCCTCGGTGTCCAGGGGACCGCTGACGGAGTAGCGGACCGGATCCCCAGTGACCTCGCAGTCAGCGTCCAGGAAGAAGACCCGCTTGTGGCTCTCCACGTCAGTGCTGTCGTTGATCACGATGTAGCCGGTCTCCGTGGCCACCAACCCGGACAGCTCCCGCAGCCGATCGTCGGTGACGGTGCAACGCTTCTGCCCCTCGGCCGCGGCCGGCGACGGCACCATGACCAGGATTACACCGATGGCAACCGCGGCTGCCCCCAGCAGACTGAGGGAACCCGTGGTCAGGGTGAGGAAGCGACGCATCAGCACAGTGTCGCATGGCGGCGCTTCACGGCCGCCCACCCGCAATGGCTACGAACGCGCCCCGACCACCACCGCCGCAGGCTCCGTCGTCGGCTCGGAACCAGCTGCCTCGGCCGACGCAAAGGGCGCCAACTCGGCGGCCAGCGCCGCGCCGACCCGGGCCTGGAGCAGGGTGCCCTCGGGCAGGTGCACCGTGCTGAGCACCTCACCCTGCTGGTGCGCCCGGGCCACCAGGTCACCCCGCTCGTACGGCAGGACCGCGCGGACCTCCACGGCCGGACGGGGCAGCCGGGCCTCGACCGCACCCCGTAGGTCGGCGATGCCCTGCCCGGAGTACGCGGAAACGAAGATCGCCTCCGGCCAGCGCCGCTTGAGCCGGAGCAGGGTCTCCTCGCCGGCAGCGTCGGTCTTGTTGACCACCAGCAGCTCCGGCAGTCGGTCGGCGCCCACCTCGGCGAGGACCGTCCGGACGGCACGAACCTGCTCTTCCGGGTCCGGGTGGGTGCCGTCAACGACATGCACCACCAGGTCGGCCTCCGCCACCTCCTCGAGGGTGGAGCGGAACGCCTCGACGATCTGGTGTGGCAGATGCCGGACGAAGCCCACCGTGTCGGAGAAGGTGAAGTGCCGCCCTTCCGCCGTGGTCGCCTTCCGGATCGTCGGGTCCAGCGTGGCGAAGAGGGCGTTCTCCACCAGTACCCCGGCTCCGGTCAGCTGGTTCAGCAGGCTGGACTTGCCGGCGTTCGTGTAACCCGCGATGGCCACCGCCGGCACCGCGTTGCGATAGCGGCGGGCACGCTTGGTCTGGCGTACCGTGCGCATGGCTTTGATCTCCCGGCGCAGCCGGGCGATCCGGTGCCGGATCCGCCGGCGGTCGGTCTCCAACTTGGTTTCACCCGGGCCCCGCAGGCCCACGCCGCCGCCAGCGCCACCGCCGCGGCCTGATCCACCGCTCTGCCGGGAAAGGGTGTCACCCCAACCCCGCAGCCGGGGCAGCAGGTACTCCAGCTGGGCCAACTCGACCTGCGCCTTACCCTCCCGGCTCTTCGCGTGCTGGGCGAAGATATCCAGGATCAGGGCGGTGCGGTCGACGACCTTCACCTTGGTGCGCTGCTCCAGGTTGCGCAGCTGGGACGGGCTCAGCTCACCGTCACAGATCACCGTGTCGGCGCCGCTGGCGAGCACGGCCGCCCCCAGGTCATCCACCTTGCCCCGGCCAACGTAGGTGGCCGGGTCGGGCCGCTGCCGGCGTTGGATCAGCCCCTCGAGCACCTGCGAACCGGCCGTCTCGGCCAGCGCCGCCAGCTCGGCGAGGGAATTCTCGGCGTCCTGCTGCGAACCCTCGGTCCACACCCCGACCAGCACGACCCGCTCCAGTCGGAGCTGGCGGTACTCAACCTCGGTGATGTCGGTCAGCTCGGTGGAGAGGCCGGGGACCCGCCGCAGCGCCTGCCGCTCCGACAGCTCGAACTCACCGGTGGTGGCGTCGAACGCGTCGCCCTCGTCGGGAAGGAAGGTCTCCTGCTCTCGCAAATCGCGCCCCCTGTCTGGTTACCGCCGGCTGGCTGTTTGCCCACCGTGCTGCCGGGAAATTGCGACCGGCTCCCACAATCCTGACATGTGACAACGCCACCCGCATCGGCAATATGCCCGGGCTACCCACCGGTAACGGGGTCGGATGCGGTGCCGATACCGGGGGCGAGTAGAAATGCGGGGCGAGTCGTTCAGCGTCATCGGAAGGAACTGTGTGGCCACCACCCGACTGCCGAGTGCCGGATTCTCGATCACGGTCCGGATCGCAGTAACCGCGGATGCCTCCTCCATCGGGCGGTTGACCACCACGGTCGGCGAGGCCGGGGCAATCGTCACCGCGCTCGACGTGGTCGACTCCGACCACACCCACGTCACCGTCGACCTGACCTGTGACACCGCCGACGCCAACCACGCCGACCAGGTGGTTGACGCGCTCACCGCGCTCGACGGGGTTGACGTGCGTAAGGTCTCCGACCGCACGTTCCTGCTACACCTCGGCGGCAAGATCGAGGTCAGCCCGAAGGTCGCGCTACGCACCCGGGACGAACTGTCCCGGGCGTACACCCCGGGGGTGGCCCGGGTCTGCCAGGCCATCGCGGAGAACCCGGCGGACGCGCGGCGCCTGACCATCAAACGCAACACGGTGGCGGTGGTCAGCGACGGCTCCGCCGTACTCGGCCTGGGCAACCTGGGGCCGGCGGCGTCGCTGCCGGTGATGGAGGGCAAGGCCGCGCTGTTCAAGCGCTTCGGCGGGGTGGACGCCTGGCCGGTGGTGCTCGACACCCAGGACACCGACGAGATCGTGTCGATCGTCAAGGCGATCGCACCCGCCTACGGCGGGATCAACCTGGAGGACATCGCCGCGCCGCGCTGCTTCGAGATCGAGGCACAGCTGCGTGCGGCGCTGGACATTCCGGTCTTCCACGACGACCAGCACGGCACGGCGATCTGTGTGCTGGCCGCGCTGACCAACGCGCTCCGCGTCGTCGGTAAGGAACTGGCGCAGGTACGGGTGGTGGTCTCCGGCGCGGGCGCCGCCGGCACCGCGATCATGAAGCTGCTGCTGCGCCAGGGCGTGGGCGACATCATCGCGTACGACCGGCAGGGTGCGCTGCACCGTGGGATGACCGGGCTGAACCCGGCCTGGCAGTGGCTGGCCGAGCACACGAACCGGGAGAACTACTCCGGTGACCTGGCCGGGGCGGTACGGAACGCGGACGTTTTCATCGGCGTGAGCGCCCCCAACCTGCTCACCGGGGACGACATCGCCGCCATGGCCAAGGACGCGATCGTGTTCGCGCTGGCGAACCCGGACCCGGAGGTGGACCCGCGGGAGGCGCGCAAGCACGCCGCCGTGGTCGCCACCGGCCGCTCCGACCAGCCCAACCAGATCAACAACGTGCTGGCCTTCCCCGGCGTGTTCCGGGGGATGCTGGACGCGCACGCGGAGGGCTTCACCGAGGAGATGGCGATCGCCGCGGCGCGGGCCATCGCCGACGTCGTCGGCGAGGAGAAGATCAACCCGACGGTCATCGTCCCCAGCGTCTTCGACTCCCGGGTGGCCCCGGCCGTCGCCGCGGCCGTCCGCGCGGCCGCGCAGAACCCGGCAACCACCCCACCGCCCGCCGCCGACCCCGGCCCGGTCGACCTGCCCGAGATCGCCGCCAACGCCAGCGCCACCCCCTAGGCCGCCGCCCTCCACCGCGCCGGATCACCTCGACGAGCAGGTGATCCGGGTGGGTTTGGGGCACACCACAGCTGGTAATCGCAGCTCGCCGCTCCTCGGCAACCGCAGATGGTGGGATACCAAGCGATGACCAGCACACTGTGGCGACGCCTGCTGGCTGAGTTCACCGGCACCGCCCTGCTGGTCACCGCCGTGGTCAGCTCCGGAATCATGGCCACCACCCTCGCCCCCGACCAGGTCGGCCTACAGCTGCTGGCAAACTCGATCACCACCGCCTTCGCCCTCGGCACGCTGATTTTGATCTTCGGACCGGTCTCCGGGGCCCACTTCAACCCGGTCGTCTCCGCCGCCGACTGGTTCCTCGGGCGGCGCGCCGGCACCGGCCTGACCGCCGGCTACCTGGGTGCCTACGGAGCGGCCCAGATCCTCGGCGGGGTCGCCGGTGCGGTGCTGGCGCACCTGATGTTCGATCTCGCCGCGATCGACTTCGCCGGCAAGGAACGGGCCGCCTGGCACCTCTGGGTCGGTGAGGTTGTCGCCACCTCCGGGCTGGTCCTACTGATCTTCGCCCTCGCCCGGTCCGGGCGTACGTCGGTCGCCCCGGCCGCCGTCGGCGCCTACATCGGGGCCGCGTCCTGGTTTACCTCGTCCACCTCCTTCGCCAACCCAGCGGTCACCATCGGCCGCGCGTTCTCCGACACCTTCGCCGGCATCGCCCCCACCTCGGTGCCCGGTTTCATCCTGGCCCAGTTGGCGGGACTCGCCGTCGGCGTCGGCCTACTCACCGCCCTCTACCCCGACGCCGGTGCCGCCGCCGACCAGGTCGTCATCCCCGCGGAGCCGGCAGCGACGGGACACCAGGGGCCGCCGACCCGTCGAGTGGACCGCCGCCGCTCCCCGGCCACGCCACCGCCCCACTCGCACCAGACCAGTGAGGAGCACCGCGGGGTCGACAAACCCTCGGTGCTGTTCGTCTGCGTCCACGACGCCGGCGGCTCGCAGCTGGCCGCCGGTTGGCTACGCCAGCTCGCTGGCGACACCGTCGAGGTCCGCTCCGCCGGCTCCGCCCCCGCCCGCCAGGTCGACCCCGCCACCGCGGTGGCCATGTGGGAGGTCGGCATCGACATCACCGGTCAGGTGCCGACGCTGCTGCGGCCCGCGACAGCCGCGTCCGCTGACATCATCATCACCATCGGGCGCCGCAGTGACTTTCCCGACTTCCCAGCCGGACGCCACGAGAACTGGGATCTCGACGACCCCACCGGCCTCGGCGTCGAGGCGATCCGCCCGATCCGCGACGAAATCCGGAACCGAGTGGCGCAACTGCTCGGGGAGCTGCGGCGCCCGACGTGACACCGAGGTCGTTCACCGCGAGCAGCGCCGGCCCGCCGAGCACCGCGGCTCTCGGCAGGAGCGACAACGGCATCGGGCACCGACCTCCGGACCGCGCCGAAGCCACCGAGGGTCAGTCGAGCGCCGTCGTTGCCGCCACCGGTGTGCGCAGCAGGCCGTACGCCGACCGGTAGCTGCGCTGACCGATCGCCGGCAGCAGAATGTTTCGCAACCACGCAGGCTTGACGACGGCCCGGGAGAGCTGGTCAGTCGCTGCCTGCACATGGGTTACCCGCCCACGCCGAAGCCGTTCCCACTGCCCACCGACCGTTTCCCAGTCCCGGCTGCCGAGGAGTTCGGCCAGCACCAGCGCATCCTCTACGGCGAGCGAGGCACCCTGCGCCCAGACCGGCGCGGTGGCGTGCGCGGCATCGCCGATCAGGACAACCCGGCCCTGATGCCACCGGGGGATACGCACCTCCTCGATCGGGGAGTGGTACATCGACTCCGGGCGGACGAGGGCCGCGGCGATCGCGGTCCGTACCGCTTCGGGGAACCCAGCGAAGGTCGCCGACAGCCAGCCGGGGTCGGACCCGATCGGGCCGCCCCTGGTCGCGGAGGCAAAGCCGTACACCTCGCCGTCACCCGCCGGAAGCAGCAGGGCCGTGCCGCTGTCGCCGGACCACACCGTCCAGCAGGTGACACCGGGGTTGGGTGCCATGAACCGCCAACTCGCCGCGGACAGCAGCGCCGCTTCGAGGCGGGCGTCGCCGAACAGGGACGTGCGAACCGTTGAATGCACTCCGTCGGCCCCGACCACGAACCCGTACCGGCCGGTGCTGCCATCGGAGAGGGTCACATCGACGCCACCGGCTGTGGCGCGGACCATGCTCACCGCCACCCCGCGCCGCACCGAACCCGGGGGCAGGTCACGTTCCAGTAGGTCGAGAAGGTCCCGACGACGCACGCACCGGGGCTGGTGCGCCACGCCCCAGAACTCGTCCTCGGCAACGGAGAAAAGTAGCCGCCCCCGCTGGGTGCGATATTCGCGTCTCGACACCGGCAGGCCGATGTCACGCAAGCCGTCGGCGACGCCGAGTGCCGCAAGCGCCCGCACCCCGTTGCCCGGAATATTGATCGCCAGCCCCGCGTCCAGCAGGGCGGGCCGCTGCTCCACTGCCGTCGCAGGGATACCGTGCCACCGCAACGCCCGAACCATCGACACACCCGCGATCCCGGCACCAGCTACCAAAACTCCGTCGTTCACATTGGAAAGCTTAGATGCCGCCCGCCTCGTCGGCACGCCGCCGGTCCGGCACCACGGTGGAGTTTGCGGCGGCACGCCCGCCGCCGGTCCGGTAGCGGGTCAGGCCAGCGCCGCGCGCGTCACCTCGCCGCTCGCCACCAGTACGGCGGGCCCCGCCAACCAGCAGCTCTGGGCGGTCTGGGTCACCACCAGCCGACCACCGGGCACGTCCACGGCGACCACGCCGGTGTCCCGGCCCGCGTCCCGCAGGACGACCGCGGCCACCGCACACGCACCGGTGCCGCAGGAACGCGTCTCGGCGCTACCCCGCTCGTAGACCCGCATCCGAACGTGGCCATCGAGGCCGTCCGTCGGGCTCCCGGGGCTGATGAACTCGACATTGACCCCTGCCGGGAAGATCGCCGGGTCGAACTCCGGGGCTCGGGTCAGGTCGAGAGCCGCCAGTTCCAGCCCGGCCGGCACCGGGCAGACCAGGTGCGGGTTGCCGACGTCAACCGCCGTGCCGGGCAGGGCCAGCCCGCCGAGCACCGCGAACGAGGAGTCGGCCAACCGGGGCCGCCGCATCTCGACCGCCAGCTCCTCCCCCTCCACCCGCGCCCGCACGAGACCGGCACGGGTGGCTACCGGCAGTGCCGCCTCCGACGGCACCGCCAACCCGGCTTCCAACAGGTAGCGGAGGAAGACCCGGGCGCCATTGCCACACATCTCGGCCACGGAGCCGTCGGAGTTCCAGTAGTCCATGAACCATTCGGCCGCACCGGCGAGGGCCGCTCCGTCGGGGTGCCGTGCGGCGCGGACCACGCGCAGTACGCCGTCCGCACCGATCCCCTGTCGCCGATCGCACAAGGCCGCGACCAGGTCCGGGGTCAGCTCGAGGGTGCCGTCGGGGTCGGGCAGGATCACGAAGTCGTTGCCGGTGCCATGCCCCTTGGTGAACTCCACGACCCCATCATCGCGCAGCGGGCCGGACCACTCGCAGCGCCTCCGCCACCAGCCCGGCTCCGGCCGAGTCGAGCCAGGTGATCCGCGGGTCCCGGCGGAACCAGGACCGCTGGCGACGGACAAACCGGCGGGTGGCGCGGATCGTCTCCTGGTACGCCTCGGACTCGGTCAGCTCTCCGGCCAGGAACCGCAGGACCTGCTGGTAACCGAGGGCACGGCTGGCCGTACGGCCCGCGGCCAACCCCTGGTCGGCCAGCAGCCGGGTCTCGGCCACCAGGCCGTCGGCCCACATCCGGTCCACCCGCAGTGCCACCCGCTCGTCGAGCTGGGCGGTGTCCAGGTCGACGCCGACCTGCACCGACCGGTAGTACGGGCTGGGGTCGGGCAGCGCGGCGGCGAAGGGCGCACCGGTCAGCTCGATCACCTCCAACGCCCGGACGATCCGCCGGCCGTTGCCCGGCAGGATGTTCGCCGCCGCGTCGGGGTCAACCGCGCGCAGTCGCTCGTGCAGGGCAGCCGGGCCGGCCTGCGCCAGCTCCGCCTCCAGCCGTTGCCGGAGCACCGGATCCGTGCCGGGGAACTCGAAGCGTTCCAGCACGGCGCGGAGGTAGAGGCCCGAACCGCCGACCAGCAGCGGCACCCGCCCCCGAGCCAGAATGTCGTCAATCGCCGCGCGGGCGAGCCGCTGGTACTCGGCGACGCTCGCCGGCTCGGTCACCGGCCAGATGTCCAGCAGGTGGTGCGGCACCCCGGCGCGTTCGCCGACGGTCAGTTTGGCGGTGCCGATGTCCATGCCCCGGTAGAGCTGCATCGAGTCGGCGTTGACGACCTCACCGTCGAGCTCGTGGGCGAGGGCGATACTCAACGCCGACTTCCCGGCTGCGGTCGGACCGACCACGCCCACCACCGTGCCCGCTGCTGGCGGGGCACCGTCAGCCGGCACCGCGCCCGCTGCCGGGTCAGCACCGTCAGCCGGCACCGCGCCCGCTGCCGGGTCAGCACCGTCAGCCACGCCGGCGGCCGCCTCCGCCGCCAGGCGAGCACCGTCGGCCGCGTCGGCGACGCTCACCGGGCCGCTCCTGTCGGCGCCCACGAGGCGACGAGGTAGGTCACCCCGTAGGGTGCCGCGGCGTAGGCCAGTTCGCCACGCCACGGGCCGCCGGCCGCCCGGACCGCGCCGGCCAGCACCTGCCAGGGCGCCCGGCCGGTGGCCTTGAGCCCCGCCGACAGCTCCACGTCCAACGCACCGAGGGCGGCCGGGTCCGCACCAGCCAGGGCCCGCGCCACCGCCTGGTCGTACGGCTCGGCGCGCGGATCGTCGTAGCCGGGTGACCACTCCACCCGGCAGGCCGACCCGTCGCCCAGGACGAGCAGCCCGAGCCGGCCGGACGCATCACCACCCGACGCGTTCCCGGTCACCGAGCCGAGCCGATCCGCGTTGAGCAGTTCTGGGTTGAACAGGTCTGGGTTGAGCAGGCCCGCGCCGAGGGCGGCGCAGCGGGCGGCGGGCTCGTCGGCGGCGACCGCCACCGCGGAACGGGGCAGCGCCGTGCCGGCGCGATCGAGCAGCCACGCCCCGATCGTCAGACTCAGCGGCAGCCGCGCCGGCCCGGCAGCGGCCGCATCAGTGCGGTCCCCGGCGTCTGCTGGCGACAGCGGCACCCGGCGGTGGATCCCGTACCGATGGAACGAGCCGTGCTCCGCGGCGCCGAAGGTCGCGGTCGCCGGCCCGCACCCGATCATCACAATCCGGTCCGGCTCGGCGGCGAGTAGCCGGGCCACCGCCCCCGCACAGGCGGCACGCAGCTCGTCCAGCTCGGCGGAGGCGGCGCCCGCCACCTCGGGGACGAGCAACGGCGGATGTGGGCAGACGGCGGCGGCGACCAGGGGCACGAGGGTCACCGTAACGGCTGGTGCGAACGCGCCGCCGCGCGCCTTCCCGCGGCCGGAGCCCGGAATTCCGGCTACTGACGGGTACGCCCGAACGGAGGTTTCCGACACTCGCCCCATCCCGGCCCGTCGGGGCGCTAGGACACCGTATGGTCACGGTCGGCGATAGGCGCTCGACGGAGCCGGGGGCGCACCTGTGACAATGCCGTGGAGAACGTTGGGCTGCGCCGTGGCGGCGCTCGCGGGACTGACCCGTGACGCCGGGAGAACGAGGATGGGCACATGAGCGACTGGACTGCCTTCGGACGGGTGGACGCGGACGGCACCGTCTACGTGAAAACCGCTGAGGGCGAGCGGGTGGTCGGTTCCTGGCAGGCGGGGGCACCGGAGGAGGGGCTGGCGCACTTCGCCCGCCGGTTCGCCGATCTGATCACCGAGGTGGGGCTGGCCGAGGCGAGACTCAACTCGGGCGCGGCTGATGCGAGCCACTCGCTCAGCACCTTCCGCCGGCTGCGCGCCTCGCTGGCCGAGGCGCACGTCGTGGGCGACATCGACGGCCTCGCCAACCGGCTGGACCGGCTGGTCACCCTCGCGGAGGAGAAAGCCACCGAGGCTCGGGCCGCCCGCGACGCCGCCCGGAGCGAAGCCCTGGCCCGCAAGACCGCACTGGTGGAGGAGGCCGAGAAGCTGGCCGCCGAGTCGACCGGCTGGAAGACCGCCGGCGACCGGTTCAAGGAGATCCTCGGGGAGTGGAAGTCGATCCGCGGGGTGGACCGGAAGACCGACGGTGAGCTGTGGAAGCGGTTCGCGGCGGCCCGGGATGGCTTCACCCGCCGCCGGGGCGCCCACTTCGCCTCGCTGGACGCGCAGCGGAAACAGGCGCAGGCGATCAAGGAGGAGTTGGTCGTCGAGGCCGAGAAGCTCCAGGATTCGACCGAGTGGGCCCACACCGCCGGCCAGCTCAAGGAGCTGATGAGCCAGTGGCGCGTCGCGCCCCGGGCGTCGAAGGAGGCCGAGCAGCGGCTCTGGGAGAAGTTCCGGGCCGCGCAGGACGCGTTCTTCACCCGGCGCAGCGAGGTCTTCTCCGCCCGGGACAACGAGCAGCGCGCCAACCTGGAGCGTAAGCAGGCGCTCCTGACGGAGGCCGAGGCGCTGGATGTCGACGGCGACCCGAAGGGCGCGCAGGCGAAACTCCGGGAGATCCAGGCGCAGTGGCACGAGGCCGGACGGGTGCCCCGGGAGGCGGCGGGGGGCCTGGAGCGTCGACTGCGCACGGTCGACGACAAGGTTCGCGAGGTGATGGACTCCGCGTGGCGGCGCACCGCTCCGCAGGACAACCCCCTGCTCGCGCAGATGCGGGCGCAGGTCGCCGAGGCCGAGGAGCGGCTGGCCCGGGCGAAGACCGCCGGGGACGCCCGGCGGGTCCGGGACGCCGAGCAGGCCCTCAGCTCCAAGCGTCAGTTCCTCAGCCTGGCGGAGCAGTCCAGCTGATCCGTTGGTCCGGCCGCCCCGGGGCCCCGGTTCCTCGTGAACCGGGGCCCCGGGCGGTTCAGGCCCGGGTTACGGGAGGTGGCAGGCGTCAACCGCGCCGCATCAGCCCCGGTGTCAGCAGGAGCAGGCCGACGAGGCCGCGGGGGGCATCGGTGGCGGGGCGCCGACGGTGGGCAGCCCGAGCGACACCCCGGCGGTACGGGGTCGGTGCCCCGCCTCGGCCGCGTCGCCGGCCCGGGTACGCCGGTGCGCGAGCGGCTCACCGTCGGCGTTGAGGTGGTGTGGGGCGGCGTAGGTGACCACGGTCTGCACGATGTCGCCGGGGCGGATCTGCCCGGCGAGACTGCCCGCGTCGAAGTGCACCAGTCGGCCGTCCCGGGCCCGCCCGGAGAGCCGGCCGGTGCGCTCGTCCTTGCGCCCCTCGCCGACGGCCACCAGCACCTCGACGGTCTTCCCCAGCAGCCGCCGGTTCTCCGCCCAGGTGATCTCCTCGACGCAGTCGATCAGCCGCTCGTAGCGCTCCTGCACCACCGCCTTCGGCAACTGGTCGGCCATCGTCGCGGCGGGGGTGCCGGGGCGCTTGGAGTACTGGAAGGTGAAGGCCGAGGAGAACCGGGCCGCGCGAACCACGTCGAGGGTGCGTTCGAAGTCGGCCTCGGTCTCGCCGGGGAAGCCGACGATGATGTCCGTGGTGATCGCCGCGTCCGGCATCGCCGCCCGCACCTTCTCGATGATGCCCAGGAACCGCTCCGACCGGTACGACCGTCGCATGGCCCGCAGCACGTCGTCGGAGCCGGACTGCAGCGGCATGTGCAGCGAGGGGCAGACGTTCGGTGTCTCGGCCATCGCGGCGATCACGTCGTCGGTGAAGTCCTTCGGATGCGGGCTGGTGAACCGCACCCGCTCCAGACCCTCGATGTCACCGCAGGCACGCAGCAGCTTGCCGAACGCGTACCGGTCGCCGAACTCGATGCCGTAGGAGTTGACGTTCTGCCCGAGCAGGGTCACCTCCAACACACCCTCGTCGACCAGGGCGCGTACCTCGGAGAGGATGTCGCCGGGGCGGCGGTCCCGCTCCTTGCCGCGCAGCGCCGGCACGATGCAGAAGGTGCAGGTGTTGTTACAGCCAACCGAGATCGACACCCAACCGGCGTAGGTTGACTCCCGACGGGTCGGCAGGGTGCTCGGAAAGACCTCGAGGGACTCGAGGATCTCCACCTCGGCGGCGGCGTTGTGCCGGGCCCGCTCCAGCAGCACCGGCAGCGACCCGATGTTGTGCGTGCCGAAGACCACGTCCACCCAGGGCGCCCGGCGGACGATCTCGCTGCGGTCCTTCTGCGCCAGGCAGCCACCCACCGCGATCTGCATCTCCGGGTGCTGGCTCTTGCGGGGACGCAGCTGACCGAGGTTGCCGTAGAGCCGGTTGTCGGCGTTCTCCCGCACGGCGCAGGTGTTGAAGACCACCACGTCCGGGGTGTCGTCGGCGGCCCCGGCCCGCAGGTAGCCGGCCTGCTCGAGGAGGCCGGAGATGCGCTCGGAGTCGTGCACGTTCATCTGGCAGCCGTAGGTGCGCACCTGGTAGGTGCGAGGGCTGCTCGCCGCTGCGGTAGTCATGACCTCGACAGCCTATCCGGGCCGCCCGGATGGACCGGAGTCGAGCTACCGCCTCACAGGTCGGACAGGATCCCGGCTACCTGTTCGAGCACCGCCATCCTGGTGTCGAAGGGCGCCTGCCCGGGAAACGGCACCACCAGGTCCGTGATCCCGATCTGGCGGTACGTGTCAACGGTCTCCCGGAACACGTCGAGGGAGGCGAGCGCCGTCGGCTCCCGGTTCACGTACATCAACAGCCGGCGCTGGGATGCCGGGTCGCGGCCGGCCTTCTCACAGATGTCGGTCAGCTGGCGAACCTGTCCCGCGACGTCGTCGGGCCGGGCCACCGGGGGGACGACCCCGTTCCGCCGCGACCGGCCGTTGGTCACCCAGATGTCGCCGTGGCGCACGGCCAGGGCCATGCCACGGGGACCGTTGGCGGCGATCGCCAACGGGATGTGGGCGGGCGAGGAGTCCACCGGCCAGATGGGCGCCTGTCGCGCCTGGTAGTACTTGCCGTCGGCATCGGTGACGGGGTTGGACAGCAGCTCCGCCGTCAGCTCCACGAACTCGCCGAACCGATCGGCCCGTTCGACGGGCGTCCATTCCGGGTCCTGACCGCGGGCGGTGGCGTCGATTCCGCTCCCGCCGGCACCGAGACCCAGGATGAAGCGCCCGCCGCTGAGCTCGTTGAGGGTGACGACCTCCTTGGCGTACGGCACCGGGTGTCGGAAGTTCGGTGACGAGACGAGGGTGCCGAGCTTGATCTGTCGGGTGATGACCGACGCGGCGGCCAGGGTCGGCACCGCCGCATACCACTCCTTACCGACCATGTCCTGCCAGCCGATGTGATCGCTCGTCCAGGCGTGGGCGAACCCCAGCTCTTCGGCCTTCCGCCACATCTGCTGGGCCTGGTCCCAGGGCGCGGAGGGCAGGATGAGCACGCCGACCCGCATGGTCAACCACCCGCCCTGGCGGTCTCCGCCACCGGCGTCGGGGACGTCGGGCGGCCCCGCCGGCCCGGGTGGGAGCGGCAGGTACGGCTTCCAGGTCGCGGCAGCTGCACGACCTCAGCC
This sequence comes from Salinispora sp. H7-4, assembly GCF_013416675.1. Lineage (NCBI taxonomy): Bacteria > Bacillati > Actinomycetota > Actinomycetes > Micromonosporales > Micromonosporaceae > Salinispora > Salinispora sp. H7-4. The sequence goes on from NZ_JABZED010000060.1 coordinate 112,070, forward strand.
TACCGATTTCGCCCTATTTCCGGGCTGAGCCAGCAGAAACTGACGACCGCGCCGGACCCGGCGTACCCCACCGTCGCGACCAGCGGGTCACGGTCGGCGATCCGCGCGGCGCCGCAACACCCCGTGCTTCCCGCGGGTCAGGCCGCGGCGAGGGCCGGCAGCACCGAGTCGGGGGCCCAGCGGGAGCGGTGGCACCGGGACCAGCCGCGACAGCCCGGGTTGGCCGCGGTGCAGAGCCGTTGGTGGCTGAGCACCTCGCCGTCGTCGGTCTCCCGGACATCGAAGTGCACCGGGCGGATCGTTCCGTCCGGGGCCACCAGCAGGTGCCGGGTCTCGTCGAGGGTGTCGTCGCGCAACACGCAGTTGCGGTCCAGCAGCCGGGCCAGGTTCGCGATGCTGGGCAGCTCGGCGAGGGTGTCCGGCACGCCGTAGCAGTCGACGATGGTGGCGAACTCTCCCGGCGCCTGCCAGATGTCGCAGACCACGGCGTATCTCGGCAGGCGTGCCGGGTCGGCGATGGCCAACGGCATCACCACCCGGCCGAGCGCCTCGGCCAGCGCCGGCCAGACCTCGGTCGGCCGTACCTGGTCGATTCTCCAGTTCCACAGCTCGGTCATGCCGCCTCCTCGCTGCGATCGTCTCACCGGCCCCGGATCGGGCCTTACTGACGATGGTGGGGGGCATTTAGCCCCAGCCGGGAGCAAGTTACCGGTCTGTGACCATTCCGGGCAAAATTCCCTCGAGTGATGACGCGATAACCAGCCGGAAGATGACACATTATCGGGTATAAGGCAGCGCCATACCGCACGACACGGGAGTCAACCCCACCCCACGGGGCCACCGTGCGGCCCGGAAGAACGCCTCCCCAGCTCATCGCGGAAGGGTGTTACGGCTCCGTGACCATCTGGGCCACCCCACCCCAACATCTCCCCGCCTAGAGTTTGCCAACCGGAGGTCATTCGGCCTCCCATCCGTGACGACAGGGACGGTGGACGACGTGACGACGAGCGAACCGCTCATCGTGCTGGAATCGGTCAACAAGTGGTTCGGGCCGCTGCACGTACTGGACAACGTCTCGCTGTCGGTCGGGCGCGGCGAGGTCGTCGTGGTGATCGGGCCGTCCGGCTCCGGCAAGTCGACGCTCTGCCGCACCATCAACCGGCTGGAGCCGATCACCTCCGGCAGCATCACCTTCGACGGCCAGCCGCTGCCGGCTGAGGGCCGGGCCCTGGCCAAGCTGCGCAGCGAGGTCGGGATGGTGTTCCAGTCGTTCAACCTCTTCGCGCACAAGACCATCCTGGAGAACGTGACCCTCGGACCGATCAAGGTCCGCCGGGAGAAGCCGGCGGCGGCCCGCGAACGCGGCCTGGCCCTGCTGGACCGGGTCGGCATCGCCAACCAGGCCGACAAGTTCCCGGCCCAGCTCTCCGGCGGCCAGCAGCAGCGGGTGGCGATCGCCCGGGCGTTGGCGATGCAGCCCAAGGCGATGCTCTTCGACGAGCCGACCAGCGCCCTGGACCCGGAGATGGTCGGCGAGGTGCTGGACGTGATGACCTCCCTGGCCCGCGAGGGCATGACGATGGTCGTGGTCACCCACGAGATGGGTTTCGCCCGCCACGCGGCCAACCGGGTGGTCTTCATGGCCGACGGGCAACTCGTCGAGGACGCACCCCCGACGGAGTTCTTCGCCAACCCGCGCAGCGAGCGGGCCAAGGACTTCCTTTCCAAGATCCTCACGCACTAGGCGTCCGTTGTGGGCGTGCCGCCCCCGGCCCGCCCCGTCGAAAAGGAGACAGATATGCGTACCAAGCGCGCGGCGGTGCTCACCGCGGTCGCCGCACTGGCACTCGGCCTGACCGCATGTGGTGACGACGCTGGAGAGGAGACCGGCAGCGGCGGCAGCGACAAGTCCTTCGCCGCCGGCAGCACCATGGAGCGCCTGAACGAGGCCCAGGCGATCACCATCGGCACCAAGTTCGACCAGCCGGGCTTCGGCCTCAAGGGCCTGTCCGGCCAGCCGGAAGGCTTCGACGTCGAGATCGCAAAGATCATCGCCTCGGAGCTGGGCATTCCCGAGGACAAGATCGAGTGGGTCGAGGCCCCCTCGAAGGTTCGTGAGGACGTGATCGTCAACGGGACCGTCGACCTTGTCGCCGCGACCTACACGATCAACCCCAAGCGCAAGGAGCGCATCGCCTTCGCCGGTCCGTACTACGAGGCCGGCCAGAACATCATGGTGAGGAAGGACGACACCTCGATCACCGGGCCGGACTCGTTCGCCGACGGTACCAAGAAGGTCTGCTCGGCGACCGGATCGACTCCGGCCGAGGAGATCAAGCAGTACGTCAAGGACGTCGGCTCCCAGCTAGTCCTCTTCGACACGTACGACAAGTGCCGCGACGCGGTCCAGGGCGGCCAGGTCGATGCGCTCACCACGGACAACGTGATCCTGCTCGGCTACATCGCCAAGGACGAGGAATCCTTCAAGCTGGCCGGCGAGAACTTCACCAAGGAGCCCTACGGCATCGGGGTGAAGAAGGACGACACCGAGTTCCGCGACTTCGTCAACGACGTGCTGGAAGCGGCGTTCGCCGACGGCAGCTGGCAGCAGGCCTGGGACGACACCGCCGGCACGTTCGGTGCCGAGCTCGGCACGCCGCCGACCATCGACCGCTACTGAGCTGACCCGGGCTGATCTGGAGGGTGGGGAGAGAGACCGACCGTGAGTGTGCTCATCGACAAGTTCGACGTCTTCGCGAGTGGATTCTGGCTCACCCTCCAGATCTGTTTCCTCGCCGCGATCGGAGCCCTGATCCTGGGCTCCGTCGTGGCGGTGCTACGGATCTCCCCGGTACCGCCCCTGCGAGCGGTCGGTACCGCATATGTCAACATCTTCCGTAACCTGCCGCTGACCATCGTCATGTTCTTCGCCGCCTTCGGCCTCCCCGCGCTCGGCTCCAACGCGGACTTCCTCCGTATCCCCGGGCTCGAGATCGTGTTCAGTCGGCTCGGCACCGACCTGCCGTACTTCCGCTTCGGGCTGATCGCCCTGACGCTCTACACCGCGGCGTTCGTCTGCGAGGCGCTGCGCTCCGGCGTGAACGCGGTGCCCGCCGGCCAAGCGGAGGCTGCCCGGTCCCTCGGGCTGACCTTCACCCAGAACCTGCGGTATGTGGTGCTGCCGCAGTCGTGGGCGGCGTCGGTGGTTCCGCTCGGCTCAGTGATCATCGCGATGATCAAGAACTCGGCGTTGATCGGCTTCTTCGGTGTCGTGGGCGACCTGTCCGCAACCGCGGACCAACTGACATCGGCCGGAGGCGAGCCCTTCATCCCCGTCGCCATCGGCATCTCGATCGGCTACCTGATCATGACCGTGCCCCTGGGCATGCTCCTCGACCGAATCGAACAGCGGCAGGCGGTGGCCCGATGACCCAGCAGAGCAGCGTCCTCTACGACGTCCCCGGGCCCCGGCAGCGCCGGATCACCCTGTTCGGCAGCATCGCCGCCCTCATCGGGCTGCTGGTCGGCGCGTACTACCTGATCTACCAGCCGCTGGATGAGACCGGCCAGTTCTCGATGGAACTGTGGGGTCCGTTGATCGACCCCGGGAACGAGAACTTCGCCCTGGTCTGGGAACGACTCGGCGTCGGCATCAGGAACACCCTCATCGCGGCGGCGCTGGCCATCGTCACCTCGCTGGTGGTCGGCACCCTGCTGGCGGTGCTGCGGATCCAGCTCAGGGGCCTGGCCCAACGCCGCTACGCCGGGTTCGCCGCCCCCCTGGCCTACCTGCTCCGCGGGCTGAACCGCACGCTGTCGATCGTCACCCGCTTCTGCGTCGAGGTCTTCCGAGGTCTCCCCGTCGTCATCACGATCTTCTTCGTGGCGCGTGGGTTTCCCGAGTTCGGCATTACCTTCGACAGTCTCTGGTATCTGGTCATCGGCCTCACCATCTACAACTCCGTGGTGATCGCCGAGATCCTCCGCTCCGGCATGCAGGGCCTCGCCGGCGGGCAGGCCGAGGCCGCCGCCGCGATCGGGCTCGCCCCGCTGCAGACCACCCGGATGATCCTGCTTCCGCAGGCATTCCGGATCATGCTTCCCGCGCTGATCAGCCAGCTCGTGGTGGTCCTGAAGGACACCTCGCTCGGTTTCATCATCAGCTATGAGGAGACGCTCAACATCGGCAAGCAGATCATCGGTGTGCTGGACAACCCCATCCAGGTCTACACCGTGCTCGCCGTGCTGTTCATCGCCGTGAACTACTCCCTGTCGAAGCTGGCCCAGGCCATCCAGAACCGGCTCTCCCGCGGCCGGCGCACCGCCAACACGCCGGCCCCACAGTTGCCCCCCGCTGCCCTCACCTCGCAAGCCGAGGGCGGCGCTGGCGGCGCTGGCGGCAACTGACCGACTCACGCCACGGTCGGCCCGGGTCTGCCGGGCCGACCGTGGACGGCTGCGCACACACTCCGGTTGAGCAGGCAGGCACGCAACACGGTGCACGGAGGAGCACCGACGCGGCGGGCGTATCGACGGCTCAGCGGGCGATCTCGGTGACCCGGGACTCCCGGACCACAGTGACCCGGATCTGCCCCGGGTAGGTCAGCTCCTCCTCGATCTGCTTGGCCACGTCGCGGGCCAGCACGGAGGCGCTGATGTCGTCAACGTCATCCGGCCGGACCATCACCCGGACCTCCCGGCCCGCCTGCATCGCGAAGACCCGCTCCACGCCGAGCTTGCCCCCCGCGATCTCCTCGATCCGCTCCAGCCGCCGCACGTACGCCTCCAGGCTCTCCCGGCGGGCCCCCGGCCGCCCCCCGGAACAGGCATCCGAGGCCTGGGTGAGCACCGCCTCGACGGTCTGCGGCGGCACCTCATTGTGGTGCGCCTCGATCGCGTGCACGACGTCCTCGCTCTCGCCGTACCGGCGGGCGACATCGGCACCGACGATGGCGTGGCTGCCCTCGACCTCGTGGGTGAGCGCCTTGCCGATGTCGTGCAGGAACGCGCACCGTTTGATCGTCGGCACGTCCAGCTGCAGCTCAGCGGCCATGATCCCGGCGATGTGAGCGCTCTCAACGAGATGCTTGAGCACGTTCTGCCCGTACGAGGTGCGGTAGCGCAGCCGGCCCAGCAGGCCGACCAGCTCGGGGTGGATCTCGGTGATGCCGACCTCGACCAGGGCATCCTCGGCGGCACGCTGGCAGAGCTGGGCCACCTCCTGCCGGGCCAGGTCGTACACCTCCTCGATCCGGTGCGGATGGATCCGCCCGTCCAGGACGAGCTTCTCCAGGGTGAGCCGGCCGACCTCCCGACGCACCGGGTCGAAGCAGGAGAGCAACACCGCCTCCGGGGTGTCATCGATGATCAGGTTGACTCCGGTGACCGATTCGAAGGTGCGGATGTTGCGCCCCTCCCGACCGATGATCCGACCCTTCATCTCGTCGCCGGGCAGGTGCAGGACGCTGACCACGCTCTCCGCGGTCTGCTCACTGGCCACCCGCTGGATGGCGTCGACCACGATGTGCCGGGCGCGCTCCTCGCCCGTGCTGCGCGCCTCGGCCTCGATGTCCCGCACGAGCAGCGCGGCCTCCCGTTTGGCCTGCGCCTCGATCGCCTCGACCAGCTCGCCGCGGGCCGCCTCCGCAGTGAGCCCCGCGACCCGCTCCAGCTCACGGCGGCGCTGCTGCTCGGCCTGCTCCAGCTCCCGGTCCCGCTCGGCGAGCGCCGACTCCCGGGCCTCCAGAGCGGCGTTGGCGACGCCGAGCTGGCGATCCCGCTCGGCGAGCCGCTCGACCTCCTCGGTGTGCAGCCGCTCCCGGTCGTCCATCCGGGCGGCCCGCCGCTCCACCTCGGCCGCCTGTTCCCGGGTGGTCGCGGCGAGGACGGCGGCTTCCCGTTCTCCGCCGCGCCGGGCGGCGGTCCGGAGCTGCTCGGCTTCGGCCTCGGCCTGCTTGTGCACCCGTTCCAGGATGGTGTCGGCTTCGGCGCGGGCGCCGTCGAGCACCCGGCGGGCTTCGGCGCGGGCGGCCTTGGCCTCGGCGCGGGCGGCGGCGGCTTCGGTGCGGGCCGCGGCGGCGGCGGACTTCGCCGCGTCGATGGTGCTGTTCGCCTCGTCGGCGGCCGACCGCAGCGCGGCGAGGGACTGCTCCTGGCGGTCTTTCTCCGCGATGAAGGCCGGGTCCTCCGGGCGCGAGGTGCCGGCGATGCCGCGGACGGCCCGGACGCCCACCAGCACCGCACCGACCACGACGGCGGTGAGCAGCAGGACGGCCACCAGGAGGACCGCGTCGAACCCGTTCATGGTGAACTTCCTGTCGACCCCTGCCGCCTCGCCATCGCGCGCCTCCCCTTGACCGTCGCGCCGCCGGCAACGTGCGGTGGGCACGCTCCCGCGGCTCTGGACGCCCGACCGGAGCGGCTGACCGAAAGGGGAGCCCTCCCGTCGGCGGTGCCGTGGCGGCACTGCCGACGGCAGTTGCAGTTGTGGCGTCGACGCCGGACCGGCCGGGTCCGGAGCTGACACCGGGCCAACGAATCGGCCAAAGTGATGCGGTTCTGTTACGCGATCTATGTTGTGCGCTTTGCCTGCGCTGGTCGGGCAATGTGAGCCTTATGGCGAGGCTAGGTCCCCGGAGCCGGTCCGGTCAAGGAAACCATGATCAATGCATCCGAACGGAGAGGATTTACAGCGTTACGCAGCGCTGATGTGTGATCGGATAAAAGTAACTAAAAGGGATGCAATTGCCTTTGGCTGACGTGACTACGACAAGCAGCCACGTAAGCCTCCGTCAGGGATCAACCTCGGTGTCGCTGAGCGCCTCGGCGTCGATCTGCTCCGCGAACTCGGCCGCCTCGGCGCTCTGCGCCGCGAGCGCCTCCTTCACCGCCCGGATCGCCACCCCCGGCGAGTAGCCCTTGCGGGCCAGCATGCCGACCAGTCGCCGAAACACCGCGTCCGGCTCGCCCCGGGTGGCACGCAGCTTCCGCTCCGCCAGGGCCCGGGCCGTCTCCGCCTCGGTCTCGTCGTCCAGCTCGCCGAGCGCGGCCTTCGCCACGTCACCATCGACGCCACGTTGGCGCAGCTCGGTGGCGAGGGCACGGCGGGCGAGGCCACGGCCGGCGTGCCGGCTGGAGACCCAGGCCCGCGCGAAGGCCGCGTCATCGATCATGCCGACCTCGTCGTAGCGGTCGAGGACCGCGGAGGCGACCTCCGCCGAGATGCCTCGCCGGGTCAGCGCCCGGGCCAGCTCGGCCCGGGTACGCGGACGCACGGCGAGCTGCCGCAGGCAGAACTCCCGCGCCAGCTCGACCTCGTCCGTGGGCGAGGCCGAGCTGGTCGCGGCGTCGGCGTTACGTCGGCCGCGGCGGGGGGCCGCCGCGGCGGCATCACCCGTGCGCGGTGGGCTGGCGTCCCACCCCCGCCCCGCACGGGCTCGTCGTGACGTCACCGGCCGTTACTCAGAAGTCGACCGGCGGCAACTCCGGACCGCCAGCGGCGTCACCCGCGCCGGCACCGACGCCGAGCTTCTCCAGGATCTTCTTCTCGATCTCGGCGGCCACGTCCGGGTTCTCCCGAAGGAACTCGCGGGCCTTCTCCTTGCCCTGGCCGAGCTGGTCGCCCTCGTAGGTGTACCACGCACCGGACTTCCGGATGATCGCCTGCTCGACGCCGACGTCGATCAGCGACCCCTCGCGGGAGATCCCCTTGCCGTACATGATGTCGAACTCGGCCTGCTTGAACGGCGCGGCCACCTTGTTCTTCACGACCTTGACCCGGGTGCGGTTACCGACCACGTCGGTGCCGTCCTTGAGGCTCTCGATGCGGCGCACGTCGAGCCGGACCGAGGCGTAGAACTTCAGCGCCCGCCCACCGGTGGTGGTCTCGGGGCTGCCGAACATGACGCCGATCTTCTCGCGGAGCTGATTGATGAAGACCGCCGTCGTGCCGGTGTGACTGAGCACACCGGTCATCTTGCGCAGGGCCTGGCTCATCAGCCGGGCCTGGAGACCCACGTGGCTGTCGCCCATCTCACCCTCGATCTCGGCACGCGGCACCAGCGCGGCCACCGAGTCGATGACGATGATGTCGAGCGCACCGGAACGGACCAGCATGTCCGCGATCTCCAGGGCCTGCTCGCCGGTGTCCGGCTGGGAGACCAGCAGGGCGTCGGTGTCGACGCCGAGAGCCCGGGCGTATTCCGGGTCGAGGGCGTGCTCGGCGTCAACGAAGGCCGCGATGCCGCCGGCCCGCTGGGCGTTGGCCACCGCGTGCAGCGCCACCGTCGTCTTACCGCTGCTCTCCGGGCCGTAGACCTCGATGACCCGGCCCCGGGGCAGGCCACCCACGCCGAGAGCCACATCCAACGCGATGGACCCGGTCGGCACCACCGCGGTCTGCACGACCGGGCGCTCCCCCAGTCGCATCACCGAACCCTTGCCGAACTGTTTGTCGATCTGAGCGAGAGCAAGGTCGAGTGCCCTCTCCCGATCAGGCACTGCCGCCATCGTCGCTACCCCTGCCTTCGCCGACTTCGCTGAGCTTCGCGTCACGCGGACACGCTAGGCGCACGGTCCGACAGAACACCAGCGACCATGCCGTGAGCTGTGGACAAGCGCCTCGCTGTGGACAATAGCCGAACAGGTGTACGAGCAACGGCACGACCCGCGAACGTAACGAAATGACTGCTCAACGGAGCCGCGCCGGCACCCGGTCCGGGTACGCGGCGACCACCGCACGCCACACGACGTGGGTCTCCTCCCCCGCCGCGAGCGCCTGCTCGATCGTCCGCTCGCCGAGGGGCGCCAGGACCTGGTCGCTGGCGATGCTGGCCGCGTAGCCCGGCCCGAACGTCTCCTCCAGCCGCGTCCAGAAGTCGGTCAACCGCACGTGTCATCCTCCCGGTCGGGCGCCCCGGCGGGCCCCCGACGTAACGCTAACGCCACCAACGGCACCACCACGATCGCCGCCAGCAGGGTGAGCACCGGATAGCCGGCCGCCCGCATGACGAACCCGCTGACCGCGGCGGCGCCGGCGCCGGCGAGCCCCATGGTCAGATCGGAGAAGCCCTGCACACTCGGCCGCACCGCCGCCGGCACCGACTCCGACAGCAGGGTGGAGCCGCCCACCATCGTGCCGGACCAGCCCAGCCCGAGCAGGACCAGACCCACCGAGAGCTGCGGCGTGTGGTGGCCGGCGGTGCCGGCGACGGCGCACGCGGCGAGCAGCAGCCCCACCCCGCCGAGGATGACCGCCGGCCGGCCGAGCCGGTCGGCGAGCCAGCCCACCAGCGGGGCCAGCGCGTACATGCCGGCGATGTGCAGGCTCAGCACGATCCCGACCACCCGTAGGACCTCCGCGTCGCCGTGCGACTCGCCGAGCCGTACCGGGGTCATCGACATCACCGCCACCATCACGGCGTGCCCCACCGCCACCGCCGCGACGCCGAGCCGGGCTGCCGGTCGGTCGCGGACCACCCGCCAGGCCGCCCGCATCCCCGCGCCCCGCCGGGCCACCGGGCTCGGGGGCGTCATGGGCCCGGCCGCCGGGCTCGGGGGCGACGTGGGCGCGGCCGCCGGGAGCCCAGCGGTCGAGGGGGCGGCGGTGACCGGAGCGGCCACGGGCGGCGGGGCTACCGCCGCCTCGGCCGCCGCCAGCCGGCGCGCGGTGCGCAGCGGGTCGGGCCGCAGCAGTGCGAAGAGTACGCCGGCGGCCAGCACGAAGGCGACGGCGCTGAAGGCGAACGGGCCGGCCAGTGGCGGCAGCCCCCACCCGCCGGTGACCGTGTCGGCGAGCACCGCGAAGTTCGGCGCGGCCACCGCCCCGATGGTGGTGGCCCAGACGATCAGGGCGAGCTGCCGGCCTCGACGCGCCGGCTCGGCGAGGTCCACCGCGGCGTACCGGGCTTGGAGGTTCGCGGCGGTGCCGCCTCCGAACAGCAGACTGCCGAGGAAGAGCAACGGCACCATCTGGGTGACCGCGGCGAGCACCACCAGCACCGCGCCGGCCGCACCGACCAGGTAGGCGACGACCAGTCCCGGACGACGCCCGTACCCGTTCATGATCCGGGTGATCGGGATGGCGAGCAGCGCGGCGCCCACCACCGCGGCGCTCTGGGTCAGACCGGCGACCGCGGTGCCGGCGATCCGGACGGCGAGCAGCGCCCCCACCGCGATCCCGATGGTGACGCCGATGCCACCGATGATCTGGGTGCCGAACAGCAGGCCCAGGGTGCGCCGCTGGATCGGCGCCAGATCCGACCGGATCCGGGCCGGAGCGGTCAGGTCGGTAGCCACAGACGACTCCCGCGGGTAAGGGGTGAATGGCACACCCATCCTTGCGCATCCCGCCCAACCGACACCGCCGGGACCCGTCGGCAACCGCACCACCGGCAACCCAACCCGGCTAGGCCGGGGTGATCACAGGCCGTGCTCGTCGCGCAGCTGGGTGAGCGGGATCGGGGCCTCGGCGGCGTCGATGCGGGCGAGGGCTTCCCGGGCAGCGGCGACGTCCGCGGCGTCCTCGGCTCGTTCGATCGCTTCGGCCACCTCGGCAGGGACCACGGCGGCGAGGCGCTGCCCGCGGCGGGTGACATAGGTGATTCGTCCGGCATAGTGGGCGCGGGAGACCACATCCGCAAGGCTGTCGCGGGCGTCGGATATCGGGAGTTCGGCGGCGGGCTCACTCATGACCCTAACGTACAACTCGTACAAGTCGTACGGGTCAATCAGTGAGCCCGCCGATCCGCCGACAGCGGCACTACCGGCAACCCTCCACCTCGTCTACCGCACGCCGCCCGGGTCAGCTGCCCCGACAGCGGCCTGCGCGTCGGCCGGCGGGAGCCGGTCGGGCGTCCCGTCGGGCGTCCCGTCGGTCACCGGGGACGCCTCCAGGTCGACCCGGGGCATAAGCCGGTCCAGCCAGCGGGGGAACCACCAGTTGGCGCGGCCGAGCAGCACCATGATCCCCGGCACCAGGAACCCACGGACGACCACCGCGTCGAGCAGCACCGCCATGCCAAGCCCCACCCCGAACATCTTGATCAGCGGGTTGTCCTGGCCGGCGAAGCTGATGAAGACGCTGAACATGATCAATGCTGCCGCGGTGACGACCCGTCCCGCCGAGCCGAGCCCGGTCACCACCGCACGCCGGTTGTCCCGGACCGCGTGCCACCGCTCGGCGATCGACGAGACCAGGAAGACCTCGTAGTCCATCGACAGCCCGAACAGGATCGCGAAGAGGATCAGCGGGATGTAACTCTCGATCGGCACCGGCCCGTCCAGCCCGAGCAGCCCCGTGAGGTGCCCCTCGGCGAAGGCGAAGGTGAGGATGCCGTACGCGGCACCGACGGAGAGCAGGTTCATCAGCGCGGCGGTCAGCGGGATCACGAAGGAGCGGAACAGGACGACCAGCAGCAGGAAGCTCAGCGCGATCACCACCGCCAGCACCAGCGGCAGCCGCTCCGCCACCTGGTCGGTGAAATCAATCTTCGCGGCGGTCTGGCCGCCGACGTGCAGCTGCGTACCGTCGGTCGCCAGCGGCGGCAGGATCTCCGCACGCAGCTGGGTGACGAGGTCACCGGTGGCCGGGTCGCTGGGCGCGGTCGTCGGCACCACCTGCCAGAGCGCGCCACTGCCGTCGGTGGAGACCCGCGGCCCCTGCACCGACTGCACACCGGGCACGTCCGCCAGGGCGGAGCCGAGAGCGGCGGCCTGCCGCTGCACCGTGGCCGGGTCGGTCTGGGCGGTGTCACCCAGGTCGGCGACGACCAGCAGCGGCCCGTTCACGCCCGGGCCGAACGCCGACTCCAGCAGGTCGTAACTCTGCCGGGTGGGCGTACCGACCGGGTCGTGGCCGCCGTCCTGCTGGCCGAGCTCCAGGTCCGCCACCGGCGCGATGAAGACCGCCAGCACCATTAGCGAGCCGACCACCGCCAGCCACGGCCGCCGGGCCGTCCGCTCGCCGATCCGGCGCCACCAGCCCGCCTTCGGCGCCTTCTTCGAGCGACGCCGGGGCAGCGCCCCGGCGTCCAGCCGCGAGCCGACGACCCCGAGGACGGCCGGCAGCACGCCGACCGCGGCCACCACCGACAGCCCGACCGCCACGGCGGCGGTCCACCCCAGCGAGGTCAGCAGCGGCAGCCCGGCCAGCAGCAGGCCACCCAGGCCGACGGCGACAGTGGCGCCGGCGAAGAGCACCGCCGCGCCCGCGGTGGCCACCGCGACCCCCAACGCCCGCTCGTGTGGTTGCCCCTCCTGCCGGGCCGTGCGGTACCGCACGACGATGAAGAGCGCGTAGTCGATGCCGACGCCGAGCGAGATCATGCTCGCCACCGTCGTCGCGATGTCCGGGATCGCTCCTACCTGACTGAGCAGCCCGATGGCGGCGAGTCCGAGCACCAGGCCGACCAGCGCGGAGAGCAGGGGTAGGGCCATCGCCGCGGCCGCGCCGAGGGCCACCAGCAGGACGACGGCGGCCACGGCCAGACCGATCAACTCGCTGCGGTGCCCCGGATCACCGGCCGCCGCCTGGGCGAGCTGACCACCGGGGAGCACCTCCAGCCCGGCCTCCACCGCCGGGGTGGCGGCGGCCAACACCCGGTCGGCATCCTGCTCGCCGAGGGCGGCGGGTGGCACGTCGAAGTAGACCTGCGCGTACGCGGTGTGCCCGTCGGCGCTGATCCGCGGCGCGGGCTGGCCGGGCTGCTGCGGAAATGGGGGCACCACCTGTGTCACCCCTTCCACATCCCGCACCGCCAGCAGCGAAGCCTCGATCGCCGCCCGCCCCTCGGGCGCGGTGACCGAGGAGTCCGGGTCGTGGAACACCAGGGTGCCGTTGCCGAGCGCGGAGGCGGGGAACACCGCGTTCTGGATCTCCTGCGCGCGACTGCTGTCGCTGCCCGGGATGGTGATGCCGTCGTCGATGCTGGTGCCCACCGTCACCCACGCGCCCACGACGGCCGCGGCCACCAGGAGCCAGGCGGTGAGCAGCTGCCAGGGCCGGCGGGCGGCCAGCCGGCCGTACGAGTACAGGGCGTTACGCACCGAAACCTCCGAAGGGAGTGGGGTGGACCTGGGTCACTGGATCGAGGGGCGTCACGCGCGGCAGTCGCCCGCGGCGGCAAGCTCGTTGGTGTCGAGGCTGGCCTGCAGGGTCAGGCCGTCGGGGCCGACGGCGACGCGGTCGGGCGTCAGACCGTTCGGGAGGCCCGGCAGGGCGACCTGGCGCGGCTCCAACTGCCCCGCGAGCGCCGGGTCGCGTACGCCGAGCAGCGGGGCGACCAGGTCCACCGGTAGCTGTTGCCCGGCCACCTCCACCGTGGCCGGGGTGAGCACCAGCTCCTCGCCGGCCAACGCAAGATCCATGAGTACGCGCATCTCGCCGCCCAGGACCACGCCCGGCCGGACCACGGCGAGTTGGTCACCGGCGTTCTCGAACCACTGCTGGCCCGCTTCGGTGCCGGGCAGTTGGTCGTACGGCAGGGTGATTGCCGCCTCGGCGCCGGCCACGTCAACCGGTTCGTCCGAGAACGGCCGGGCGTGCACGTCACGCAGGGAGAGCTGGAGGTGGGTCGGCCCGGCCTCGGTGTCGACGATGCCCTGCACGGTCACGTCGCCCAGGTCGCCGGTCAGTAGTCGCGGAGTGATGAGCGGGCCGGGCAGCGAGGTGGTCAGCTCGGCGCCGTCGAGGCGACAGCCGACCGCCGCGGACACCCGCCGTTCGACCGCGGCGGCGAGGAACCGATCGGCGCCGTAGGAGAGCACCAGCGCGACGACGACCAGCACCAGCGGCAACCGTAACCGGCGGGCCAGCGGGCGATCGGTGCGGCGGGACCTGGTCCGGCTCGGTCGGCGGGCCCTGGTCGGCAGATCAGTCCGGCTCATGCCCCAAGGCAACCGCACCGACCTGCCGGTCCCCTCCGGCGTACCTTCCGGTTTGCTGACGATCCGGATCGGGCGACGCGGACCGGTCGCCACCGGGGGCGTTCCGCGGACGGTCCGTCGGGCCTTCAGCAAACCGTCAGCCGTTCGGCAGCCGATTGGCAGGTTCCCCGGTCCCCGTGCCGGAGATACTGACGCCATGGCCGGACCCACAGGACGTTCCGCCCGGCAACCGCGGCCGGGCTCCACCGCCGAGCTGAGCTCGGTCTGGCGGGCCCGCGTGCTGGTGGTGGACGACGAGCCGGCCCTGGCCGAGCTGCTGCTGCGCACGTTACGGGTCGCCGGGTTCGACGCCCGGTCCGCCGGCTCCCGGTCCGAGGCGCTGGCGGTCGCCGGCGAGCTGGCTCCGGAGTTGGCGATCGTGGACGTGATGCTGCCCGACGGCTCCGGCTTCGACCTGGTCCACGACCTGCGCCGCGGGCTCCCGGAGCTCGCGGTGGTCTTCCTGACCGCGAAGGACTCGCTGGAGGATCGGCTCACCGGGCTGAACCTCGGCGGCGACGACTACATCACCAAGCCGTTCAGCGTGGCGGAGGTGGTCGCCCGGGTGAACGCGGTGCTGCGCCGCCTCGGTGGGCGGCCCGGCGCTGCCAACCGGCTCGCCGTCGCCAACCGGCTCGCCGTCGCCGATCTGGAACTCGACGAGGACGCGCACACGGTCACCCGGGCGGGCACGCCGGTCGAGCTGTCGCCGACCGAGTTCCGGCTGCTGCGGCACCTGCTGGAAAACGCCGGCCGGGTCCTGTCCAAGCAGCAGATCCTGGCCCAGGTCTGGCAGTACGACTTCCCCGGCGATCCGGGGGTGGTGGAAAAGTTCGTCAGCCAACTCCGGCGCAAGATCGATATCTCGGACCCGCCGTTGCTGCACACGGTACGCGGCTTCGGCTACGTCCTGCGGGAACCGCCCGAATGAGGCGGCCGGCCGTGCGGAGCCTCCGCGGCCGACTGCTGGTGGGCACGGTAGCGCTGCTGGTGGTCGGGCTACTGGCCGCCGATGTCACCGCCTACCTGGCGTTACGTCGATTCCTCGACGAACGGGTCGACAACACCATCGAGCTGGTCCTCGACCGGGGTTTGGCGCGCGCCCGCCTCGCCGGGCCGGCCCTGCCCACCGCCGGCATGGAACAGCTCGTACCCACCAACGCCTACCTGGCCCTCTACGACGCCGAGGGCGACCTGGTGCTGGCCCGGCACCCGATACAGCATGGTGACTCCCGGCCGCCCGTGGTGCCGCCGGTCAACGAGCTGCCGGCGCACCCGGTGACCATCGGCGCCGACCCGGAGACGGCACTACGGGTGCGCCGCGAGCTGCTTCCCCCCGAGCAGGCCCTCCCGGTAGAGATCAACGGGCAGGTCCTTCCGGTAACCGGGCTGGTGGTCGGGGTATCCCTGGCGGACAACGCGGCGACGCTGCGCCGGCTGGTCCTGGTCCAGGGGATCGCCGGGCTGCTCATCGTCGTCCTGGGGGTGGCGCTGGCCCGGCTGGTACTCACCACCGGGCTACGACCGCTGCGCGCCATGGCGGACACCGCCCGGGAGATCGGCCGCGGCGACCTGCGCCGACGCGTACCCGTGGGCGACCCTCGCACCGAGATCGGCACCGTCGCCACCGCGCTGAACGAGGCGTTCGACCAGCGGGAACGCAGCGAGGCGTTGACGCGGACCTTCGTCGCCGACGCCTCGCACGAGCTGCGCACCCCGCTGAGCGCGGTACACGGCTGGGCCGACCTCTACCTCAACGACGGAATCACCGACTGGGACGGCGTGGACGAGGCGATGCGCCGGATCCGTACCGAGAGCACCCGGATGGGGGCCCTCGTCGAGCAGCTCCTCACCCTGGCCCGGCTGGACGCGCACCAACCGCTGGCGCGCGCCGCGGTCGACCTCGGCCGCGTCTGCGCGGACGTGCTGGACAGCCTCCGGGTCACCGCCGCGCACCATCGACTCACCCTCGCCGCCGACGAGGGGGTCACCGTCACCGGCGACGCGACCGCGCTCCGCCAGGTGGTGCAGAACCTGGTCGGCAACGCGGTTCGGCACACCCCACCCGGCACGGCGGTCGAGGTTCGCGTCCACCGCGACGACGCGGACGCCGTACTCGTCGTGCACGACGAGGGGCCCGGGCTCGACGCCCCGGGGCTGGCGCACGCCTTCGACCGGTTCTGGCGCGCCGACCCCGGGCGGGCCGCACCCGGCGGCACCGGACTGGGCCTGGCCATCGTCCGCGACATCATCGAGGCGCACGGCGGCACCGTGGCACTGGGCTCGGCACCCGGGCAGGGACTGACGGCCACCGTACGACTACCGGCCGCCGCCGCGCACCAACCCGAGCCGGGTTCCCGGCGTTCGCCGGGGTTCTGACTCCGCGGACCGCGTACGTGCACTCATTACGGGTCGGCGTACGCGCTCCGAGATCGACCTGGTGGCGCGCTCCGCCTCGGACGACTCCCGCGGCCTCGAACCGCCGGCAGTGTCGGCCTGCCCTGGGCAAACGAACTATTAGCCGCGATCAGAGATCTTCGCGATGCCGGGGTATACGCATGGAACGCCGAACGGCGGCCCGCTGAACCAGTCGGGCCGCCGTCTGCGAATGTGGATCAAAGCGGGCGGATGTTCTCCGCCTGCGGGCCCTTCTGGCCCTGGGTGATGTCGAACTCCACCTTCTGATTCTCGTCGAGGCTGCGGAAGCCGCTCGCCGAGATCGCGGAGAAGTGGGCGAAGACGTCGGCGCCGCCGCCGTCCGGGCTGATGAAGCCGAAGCCCTTGTCGGCGTTGAACCACTTCACGGTACCGGTAGTCATGTCTGCTCCTTCGCAGGCTGTCAGAGGCCGCACTGTGCGGTCCCCTTCCGCCGCCGCGTTGATTACCCGCGTCGAAACGACACGAAACGAAAGGCGCCTGATGGACTTCAGATGCCCCATCAAGCGCCGAAAGAACGTCTACGGGAAATCAAAACTACAACTCGGTCAGCGTAGCACAGGAACCCGTTGACGCCCCTGACGAGTAACCCCGGCCGTTCCGTGCTGCCCCATGGTGCAGAGCCCGGTGTCGCTCAGTCGCTCCCCCTGACAGGCTTTCGACGCCGGGCTTCGACCCGACCCGTTTCCAGACCGAGCCGCCAGCCTGCT
This sequence comes from Salinispora sp. H7-4, assembly GCF_013416675.1. Lineage (NCBI taxonomy): Bacteria > Bacillati > Actinomycetota > Actinomycetes > Micromonosporales > Micromonosporaceae > Salinispora > Salinispora sp. H7-4. The sequence goes on from NZ_JABZED010000060.1 coordinate 129,139, forward strand.
ACCGGGCCTCCTGGCAGCTACCCGGGCCGGACTCACACCGGCAGGCGACGACGAGCGTACGACCCCAGATGAGCTACACACCCACGCTTCCGGTGGGCCCGGGGAGTCCTGACCGTGGACGGCCGCATGGGTTCACGCAGCACGGGTACCTCCGGCGGAGCAAGCACACGGAGGATGAGGGGGAAAGGCTACGGTGGGTACGACGGAATCCAACCCGACTCGCGTTGCCCAGCGCGTCGTCGAGGTGTTGCAGGCGTACGGCGTGCAGTACGTTTTCGGCGTCCCCGGAGCCAAGGTCGACGCGATGTACGACGCGCTGACGGACGGTGGGCCCCAGCTGATCGTGTGCCGTCACGAGCAGAACGCGGCGTTCATGGCCGCGGCGGTCGGCCGCCTCACCGGCATCCCCGGTGCCGTGCTGGTGACCTCCGGACCCGGCACCGCCAACCTCGCCACCGGCCTGCTGACGGCGACGACGGAGCAGGACCCGGTCATCGCCCTCTGCGGCGCGGCGTCCCGCGTCAACCGGCTCAAACGCGCGCAGCAGTCATTCCACTCCGCCGCCCTGCTCGCCACGGTGACGAGGTACACCGGCGAGGTCTCCGACCCGGACAACGTCTGCGAGGCGCTGAGCAAGGCCATCCGTACCGCGACCACCGAGCCCCGAGGAGCCGCCGCGGTGGTGCTTCCCCAGGACGTACTCGCCGCGTCGACCGCGCAGACCCTGCACCGGCCGGCGCCGGTGCCCCGGCTGAACGCGGCACCGCCCGAGGCGGTCGCCGAGGCGGTACGGCTCATCCGCTCGGCGCGGCGGCCGGTGGTGCTCGCGGGCATGCGCTCCGGTGAACCGGAGGCCAGCCACGCCCTGCGCGCCCTGATCGGCGAGACCGAGCTTCCGGTCGTGGAGACCTTTCAGGCCGCCGGGGTGCTGTCCCGCGAACTCGACCACCACTGGGCCGGGCGAGTCGGGGTGTTCCGCAACCTGCCCGGCGACGTCGTGATGGCACACGCGGATCTGCTGCTGACCGTCGGCTACGACGAGGTGGAGTACGCCTCCGCCGCCTGGAATACCGATTCGACGCGCACCATCGTGCACGTCGACTCCATCCCCGCGGAACTCGGCAACCACTACCAACCGACGCTCGAGCTGCGGGGCGACCTGGCCGCCACGCTCCGGCAGCTGGCCGGACCGCTCGCCGGGCTCCGCCTCGAGCCCGAGTTCAGGGAGCTGATGGACGCCCAACGGCGGGCGCTCGCCGAGATCGACCTGGAGGCGCGCTCCGCCTCGGACGACTCCCGCGGCCTCGAACCGCCGGCAGTCGTTCTCAAGCTGCGTGAACTGCTGGCCGACGACGCCACGGTGGCCTGCGACATTGGCTCGTTCTATCTGCACATGGCGCAGCATTTCCGCGTGCACGAGCCAGGGCACCTGCTGTTCTCCAACGGTCAACAGACGCTCGGCGTCGGCCTGCCCTGGGCCATGGCCGCCTGCCTCGTACGGCCAGGACGACAGGTGGTGTCGGTCTCCGGCGACGGCGGATTTCTGTATTCCAGCGCGGAACTCGAGACCGCGGTACGCCTCGGCCTCACCTTCACGCATGTCATCTTCCGGGACGGCGCCTACGACATGACCCGCTTCGAGGAGCGGCTCAAATACGGCCGCGCCCACGGTGTTGACCTGGGGTTCCTCGACTCCGCCGCCTATGCCCGGTCATTCGGGGCGAACGGCTACCGGGTCTCCAGCGAGGAGGAGCTGGTCGACGTACTGCCCCGTGCGCTTGCCGAGCCCGGCCCGTCGGTAGTCGACGTGGCCATCAATTCGGTGCGCAACATCCATCTGGGCCAGAGCCTGCTTCCGGACAGCTTCGACTAGCCGCCGCCCCGAGCGAGCGGGCCCACGGTGGGAACGGCGGAGGGTCCCGCCTCGCCGGCACACGGCAAAACGGGACCCTCGTGAATCGGATTGTGCGCGATTCGTTACCCGGCGCAGCCGGGCACGATGCCGGAGCAGTTGTTCGGCCGGTTCTTGATCACCACAGTGCCGGTGGCGGGGTTCAGCAGGACGGTGCCACCCGCCTCGTTGAAGATGCCGCCGCCGTCGGTGACCGCGATATTCTTAATGACCTTGGTGTTGTACAGCGTGGCCGTCCCCGTGGCGGCGTTGTAGATGCCGCCACCCAGGTCGGCCTGATTCCCGACGATCTTCGTGTTCAACAGGGTCAGCTCGTCGGCGTTGTAGATTCCACCACCATTGGTGCCCGCCCGGTTGTTCTCGACAGTGCTGTCCACAACGGTCATCGTGCCGCCGGTCTCAATGGCCAGAGCGCCCGCCAGCTCGCCCGCGACGTTCTTGGCGAGGGTGACCGAGGAGAGGTACACCTGCGTGCCTACGTTGGCAAGGATTCCACCGACCGCCCCGTTAGCCGTGTTGCCCGAAACGCTACTGTCCTCGACAACCGCCGAACCACCGTTCACGATGATGCCACCGACAACATCCTGAGCCGAATTGTCGGAGATGGTGCTGCGCTGGACCAGCGCAGTCCCCGTAGTTGCCACCCCACCGCCAGCGGCGGTGACATTTGCGCGCACGCTGGACTTGGTTACTTCAAGCACGCCGGAGCTGCTAATTCCGCCGCCGAGAATGCCAGAGGTGTTGCGACCGAGCGTGGAGTGTTTGACCAGGGTGGTGCCGTCGTTGGCGATGCCACCGCCGTTGTCTGCGGCGATGTTGCGGGTGATGGTGCTGTGGTTGGTGGTGAGTGCCCCGCCGGTGTTGACGAGGATGCCGCCGCCGTCGCTGTCGGCGTATCCGCCGGTGATGGTGAGGTGGTTGAGGGTGAGGTCGCCGCCGACATCGACGGTGAGGATTCTGAACTGTTCGACGGCGGCGGCGCGTTCGATGACGGTGTGTTTGCCGCCGTTGAGGGTGATCGGGGCGGTGATGGCGGGGAGGCCACTGCCGTCGAGGTTGGCGGTGAGCAGGTAGGTGCACTTGCTGGCGAGGTCGAGGATGGCGCCGTCGCGGGCGTTGGCGAGGGTGATCGCGGCGATCAGCTTGTCCGCGTCACACGGCACCGGAATGCCCTTCGACTTCTCCCGCTTCTTCCCCGACACCTCGCCATCGGCCCTTCCTTCGGTGCGGTGACTCTCAGCACTGCGTCGATCAGGCTTTCCGGGCTGATCGTCGGCGGCAGCGAAAGTCCCTCCGACGGAGCCGGCAGCCGGCCCGCCGGCGACACCGACCGCGGTACCGGTGAGGGCTAGGCCGGCGACCCCGGCCAGTCCAACAGCCCACCACCGTGAACCCGCCCTACGTGAGCCAGAGCGGCACAGTTCGCGTTCCTGACGCTGATGGTTCATGGCGATCTCTACGTCCTTCCCCGTGAACGGCGAGGAACCGACCGCCCCAGGGGCAGATCGACCTCGGCTACCCGGCAGGCGGCAGCAACCTCCTTGAGCTAAGCCAGTAAAATTCACGTGGACCCGCATATACGAAAATAACCCCCAAAAAGGTACAGACCGGACGAGTCGGCCGGATGATCGCCTCGATGAGGGTCACGCACTGAAGATCGGCTGGCTAAACCTCGGCACCGTCCCGACGCAGGATCGACTGCCGCCTGATCCGCACGTCGAACCCACCCAGATCGACTGAACCCCCAACCTGGCAGGCGGGCCGGGTTGGGGGTTCAGTGTTTACCGAGTGGTCGGGGCTGCCCAGGGCTTGGGCAGAGTTGCCCGGCCCGGTGGGGGTGGGGTCAGGGCTGGCCGGGGAGTTGGGCGACGAACGCCCGCCACGCCGCCGGCCCGAAGACCAACGCCGGCCCGGCCGGGTCCTTGGAGTCCCGGACCCCCACGACGCCGGGAAGGTTACCGGCGACCTCGACACAGTTGCCGCCGTTGTTGCCGCTCTTACTGCTCTTGCGCCACCGCGCGCCGATCAGGTCCATGAACTTGCCGCTTCCCTGAGCAGGTCTCGGGACTGCGCCCGGGAGAGAGCCTCCCCACGGATGCGTTCCCACCGTCGACTCAGCGTAGCAATATCCGTGACGCCATCGACCAGTTGCGCCTTGGCCTGGCTGTCCACATGGGCCACCACTGTGCCCTTCTCCAACTCGGCGAGGGTGAACGGACCGCCGAGACCAGGGTGCATACCCGCCGAGAGCGGCACGACATGGATCGACACGTTCGGTAACTCCGCGGAGGCCACCAACTGCTCGCACTGCTCCCGCATCAACCCACGGTCGCCGTAGGCGGAGCGGCGGAGGACCAGCTCGTCCAGCACCGCGATGAACATCGGCGCGCGGTCCCGGCGCAGGATCGCCTGCCGCTTGATCCGCGCGTCGACCAGCTCCTCGACCGTCTCGGGGCTGAGCGCCTCACCGGCGAGGGTCGCCCGCGCGTACGCCGCGGTCTGCAGTAGGCCCGGCACCCAGGCGAGCTCAAAAGTGCGGATCGACACCGCTTCGCGTTCGATGTCTACCCACGGACGGAACCACGCCGGCTCGCGGCGCCGCACCGCATCCGGCCACAGCTCCTCCACCTCCCGCTTGAGGATCGCGGCCACCTTCGCGCGGTGCCGGGTCTGGGGAATCCGGCCACGGCTCGCCCACTTCGCGGCCGTCTTCGGATCCACCCCGATCTGAGCTGCGAGGCTTTCGGCGGTCTCACCCGCCTCCGCCATCGCCGCGATGACTGCGTGGTTCATGCTCCAACCTCCCTCAAACGTTCCAGACGTCCCAAAAACCTAGTACTACGCGGTGTGTTCGCCCCACAACTGTCGGAAAACTGCCGGTAGACGGCGTGAACCGGTGCGGGCCCGACCCCGCCGGAGGCGCTGCCGGACCGCAACCACCAACCAGCAACCACCACAGCCGGGAGGCGAGCCGTGCCAACGATCACCACCGCGCCACCACCTCTACCGCGACGGAGGCGCCGCGCCGCGCTCGCCGACGCGATCAGCCCCGACCACGCGGCGGCTGTCTCCGCCGGGGAGTTGGAGCGGCTGCTCTCCGGTGGGCGGGTGGTCGGCCGGGCCCGCGTCGTCCACACCGCTCCCGGTGCCGACCTCCTCGCCGCGGTGCTCGCGGGGCTGCGGAGACTGTGATGGCCCCTGACGACCCGACCGCCGACCAGCCGGCGCACGCTGGCCGGCGCGCGTACCGCGACCCGCACGGGTCGCCGCCGCTGCCCGACGGCGACCGGGTGCGGCCGAGCGCGCCGAGCACTCCCCCGCCGCCCGCCACCACCCGGCACCAGCTGATCGCGGCGCTCATCCTGGTGATTGTCGTGGTTGCCATCGCACTCCGGGTGCTGCGATGACGACCAGCCCGAGGCCCCCGCGTCCGGGTGACCCAGCCGCCGACCGGCCACACCTACCGATGCGCCCGCTGTGGGGGTGCGGCAGCTGCCAGGCGGAGTGGCCCTGCCCGGCAGCCCGACACGCCCTCCTGGCCGAATATCGCACCGACCGCACCGCGCTGCGGGTCTACCTGGGTGCCCTCATGTCCGAAGCGGCCGAACAGCTAGCCCAGGTCCAGACCCACACCGCGTCCGACCTGTACCGCCGATTCCTGCTGTGGGTATAGCGACCCGGCGGCGGTACGCCGAAAGCGAGTGACCCACCCGGGGCGGACCGGGGTGGCCACTCGCCTTCGCCAGCCGATCCGCGAGCGGTCAGCGGATCAGCGGGTCACTGCTTGACGCGGTCGAACTGGAAGTAGTCGATGTTGAAGTTCTGGTAGGCGTCCTCGTCCATCCGCACCTCGAACTCGTGCGTACCCTTCCGCAGGTACTGGGTCCCCTCGATCTCCTGCAGCTCGAAGGCGTCGTGCGAGGTCGTGCCCGCCACGTTCACCGGGCCGGTCGTCGACTGACCGTCGAAGGTCATCGAGAACCGCCCCGCCGGGAAGTACGGCGACGACATCCGGGCGCTCACCCGATAGTTGCCGGACTTCGGCACCTCGACGGTGTACGTGACCCACTCACCACCGCGGATCCAACACATCACGATCGCGGCATTGTTGTCGCAGATGTCCACGCCCTCGTACTGACGGGCCGCCGTGCCACCCCGGTTCTCGTCATCCAGGTCGTGGTAGCCGATCCCCTTACCCGCCGGCGAGTAGTCCTCGGCCTGCACCCGCACCGAACCCTTCGGCAACGACGGCCACTCCCCCCGACCACCGTGCTCCCGGTCCCGACTGGCCAACCAGCTGACCAACTGCTCCGGGTTGTCAGTCTGGATCATGTCCGCCTGGTGCCGGTCCACCACCGCACCCCACCCCTGCGCCGGATCCCGCAACGACGACTCGTCGGTGTAGCCGGCGGCGAGGCCGTACCACAGGGTGTTGACCCAGACCCGGGCCCGCTCACGGAGCGCCGCCACCACCGCCGGCTGGATCTGCGGCTCGGTGAGCCGGTCGAAAACCAGCTCGTACGCCTCCGGCTGGTGGTCGGTGAACCCGTCGAGGTCGCCGGCGTTCTCCTCCTTCACGACATGGACGTAGAGGATTTCCGGGTCGGTGGCGAGGAACTGCTCCACCTCCGCGACCGGCGCCGAGCTCTTGAACAGGACGTGGTCCAGGGTTCCGGTGTCGACCAGGACGTCGTACGCCTCGTCCCGGATGTCCCACGCCTTGTCCAGGTTGACCAGGGCCCGGCCCTTCACCTGCGCCATCGCCTCGGCCAGGGTCGGCACCCGCTCCTTGGTCAACGGCGCCTGATCGCCGCCCAGGCCCACCTTCAACCGCAGCCGCTGCACCTCGGCCAGCGTCAACTCCGACACCGCACCGGTACCGTCCGTGGTCCGGTCCACCGTGCTGTCATGC
>NZ_JABZED010000061.1:0-4441 GCF_013416675.1 Salinispora sp. H7-4
CGACCCTGCCCATACGTAGCAATGATCGCCTGCGCCTCAATCGGATCACCGAGAGTGGTACCCGTACCATGCGCCTCCACCAGATCAACCTGCTCCGGACGAACATCGGCAGCAGCCAGCGCCTGTCGGATGACCCGCTGCTGAGACGGACCATTCGGCGCCGTCAACCCATTCGACGCACCATCCTGATTGGTCGCCGAGCCACGCACCACCGCCAGCACCTGATGACCATGACGCTCGGCGTCGGAAAGCCGCTCCAGCAGCAGCATGCCCGCGCCCTCGGACATCGCGGTGCCATCGGCCCCGGCAGCGAAGGACTTACACCGGCCGTCAGCGGCCAACCCACGCTGAAGACTGAAGTCCACAAACGTATCCGGAGTAGACATCACCGTGACCCCACCAGCCAACGCCAGGGAACACTCCCCAGACCGCAACGCCTGCACCGCCAGATGCACCGCCACCAACGACGACGAACAAGCGGTATCGACACTGACCGCCGGCCCCTCCAAACCAAGAGTGTAAGAAATACGCCCAGAGGCAACACTGGCCATGCTGCCATTACCCAGATAACCCGCCAACTCCTCGGGAACCTCCGGCAACCGGCTGGCATAGTCGTGATACATCACCCCGGCGAACACACCAGTACCGCTACCCTTAAGCGAAGTCGGATCAATCCCGGCCCGCTCCAACGCCTCCCACGAGGTCTCCAGCAGCAACCGCTGCTGCGGATCCATCGCGACCGCCTCCCGCGGACTAATCCCAAAAAAGTCCGCATCAAAATCGGCCGCATCATAGAGGAAACCACCCTCCAACGAATACGTCTTCCCCGGCTTACCAGGCTCCGGATCATACATACCCACCAAATCCCAACCCCGATCAGTAGGAAACCCGGAAACCGCATCAACACCACCCTCCAACAACTCCCACAACTGCTCCGGAGTCACCACCCCACCCGGAAAACGACAACTCATCGCAACAATCGCCACCGGCTCATCACCGACAACCGGCGTAGCCACCACAGAAGCCGCAGGAGCCCCCACCCCAAGAATCCGACCATGCAGATAGCCGGCAAGCGCCGTAGGATTCGGATAATCAAAAACCAGAGTCGCCGGCAACCGCAACCCGACAGCAACATTAAGCCGATTCCGCAACTCCACCGCCGCAAGAGAATCAAAACCAAAATCACGAAACGCCCGCGCCGGCTCCACCGCGGCCACACCATCATGACCAAGAACACCAGCCACATTCACCCGCACCAAATCCAACAACATCCGATGCTGATCATCCACACCAAGCGCCGCCAACTGCCGCTCAAGGGCAGAACCACCCACCGGAACCGCCCCACCACCCGCCGCCCGACGAGCCGGCAACCGCACCAAACCACGGAAAAGCGCCGGCATCTGCTGCCCCTGAGCACGCAACGCCGCCATATCCAACCGGATCGGCACCAACACCGACTCATCAGCCCCCACCGCCGCATCAAACAACGCCAAACCCCGCTCCGAACCAAGCGGCAAAACACCAGAACGCGCCATCCGAGCCACCTCGGCATCACCCAAATGCGCCGTCATCCCACTACGCTGCTCCCAGAACCCCCACGCCAACGACACCGCCGGCAAACCAAGACCCCGCCGCAACCCCGCCAACGCATCCAAAAAGACATTCGCCGCCGCATAATTACCCTGACCAGAACCATCCACCACCCCCGCAGCAGAAGAAAACAAAACAAACGCCGCCAACTCCCGACCACGAGTCAACTCATGCAAATGCCACGCCGACGCCGCCTTAGCCCGCCACACCGAATCCAACTGCGCCTCAGTGAAACCAGCCACCGTACCATCATCCAACACACCACTCGTATGCACCACAGCACTCAACCCAGGAACACCATCCAACAAAACAGCAACAGCATCCCGATCAGCCACATCACACGCCACCACCTCCACCACCGCACCAAGCCCCATCAACTCAGCACGCAACTCCACCGCACCCGGCGCCGCCACACCCCGCCGCGACACCAACACCAAATCCCGAACCCCATGCACCGCCACCAAATACCGCGCCACCAACGCACCCAACACACCAGTACCACCAGTAACCAACACCGTGCCCTCACCCCACACACCCACACCCGCACCCGCACCCGCACCCGCACCCGCACCCGCACGAACCAACCGCGGCACCCGCACCTGCCCACCCCGCAACGACAACTCCGGCTCCCCCGTACCCACCGCCGCCAGAATCTCCTCCACCCCAGTCCCCGAATCCACATCCACCAACACGAACTGACCCGGATTCTCCGCCTGCGCAGCACGCACCAAACCCCACACCGGAGCATGAACCACATCCACACCACCATCAACGGCACCATCGGTGATCACTACCAGCCGGGCGGCAGCCTGGGCCGGGTCGGCCAGCCAGGACTGCAGCATGGCGAGGACCTCCCCCGTCGCCGTACGGGCAGCGGTGGCCGGGTCGGTGGCGTCGTCGGCCCGGGTGAGCGGGGCGAGCACGACGTCGGGTACGCCGAGCCCGAGCCCCTCCAGGTAGCCCCACGACTCAGGAGCGGTGCCGGTGGGAACGGTGGTCCAGTCGACGCGGTAGAGGTCACCATCGGTCGGTACCGCAGCCTCGAGTTGCACCGGACGCGACACCAACGAACCAACGACAGCAACCGGGCTCCCCTCAGGATCAGCCAGATACAGCGTCGCCGACTCCGGACCAGCCAAGGTGACCTTCACCCGCAAAGCAGTCGCACCAGCAGCAAAGAGCGTGACATCAGTCCACGCAAACGGCAGATACGGCGCACGACCCGCCGGCACCGGCTCACCAATCCCCACCGCATGCAACGCCGCATCCAACAACGCCGGATGCACACCGAACCGACCCGCATCCGCAAACGCCTCCTGCGGAAGAGCAACCTCCGCAAACACCACCTCACCAACCCGCCACGCAGCCTGCACACCCTGAAACACCGGACCATACTCATAACCCTGAGCCACCAAATCGTCATACAACCCCACCGTCGACACCGGCACCGCCCCCAACGGCGGCCACACCGCCAAGTCGAAACCGGGATCGACAACCTCAGCCGAAAGGACGCCCGCCGCATGCCGGGTCCACGGCAAATCCGGATCGGCATGCTCCAACCGGGCATGCACACTCACCGGACGACGGCCCCCATCATCAGCCGCACCGAGCAACAACTGCACCTGAACAGCACCCTGCTCCGGCAAAAACAACGGCGCGTGCAGCGTCAACTCCTCCACCCGACCACAACCAACATGATCACCCGCATGCAGAACAAGCTCAACGAAACCAGCACCAGGCAACAACACCCTGCCCGACACAGCATGCTCGGCCAACCACGGATGAGCATCCAACGACAACCGGCCAGTGAACAACACCTCCCCCGACTCCGCCATAGTCACCGCAGCCCCCCACAACGGATGACCAGCCGAACCCAGACCAGCCGAACCAAGATCCGCAGTACCACCAGTAGCGTTGATCCAATAACGCCGACGCTGGAACGGATACGTCGGCAACAACACCTCACCCCGCGGCCGAGCCGGCAACGCCGACGACCAATCCACCCACACCCCCCGCACAAACGCCTCACCCACCGAGACAAGCCACCGACGCCACCCACCCTCACCCCGACGCAACGAACCCACCGCCGCAACCTCAACACCCACATCCGCAGCGGTCTCCTCAATACCCACCGTCAACACCGGATGCGCACTACACTCCAAAAACACCCCCATCCCCGCCCCCAACAACACCCGAGTCGCCTCGTCGAACCGCACCCGCTGTCGCAGATTCGCAAACCAATAACCGGCATCCAACCCCACGGTGTCCACCACACCCCCGGTCACCGTCGAATAGAACGGCACACTCGACGACCGAGGAACCACCCCCGCCAACACCTCCAACAACCGCTGCTCAATCAACTCCACCTGCGCAGAATGCGACGCATAGTCGATGTTCACCCGCCTGGCCCGCACACCCTCGGCATCCAACGTGGCGATCAGCTCGTCCACCGCGTCCCGATCACCGGTCACCACCACCGACGACGCGCCGTTGACCGTGGCCACCGACAAGCGACCGTCATACGCAACCAGACGATCACGCACCCGCCCCTCCGGCAGACCCACCGAGGCCATCGCACCCCGACCCGCCAACACCTCCGCGATCACCGCACTACGCAACGCCACCACCAACGCACCATCACGCAACGACAAACCACCCGCCACCACCGCAGCCGCAATCTCACCCTGCGAATGACCCACCACCGCATCCGGCTCCACACCAAACGAACGCCACAACCCCGCAAGCGACACCATCACCGCCCACAACACCGGCTGCACCACATCAACCCGATCCAGCGACGGCGCCCCCTCCACACCACGCAACACATCAACCAACCGCCACGACACAAACT
>NZ_JABZED010000062.1:0-998 GCF_013416675.1 Salinispora sp. H7-4
TCCAAATCCACACCCGACACCCACAACCGCCCCATCCCCTCCACAAACCGACCCACCTCACCACCACCACCACGCTGCAACCCCACCACCACCGCCCCCGACACACACTCCCCCACCATCCCCGACAACACACTATCCGGACCCACCTCCACAAACCGCGACACCCCACGCCCCACCAACGACCCCACCGCATCCGCAAACCGCACCGTCCCCCGCACCTGCCCCTCCCAATACCCCACCGACCCCAACACCTCACCCGACACCACATCCCCCGTCACCGTCGACACCACCGCAACACCACCACCCACACCCGCCTCCACCCCACCCACAACCCGCCCAAACTCCCCCACCATCGGATCCATCAACCGCGAATGAAAACCACGCGACACCCCCAACCGCCGACACCACACCCCCAAACCACCCAACACCCCCTCCAACTCCACCACCTCCTCCACCGACCCCGACACCACCACCGACCGAGGACCATTCACCGCCGCCACATCCAACCCACCAAAATCCACCTCACCCAACCCCACACCCACCGCCAACATCGCCCCACCCACCGACAACCCCTGCATCAACCCACCCCGAGCCGCCACCACCCGACACGCATCCTCCAACGACCACACCCCAGACACATACGCCGCCACCAACTCCCCCACCGAATGACCCACCACAAAATCCGGAACCACACCCCACGACTCCACCAACCGAAACAACGCCACCTCAAACGCAAACAACGCCGGCTGCGCCCACCCCGTCTCCCCCAACACCCCACCCGAATCCACAAACATCACCTCACGCAAATCACCCCCCAACAACGACCCAAAAACCCCACAAACCTCATCCAACACCCCCGCAAACACCGGAAACGCCCCCGCCAACTCCCGACCCATCCCCACCCACTGCGACCCCTGACCCGTAAACAACACCGCCGTCCCACCCGACACCACCCGACCCGAAACACCACCACCAGCCGCCAACTCCCGAAGACCACC
>NZ_JABZED010000063.1:0-830 GCF_013416675.1 Salinispora sp. H7-4
CCACCGACAAAGAAGACACCCGCACCCTCTGGACCACCCTCACCACCGAGGCCACCACCTCCGGCTCCGGCTCCGGCTCCGGCTCCGGGTCCGGGTCCGGGTCCGACGCCAACCGCGAAGGCACCAGCGCTGCGAAAATCTGGCTCGACGGCCAGGTCCACGCCGACCTCGCCGACAGCGTCCCCCAAATCGGCGCCCCCGAAGCCTGGGACGCCGGCTACAACGGCGACGGCGCCACCGTCGCCGTCCTCGACACCGGCATCGACCCCACCCACCCCGACCTCGTGGATCAGATCCAGGACATGGTGAGCTTCGTCCCCGACGAAGACACCACCGACGTCAACGGACACGGCACCCACGTCGCCTCCACCATCGCCGGCACCGGCGCCGCCTCCAACGGCGACAACACCGGCGTCGCACCCGCAGCCGACCTGATCGTCGGCAAAGTCCTCAACGACAACGGGTACGGCTACGACTCCTGGATCATCGCCGGCATGCAGTGGGCCGCCGAATCCGGCGCCGACATCATCAACATGAGCCTCGGCGGCGGCCAAGCCGACGGACTCGACCCGATGGCGCTCGCCGTGGAAAGCCTCTCCGCACAGCACGACACCCTCTTCGTCGTCGCCGCCGGCAACAACTCCGGCCTGATCGGCTCGCCTGGCACCGCCGAAAGTGCCCTCACCGTCGGCGCCGTCGACAAACAGGACCAACTCGCCGACTTCTCCAGCGTCGGACCCCTGGCCCGCACCGGCGCACTCAAACCCGACCTCACCGCACCCGGCGTCGCCATCAACGCCGCCCGCTCCCAACACAGCACCGGCGACGGC